>JAJQBQ010000044.1:11671-36912 GCA_021203205.1 Lachnospiraceae bacterium | reverse complement strand
CTTCTTGTCCTCCGCAGGCAGGCATTCCTCATGCTTCTTGTACTCACGCTCCGATGCACCGGTCTCCGGCTTCCGACATTTAAGCCAAAATTCAAGCATCCGCAGCATAAGAAACAGCAGCGAGATATAAATAATCACACAGTACCACCGAACCAGCAGAAACCGCGCGATATATCCAAGTTTCGGAAAGATCACATCCACCGTTCCGACCACTCGTTCCTCATCTACAAGAATCCCATCTTCCTCTTTCACCTTTGTTCCCGAAGTATAAAAACAGGTGGTTCCGCTTTCCTCATAATTGTCGACCTTTTCCGTCACCTGATGGATCAGGTAATCATCCGACTCCTGTAAAGGATAAAAAACAATGATATCCCCCTCTGCGATCTGCCCCGCATCCGTTTTGCCCACAATGACCAGATCTCCCTCGGTAAGTTTCGGATCCATACTGCCTGTCAGTACGGTAAAGCAGCGAAATCCTCCTGCGGTTTTCCTGCCAATCAGATTTCCCGCTGCAAGAGCAAGACCGAATACGGCACATAAGGCCAACAAAATCATCAGGATCCCACTGACAATTCGCACCGCCCAAACTCCGCCGGATTCCTTTTTCCTTCCATTTTGCCTCATAATACTTCCCTCCCATCGGTGTTCAAAGCCCCTGCAACGACTTACGCTTACTTTTACCATGACTCTTTCGTACATTCTTTTCCTTTAGAACAGAAAAATGCGCGAAATACAACGCGCACTTTTCTAAAATTTTTATAAACTTTTTTATAACAACGCCATCAATTCATAATTTAAGAGTTTGATTCTGTTGTGTCCTGTTTCTGACCCGATTTAGCATCTGTCATTTCCGTCCCTGAACTGCTTCCAGTTTGAATTTCCAACTTTTTGTTAAGATACTCCTCTGAAACTCTTATAAACTCTTTCGCACATTCAATCTGCGCTTCAGAATCCTCCCGCGATGCAAGGAAAAAATCCTGATAATCACATCTCTCACGTATCCGATAAGCTTTATCAATAAGTTTATATGTATTGCGGGCAAACTCTCCCGTGTGTACAAAATATCTGTTAAAATAAGCAATTACCTGAGCATGTTTCGATGAATCAAATCCCTTTGTGATATTCACTGCACGAATACAATGAAAGATTGCATAATACGAACGATTGATTGAAGCCTTAAAAAGCCCTTCTTTATGGTTGCTAATCGCCGCTGTCAAATCTTCTTTCGCGCGATCTAATCGATATCTGGACAATGATGCCGTATCAAGTGCCATACAAAATAACCCCCTCGCTGCTAACATTTTTGTAAAATGGTGAAATCTTTTTCCAGCTATTGTACTCCTGATAGCTGACATCTATAATGGAAAAAACCTCAAAATATTTCAATGCCATTTCCGTTGAGACATCAGATAATTTATCCCAAAAACTGCGCAACAAAGCATTATCACCGTCTACCAGCACCATGATATCTATATCCGAGCCTTCCGTTTGGGTTCCCCTTGCAACCGAACCATACAGAATCACCGTTTTAAGTTTATCACCATACATTTGCCAGAGCAACTTTACCAGTTCCTGAAGCATTTTTTTCAACTTGTTATCTTTTATCTGCTCCATATTCATCACCCTACCTGCAAAATATTCCACATAAACCACTGTTTGCTCATCTTTTCAACAGATGAACCTATACGCCCCTTATTATATGCCAGACAACCGCTGCCATGCAAGCTGAATTTTTAAACTGCAAATATAAAATCCGTTCTAAACTTACTCTAAGAAATTTTGCTCTGAAACACACGATATTGTATTTTATATCTAAGTCAAATCCTATTCCTTCACCACCGGCAGCACCACCGTGAAACAGCTTCCCACCCCCGCCTCGCTCTCCACGAAAATCGTTCCGTCATGATACTGCGCAATTTCCCACGCCATGGCGAGCCCCAGTCCGGTGCCGTCGTCCGCCCGGGCCGTGTCCACCTGGTAAAACCTTCGGAATATTTTTTTCTGCTCCTCCGGGGCGATTCCGATCCCGTCGTCCGCCACTGTCAAGATCGCACAGTTTTTATCCTTCCTGAGCTCATTTTCCTTTGGAACATACACGCCGTGCAGTGAAAATTCATTTTCTGATTTTACATTTACACCTGTGTCTCCGCTCTCTTCCCTGCAAATTCGGCAAGCCACATAAATATGCCCGTCCTCCCTACCGTAACGATACGCGTTCCCGATCAGATTACCCAGCAAACGCGTCAGCAGCGTCTCGTTTCCTGAAATCAGGATACCTTCCTCCGCATCGAAGGTGAGCTCGATATTTTTCTCCCTCAAAATCGCCATATCCTCACAGATGGATGCCACCAGATGCCCCAGGTTCACCGGCACCTTCATATAATAATCCGTCCGCAGCTTCAGCCGCGAGAAGTCCAGCATGTCGCGGATGAGCTTCGACATCTTGCGGCCCTGCCGCTCGATGACAGTGAGCGCGTGCACGTATTCCTCCTCCGTCCGTGGCTCCTCCAGCGAATACTCACACTGGGCCAGGATCACCGTCATCGGTGTACGCAGCTCGTGGGAAGCGTTGGAAGTAAATTGGCGCTCGGTCTCGAAGGACTCCTCCAGCCGCTCAAACATCCCGTTGAACTGATTCGCCAGCTCGTGTACCTCATCCTGCCCGCTGCCGATGTCGATCCGCGCCTTCAGATCTTCCCCATCGCCGATGCGGGAGACCGCCGCAGACAGTTCGCGCAGCGGCATCAGGATATGCCCGGCGATCATATAGCCGCCGACCACCGCCACCACCAGCAACGCCGGCAGCGCGATCAGCGTCACAAGAAAGATGGACGATATCTGTGCGCTCCCCTGCTCCTCCGAAACCACACCGCGCAGCCACAGCCCTTCCAGTCCGTCCGCCGTGAGCTCGCGGTCAAACACATAGTACAAAGTGCCATTCACTCTTATTTTCTGCATCACGGAATCCGTAAATGCCAGCTCCGCCGTCTGTCTGGCGACAGGGTTTTCCCCGTAGATAAAGGTGCCGTCCTCGCTGTAGAGCGCCGTATAGACCTCGTTCACAGAATCCAGATAATCGTCATCGATGCCCAGATAATTTCCGTTGTAGAGAAGATAATACTCCATCCCCACCGCGGCCGCCGCGCTGTCAGCGCTTTCGAAATAGCGGATCTCATCAATATTGCTCTCCACCACCTCGATCAGATTGTCCTGAATGGTCTTCTGAAAGACACGGTTGCTGGCGAGGAAAACCGAGACAAACGAAAGCGCAACCATCAAAATCAGCGCGGCCGCAAACCAGAGGGTGATTTTTAATCGAATTGAGAGATTCTTCATTCTAATTATCCTGTTCATTGCCCGCCGGGTATCTGAAAGATCTCGGCTCCGGGCATTTCCTGTTCATTATTTATGATGCCAGAGTCCAAAGTCCAGAATTTAACGCAAAGCATTTACTTCAAGAATCGGGAGCTTACTTCCGATTCCATGTGGTTAGGACCCACAAAACATGAAGTTGTAGCTATTTTCGAAAAAAGAGCGAAATCTCAATGTTTTAGGATTCAGCGAGCGCGTAGCGCGGAAGAATCCGTGGTATCATCACTTTAGACCCGATATCTTCTTTATTGTTCACTGTTCACTAACCACTGCTCACTATCCACTACTCACTGATCCGATACCCTCTCCCGCGCACCGTCTGGATCAGCTTCACATCTTCGCCGTCGTCGACCTTCCTGCGCAGATAGCGGATATACACGTCCACCACGTTCGTCCCGCCTTCATAATTAAAATTCCAGATATGATTCTCGATCTGCTCCCGCGAGAGTACGCGCCCCTTATTGTACATGAGGTATTCCAGCAGGGCAAACTCCTTCGCGGAGAGCGCGATCTGCCTGGCACCCCGCCGCACGCTGTGGGCCGCCGGGTCGAGCACCAGATCCGCCACCGTCAGAAGGTTCGTTGCCTGCCCGTAAGATGTCCTGGTCAGCGCCCGGATTCTCGCCGAGAGCTCCTCGAAGGAAAACGGCTTCACCAGGTAATCGTTTGCCCCGGCGTCCAGCCCCTGCACCCGGTCGGCGATGGCGTCGCGGGCCGTCAGAAACAGCACCGGCACCGTCTTTCCGGCGTTTCTTAAGCTGCGCAACACGGCATAACCGTCCGCCTTCGGCATCATGATGTCCAGAATCACCGCATCATAGTCCGTGTAAGAGAGGATGTGGATCGCCTCCTCGCCATCGTAGCAGCTGTCCACGCTGTACCCCTCGGAGGTCAGCTTTTTTACGATAATATCATTTAAATCACGCTCGTCTTCGGCCAGCAATAATCTCATATGGTGCCCCCTTTTCACTTCATCAATTCATTTACGACATCTTAACACAAAAAAAAGAAGCTGTCCACTTTTGATGTACAGCTTACCCTGTTTTTATTGTCTATTCACGCACAGCCCGTGAAACACAGGGCGCTCCGGGGCTGACTTAAATTTCCGGGGCAACGTCAACGTAGTCACCCCGGAAATAGATGTATCTTTACTGAACCGTCACAGAAGTGATGTGCGGATTCACACCGTCATACCAGTACAGGAAACCTTCCATGTCGATCACATCGCCGACATTTAATGCCTCAACCGCTGCATAAACATCCGTTGTGTTATCGCACAGATAAGACTCCACAACGAACGAGTATGTAACGCCGTCAATGGAAGCATTGAAGTACAGGTCGCTGTTCGCATCCGCGGAACCCGAACCGTCCCATGCATAGCTGAACGCATCGCCGTCCTCATTGTAAGCTTCCACGGTCAGCCCTGAGAAGGATACCTTCTGGTTCTGATAATCGATCAGGCTCTCGTCCGCAAGAAGGCTGGTGGCATCCATGGCTTCCGCCACATAAGTTTCCGTGTCGACAACCTCAAACGTGCCGTCCGTAATCTCAACCTCGCCGGACCACTCCGACTTGTAACCGGTCACGCGAATATGTGCGCCCTCAGTCAGGTCGTTGTTGTACTCGTCCTCGGTGCACTGCAGCTCATAGAGGAAGTACGCGCCATCCTCATCCTGCGTATAGATCGTAGCCTTGCCTACGCCGTTGTCTTCCCACCATGCCTGCTTTGCCTGCACATAGGTCTCGATGGTAACTTCAGTGTCAACATCCGCTGCCGCATACTCTGCGTAAGTCATCACATCAGACTCCGCATCCGCTGCGGTGGTATCGTCCTCTGCTACTGCAGTAGTATCGTCCTCTTCCGCCGCTGTCGTGGTGGTGTCTGCCTCAGCTGCAGTGGTTGTTGTCTCATCTTCATCGCTGCTGGAACCGCAGGCGGCAAATGAAAATACAAATACAGCCGTCATAAGCAGAGCGAGAATTCTTTTGGTCTTCGTGTTCATACCCATTCTCCTTTTTGAAAGCAATCGACCGGAATCCATCCTTATATGGCAGATTTACGGCAGAACGCTTTGCGAAACCGGCCTCAAATCCGGCCGAATTCATAAGATATGTAAGCGAAACCGCGCATTTTCCTGTCAGAAGCTTTCCATAAAAATATTAAACCCCGGCGCGTCTAAGCTGGCTGACAAATCATGTGAAGACAGCTTCCCTGCAGTTTTATTTCCAAATGTCCACGCGCAGTTCTGTCAAAAACGCTGCGTAGAACCGCATTCGACGAAGCCCGCACAACAAAAATCTGCGTCCACATGTATGGATTCCTGCATAAGGCGCTCCAAAATTGCCTGTTAGTGTACTGAAATTCAGGGAAGAAATCAATTCTCATTTTGTAAAATTTTTGTCAAAAATGTTCCTGTTTTTGTGCAAAATTACAATGGAAGAATCTGCTTGCAAAAATTCAAAAATGCGTTAGAATAATGCACGGACGCGACCGTTACCGTAAAGAACGTGCAAACCATTTTCGGCTTGCACGTTCTTTCTTTTTTACTACAGGGAATCTCCGGCTGCGGAAATGTGAGGGAATCTCCGACATTTCCGAGCGCATGGATTCATCCGCACCGCATCTTCAAATGTGGTTGCAGCGTCCATACATAATACATGATATCTGTTGGAGGAAAAAATGGAACAGAAGAAACCAGACAATCAGAAAAATCAAAACAATCGAAACACTCAGGCAGACATGTCCGGTCAAAACACCCGGAACAGTCAAATCAACCCAAATAACCAAACGGGTGCAGCCAGCCGAAACAACAAGATGGAATCCACGCCGATGCCGTCCCTGGTCTTTAACATGTCTCTGCCGCTCATGATCTCCCTGCTGGTGCAGTCCCTGTACAATATCGTGGACAGCATCTTCGTGGCGAGGATCAGTGAGGACGCGCTGACCGCCGTATCACTCGCCTACCCCATCCAGCTGCTGATGATCGCGGTGTCGGTGGGCACGGCCGTTGGCGTAAACTCGCTGCTGTCCCGCAGCCTGGGCGCAAAGCAGTACGACATGACAGGAAAAGTGGCCACCACCGGCCTTGCACTCTCCCTGATCGGCACGGCAGTGTTCATGATCCTTGGCCTCACCTGCACCGGCCTGTTCGTGCGCATGTTTACGGACGACGCAGCCATCGGCGAATATTGTCAACAATACCTGTTCATCTGCATGGTCGGCTGCCTGGGTATCTTTCTGGGCACCATCTACCAGCGCTTCCTGCAGGCAGTGGGCAACACCTTCGACAGCATGATTTCCCTTGTGTCCGGGGCGGTGACCAACCTGATTCTGGATCCGCTGCTGATCTTCGGGCTGCTCTTCTTCCCGAAAATGGGCATCCAGGGCGCGGCCATCGCCACGGTCATCGGTCAGTGGGTGTCCGGCGCGGTGGGCATTCTGCTAAACAGACTTCATAACCCGGCAGTACAGGTACACTTCAAAGGCTTCCGCTTCGAGAAATCCCTGCTGGCAAAAATTTACACCGTCGGCCTGCCCACCATCATCACCCAGGCGCTGGGCAGCCTCATGCTGTCGGCGGTAAACGCCATCCTGATCGACTTTTCCTCGACGGCCGTGGCCTTCTTCGGCGCCTACTACAAGCTCCAGACCTTCCTGTTCATGCCCATGAACGGCATGGGGCAGGCCGCCATCCCCATCGCGGGGTACAGCTTCGGCGCGGGCCTGAAAGACAGAGTCCTCTCCCTCATCCGCGTCATGGTGCCGGCGGCGGTCGTCATCTCGGCCGTCATCTCGGCTGTCTTCTTCGCTTTCCCGGGACAGCTTCTGAGCCTCTTCTCCGCCAGCGAAGAAATGCTCGCTCTGGGCCGCCCGGCGTTGCGCATCATCGCCTGGACCTTCCCCTTCGCGTCCGTCACCATGATTTTGGGCTACACCATGTCCGGTCTTGGCAACGGTGTCGTCAACATGCTGGGCACCGCGCTCCGCCAGTTCATCCTGCTGGTTCCGGGCATTTGGCTTCTTTCCGGCCAGTTCGGTGTGGACTATGCCTGGTACGCTTTCTGGATCTCCGAGCTCTGCGCCATGGCTTACGCTATCTGGGCTTCCGTACGGCATATGAAAAAAACCGAAATTTTATGACCGACACAGGCAATTCTCCAAAAACCGGGCAGGCGAACTTCTCCTGCCCGGTTTCTTATAAAATGTTCGCAAAGCTTCCGTTCAACAGGGAATTTTTTCTCTCTCCCATGCTTTCCGAACATTTCAGTTGCAGAAGCTTTAATTTAATGAAGATGTCCTCCCGCTCACGTACTTCACTACAGCCAGTAAATCGTTAGAGTTTACTGTACCGTCCAGATTCACGTCCGTATCTGTCTGCAAAAGCAGCGCTTTGTCTCCCATAATATTGTCAATTGATTTTTAGGGAAGATTTTACTAAACCCTTTACTTTTTCGTCCAAAACAGTTAGAATACCCTATCGGTGGAATCGGCTTAAAGCCTCCCCGCCAGACGGAGAGCTACCCAGGTGTCACACTCATCTATAAATCTACAGAAAGGGTAAGTGTATAACCATCGTTTTTCACTGGCTATGTACTTATTATAAGAGGTTGAACAAATACTATGGATCCGAGAATCAAAAAATTATCCGCAAATCTTGTGCACTATTCCATGCACGTCATGCCCGGCGAGAAGGTGCTCATCCACGCCACAGGCGAGGACACGAAAGACCTGGCCCGGCAGATGGTAAAGGATGTCTACGCCGCCGGCGGGCTTCCCTTTGTAAAGTATGAAAATGAGCGCCTGACCCGCGAGATTCAGCTGGGTGCCAATGAAGACCAGCTGAAAATCATGGCGAAGGTGGACGCGGCCGAGATGGCCGAGATGGACTGCTACGCCGGCATCCGCGGCAGCGCCAACCTGTCCGAGCAGGCCGACGTGCCCTCCGACCGCATGGCACTCTACCAGCGCCTGTACTGGACCCCGGTGCACGGCAATATCCGCATCCCGAAGACCCGCTGGGTGGTGCTTCGCTACCCGAACAACTCCATGGCCCAGTCTGCAGGCATGAGCCTGGAGGCCTTTGAAGACTTTTATTTCGATGTCTGCACCATGGATTACGCGAAGATGGCAACCGCCATGGAGCCGCTGGTGGACCTGATGAACCGCACTGACCGCGTTCACATCAAGGGGCCCGGCACAAACCTGACCTTCTCCATCAAAGACATTCCAGCCATCCCCTGCGCGGGCGAGCTGAACATCCCGGACGGCGAAGTCTACACTGCTCCGGTGCGCGACTCCGTCAACGGCCGCATTACATACAACACGCCGAGTGTCAACCAGGGCTTCACCTTCGAGAACATCAGCCTCCTCTTCAAGGACGGCAAGATCATCGAAGCCACCTCGAACGACAACAAGCGCATCAACGAGATCTTCGACACGGACGAGGGTGCGCGCTATGTGGGCGAATTCGCCATCGGCGTGAACCCCTATGTCACCTTCCCCATGAAGGACATTCTCTTTGACGAAAAAATCAAAGGCTCCTTCCACTTTACCCCGGGCCGTTGCTACGACGAAGCTCCAAACGGGAACCGTTCGTCCATCCACTGGGATCTGGTCTGCATCCAGCGCCCCGAATACGGCGGCGGCGAGATTTACTTCGACGACGTCCTCATCCGCAAAGACGGCCGCTTCACCCTTCCAGAACTCCAGTGCCTGAATCCGGAAAACCTGATGTAAAACCATATACCTTAAAAGTAACAAAAAAGGAGGCAAGTGAGTACATTTCGTACTTACCTGCCTCCCCTTTTTACGGAATCACCACAAACACATTGCCCCCTTCTTCGAAGAGCGCCTCCGCGTCCGCCTTTTCCAGTTCCACCTTCTTATTTGTATCCAGATACCGGATGCCCACCAGCGAGCTGTCGTAATCCACAATCATCGCCCAGCCATCCGGCGTATTTACCAGCACCGGTGTCCGCTGTCCCACATATTCCAGCAGGATGGACAGCGACGCGCCGCTTAAGTCGAGGGCCGTCCCGGCCGTGTAGGCCTCGAGGATCGCCTCGCCGTCGCTCACCGTCACCTCCAGCAGATACATGTAATACTGCCGTTCCCCGCGCCGGTACACGACTGTACCGTTCGAATCAATCACATAACCGTAGACCGCACTCGCCGCCTCCACAGCCTCCGCCGCGCTGTCGTACATGCCGAGAAGATTCCCTCTCCCGTAAGCATAATAATACTGCTCCCCGTGAAGTACCGTGGAAATCTTTCGCTCATCATCTTCCTTATTATACACCGTGCACTTCTGTGTAATCAGATCATTGGAAAACGTGTAGGTCGAACCGTAGGCCAGCACCAGGCAGCGTCCCTTCACGTCGTCCGTCACGTGACTGAAGCTCGTCGATGACGACGTCGATGTGGCCTGTCCGATTACCTGGTCTTCCCCGACCGCAGTAAATCGAACCTCCCCGTCCTCATTGACCGATTTTTCGCTGTAGTCAAACGAGATCATATTGTCCGTGATGGTGATATCCGTGAGGTAATAGCCGTCCTTTTCGATGCGGCGCTTCTCATTTCCCTCCTCATCCAGAATAACAATCGCCTCCGCGGCGTACACCGTGTTGCCGTAATCATCCGTGGTCAGGTTTTCCTCCGCGGAGATGGCGTAGAGAAAATCCGTGCCTATGAACCCCAGCGAGCGGACCGTCTTGCCGTCCTCCGCCGAAATCAAAATATCGCTGCCCTCTTCCAGATCCACCAGACGAATGCGCGAAGCACTGTAAACTTCTCCGTCCTCATTCCAGGCAACCACGTCCCCGTCGTCGTTCACCATGTAGCTTCCGTCCACAAGGCCGTCGGTCATGAGCACCGATTCCCGCCCGACAAAATCCATATAATAGAGGCTGTCCTCAATCATCAGGTAAAAGGAACCGTCGCTGTTGATGTAGGCGATTTTTCCGATTACCTCCTTCAGATATTCGTAGGACTTGTCGTAAGCCAGAAAAATTTCTTCCGTCGTGGTGAGCGTCTCGCTGTCGTAGCTGTAGAGCGCGATACCCACCTGCCCTTCGTGGAGCCCGGAATTCATGTAACCGTACACCATGAACTTCATGCTGCCGTCGCTGTCCATGGAAATGATTCGGATATCATACTCATGGTAACATGCGCGGAGGAGCTCATCCTCATTTTCCACCTCGTCAGCATTCTCCTCCGTCGTATTCTCATCTTCATCTGCTGCCCCCGCTTCACTCGAAGCCGGAGATACAGAACTCAATGCGGAGTTTGACTGAAGCCCCGCCGTAATACTCTGTCCGGCAAACGAGAACACCTCCGTGATCTCATACCCGGACATATACATAAGGTACAGCGTGCCGTGATTCACGAAGGCCACCCGGCCGCTCTTTACCATATATTCCGTCTCATCCTCCGACTGGATGCCGAGATTGATACGTGTCGCCGTAAGATTTGTGGAAGAAGGCGAAAATACCTCATCCATTGTTCGCTGATAGGAAAGCACTGTGGTTCCGTCGCCGGACACGGTAAAGATCTCCTGCGCATGATAATAGGTGATAACCCCGCCGCTCTCGGTCTCAACCACGAAGGAAATCCGATAACTGCCGATGATCCCTTCCGAAAAATCCAGAATATCAATGGAAGCTTCGCCGATCTGCGCCGCGCCGAGATTTCCCCACATGGCCGCGGCAACGGTATTGCTTAAGGTAATCTCCCCGTAATCCACTGTGGTCGTACTGGCCGTGAAGTACTCCTCCATCATGGTTTCGCCGCTTGCAAGAAATGTATTCTCATGAAATGTCTCGATAAACGCGATCTGACTTTCGTAGTCCGGCAGCTCGCCCTTCATGAGCGTCGTGTAATAATTTACACTGGTTTCGCCGGTTTCCCCGCTGTCGGCATCATCGCTGTCAGAATCGCTCTCGCTGGCAGCATCGCTTTCCTCGCTGTCTTCCGCAACCATCTCCAGGATTACGCGCAGTGCATATTCGCCGTCACCGATGGATTCCGGCACCTCAACCTCAAATGTCACAAGCTCATTTTCGGAATCCGCGGTCACTCCGGCCGCGCTTCCGGAAGCCACAACCTTATATCCTTCGGAGGAATAGATCTCGTAGGTCACCCCCGTAATTATCCGGCCATACGTATCCGCCTCAAAGGTAAGCAGGCCGTCCTCCCCCACAGGTGTCATCGTCTCACGCATGCTCAGGACATCCATCTCATCCACATAGCCATGCATCTCATTGACCTGACAGTCCGTCTGCCCTGCGCCCAGCACCACCCGCAGAACCGGCAGCGTCGGTGCCGTAAGCTCCCGGGCTGCCGCCGCGGTGTTCGTCTCCCGCAGGAAGAAAAAAGTCGCTGCAGCGACACCCAAAAACAGCAGCACCGTCACGGCTGCTTTCCTCTTTAAATGCTGTTTTAACCTGAGGTTTTTCTCTTTTTTATCCATAATCCCCTGTCTGTTTTTGATGCATATGATGCCGGAACCGTCTGCGGCACATTTCCTCACAGAGGAGCGCTTTCGCAAGCTCCCTCGGCAGCGCCGGGTACTCAAATCCCGCGGCAGCAAGTTCCCGTTTCGCGCCCGCGGTTTCTGTCCCTGTATCCGAACAGCCGACTTCTGTTCCCACAATTTCATTCCTGACATCAGAAGTTCTGATTTTCATATCCGGAATTCTGTCCCCGGTATCAGGATTCACGTTTCCTGTATCCGCAGCTTCCTTCCCGATATCAGAATTTCCGAATCCCGCGCAGGAATCTTGTACCGGTCTTTTTCCCTGCTTCCGCCCCCTGCTTAGCACCAGATCCGTCAGGCGCGAAATCTCCCCCGCATCCGGGTACTCGTCAAACAGAAGACTCCCTTCGTACTCCATCGGATCGAGCACCTCATCCACCGCTTCATAAATCTGTCTCACTTCCGGCGATGCAATTTCCCGAAAATATCTTTGATCCCGCCGCGCGGCATGAACCACGGACGGCGGGATATTTGCCGGATTCGCTGTTCTGTTTCCCATATAACCCATAAATATCTCCCAAAGAGAGGTGTATTCATGATACTATATGAGGTATTTACCTGAAATATGACAGTTTTAAAAAGTCTTTACAGTTCCAGCGTTACCTGCCTTCCGGAATGCTGATACTGGATCAGCTCAATCCCAGCGCTCTCGAACATGCGGCGGGACGCCTGCACCTGCGTCGTTTCCCCGTATTTATTGCTGTCGTAAACGACCGAGCGGATTCCGCACTGAATGATCGCTTTCGCACATTCATTACACGGGAAGAGCGTCACATACAGCTTCGCGTTTTCCAGGCTCCCTCCGCGGTAATTTAAAATCGCATTCAGTTCGCCGTGGGTGGAATACAGATACTTGGAATCCAGCTCCGTCTCGCCCACGCGCACCCACGGAAAATCGTCGTCCGAGCAGCCGATCGGGAAACCGTTGTAGCCGATGGAGAGAATCTTGTTGTCCCGGCTGACGATACAGGCCCCCACCTGGGTTCCCGGATCTTTCGAGCGCTTCGCAGCCAGGTATGCTACGCCCATGAAATACTCGTCCCACGAGATATATTCTGTTCTTTTCGTGCTCATTTTTAAGTCCCTCCATATGTTTCATCTGATTTCGACTATAGAATACTCTCCGATTTCATGAAATAAAGTTCCATGAAATTTTGTCTGCAATCTGATGTTGGGGCAAAAGTCATGACACCACAGATTGCTCCCCACCGCGCCGGTGTCAAAACCGGTTCGCGGCTTGTTCTGTACATCCGCCCTGATATGCTGCCGATCTTACTCGTGCTCGATCAGCCCGATCCGGCGCGAATGTCTCTCATCGCCGGAGAACGGCGTATCCAGAAATGTATCCACAATCTTCAAAGCCAGGCCCGGGCCCACCACACGCCCGCCCATGGCAAGGATATTCGCGTCGTTGTGCTGCCTTGTGGCCTCCGCACAGAAGCAGTCTGTGCACAGAGCCGCACGGATGCCCGGGTAGCGGTTCGCGGTGATGGAAATGCCGATTCCCGTTCCGCAGATCAGAATTCCCTTATCGCATTTCCCGCTTAAGATGGCCTCGCATACGGCTTTCGCGTAAACCGGATAATCGCAGGACTTCTCCTCGTAGCAGCCCAGATCGCAAAACTCCTCGCCGCGCTCCTTTAAATGTGCCATCACTTCCTGTTTCAGCGCAAATCCGCCGTGGTCACTTCCAATGGCTATCATGGTTCATATTCCTCCATTCTTTCTGTTTGGTTCATGTGTCAGAATCTGACACCATACTGCGAACCTGACCGGTTCATGATCCGGTTTCTCCAAATCCGGATCGCTTCAATTCTTACTCCGGTTTTTCCGCAACCCGGATTACACCGGCTCCTGCTCCGGCTTTTCCACAACCCGGATTACACCGGCTCCTGCTCCAGCTTTTCCACAACCCGGATTACACCAGCTCCTGCTCCAGTTTTTCCACAACCCGGATCACCAGCCGCTCCAGCTCTGTCGCAAACTCGGCGTACCCCAGAAGGTCGCGCCCGTACGGGTCGTCCACATCACCGTTTTCGCCGACAAACTCCTTGATCGTGTAGACATTCACCGCCGAGGGGTATTCCTCGTAAATTTTTTTCTTATACTGCTCCATCATGACAAGAATCAGCGCAGAATCCGAAAAATCCTCCTCCGTGAGCTGCTTCGCCTCGTGCTGCTCCAGATATACGTGCTTCTGCCGCCCGATTTCCACAATTTTCTGGTTCGCCGGCTCCGGGAAGAGCACCACCATCCCTCTGGAACGGATGGCAAGATAATTGGACGAATCCCAATACTTTCGGAACAGGCCTTCCGCAAGTACACTGCGGGATGTGTTCGACTTGTCCACAAATATAATCTTTCTGTACTTCATAACAAATCCCCTGCTGCGCGCAACATTCTGTCGGCATGGCCTGCGGCACCCGCCGGATGCCGGTCATACGCTGCCATGATAACCTGTCTTACGCGTATTTAAGTATTTTCCGTCCGAAGGTTAAACCCGCACGATCTGATAACCGGCCGCTTTCTTCAAACGGTTCATAATGGCAAAGCCCAGGTGATCCTCCGGAAAGCTCTCTGAGAAAATCACATCCACGTCCGAATCGTCGAATTCCCGCAAAATGCGGAACAGATTGTGAGCAATCTCCTCCTCGCAGGATTCCGAACCGACCGTCTTGACCAGACGAAGCTTTTTTGCCGCGGTCTCCTCATCGACAGTCTCCTCGTCTTCCCGATTGGATCCTGCCGAAACCTTCGCGGCAGTCTCTTCGTCTTCCCGAGCGGACCCTGCCGAAACCTTCACGGCAGTCTCTTCGTCTTCCCGAGCGGATCCTGCCGAAACCTTCACGACCGTCTCTTCGTTTCCACGAGCGGATCCTGCCGAAACCTTCACGACCGTCTCTTCGTTTCCACGATAAAATTCCGCCGTCTCCTCCACCGCGATAATGCCGACCCGTCTGCCTTCGGCTTCCGCCCTGCCTGTCTCATCCAGAATCCGTCTCACCACGGCGGATGTTTCTCCTTCAAACAGGGTAATCGGTGCCTTCGGCGCATAGTGCCGATACTTCATGCCGGGCGCCTTCGGCCGAATATGCTCGTCCGGCCGGCTCAATACAGCCGGATCCACACGCACCTCTCCGACCGTCTCCTCCAGCATCTCCTTCGTGATAAAGCCGGGCCGCAAAATCACCGGGCATTCACCCGTCACATCCACAATCGTCGATTCCAGACCGATCTTCACGCTGCCGCCGTCCACGATGGCGGCAATCCTTCCGTTCATATCCTCCTTCACGTACTCCGCGTCCGTCGGGCTCGGCTTTCCGGAAAGGTTCGCGCTCGGCGCGGCGACAGAGCCGCCGAATGCCTCGATCAGCGCCGCCGCCACCGGGTGTTCCGGCATCCGCACTGCCACGGTGTCAAGACCGCCGGTCGTGCTGTCCGGCACCTCCGGCTTCTTCTTTAAAATCAGGGTGAGAGGCCCCGGCCAGAAGGCGTCCATCAGCCGCACGGCTGTCTCCGGAATTTCTTCCGCCACATCAGCCAGCATTTTTCGGTTTGAAATATGCGCAATCAGCGGATTGTCCGACGGACGGTTCTTCGCCGCGTAGATTTTCTTCGCCGCCTGCGGGTTCATCGCATCGCCGCCGAGGCCGTACACGGTCTCCGTCGGGAAGGCCACCAGCTCGCCGGCTCTCAAAAGATCAGCCGCCCCGGCCAGCTCTGCTTTCAGGCTCTCCAGTTCTTCCTCCGGTACATCCACCACGGAAACCGCCCCGTAGCGGGCCGGCACCCGTATGATTTTCGTCTCCATGTTTTTTTCTCATCCTCCAAAATCTAAAGGGTAGTATAGCATGTTTCGCGCGAAAATCAATCTTTCTTTTTTCGAAGACAAATTTCTCTGCCGTTTCGTCGTTACTGATTCACAGCCACCGTTCCCGCACGAGCAAGCTCGACGGTTCATTTTACCGTCCTGGTGAGAGGCTGCAAAACAGTAACAGTTAGTCAAAATACATCGCGATCCCACGCACGATCGCTTCCGCGACCAGGATCTGATATTCTTCCGTGCCCAGCTTCGTCGCCTCCGCGTCGTTCGACAAAAAGCCGCACTCCACGATGACGGTCGGGCATACACTGTGCAGCAGGATATAATAGCTGTTATCCGATTTTACCTGCCTTCGGTTTTCCGGATCCGCAAAAGCTACCAGCGCATTTTGAATTGCCGAGGCAAGCTTCTCCCCATTCTCCGAGCCTTCATAATAAAAAACCTGTGCCCCGCTGACCGAGGCATCCGTATAACTGTTCTGGTGGATGCTGACCGCGATATCCGGCTCCGTCTCCGCAATCAGCTCACAGCGCGCCTTAAGATCGGCAAGCTTTTTGTTGCTGTCGCTCTCCGCGTAGAGACCTCCATCGTCTGTCCGCGTGCACACCACCGTGGCCCCTGTTTCCTCAAGAAGCGAGACAACCTTCCGGGCAATGGAAAGGTTGATATCCTTCTCCAGCTCATCGTGCACCCCTACTTTCCCCGGATCAATGCCTCCGTGGCCGGGGTCAATCACAATGACCCTGCCTGCAAGTGCACCGGCAAGTTCTTCCGTTTCCGGGCTGTCGGAACCGCCGTCTTTTTCCTCGCCGCCGGTTCCGCTGTTATCTCCATCCTCTGTCCGGCCTTCTGATGTATTGCTCAGACTCCCGCCGCCGTCCTCCTCAACCGTGTTTTCCTCATCACCGTTTCCCCGGATTCCGGCAGCCTCATTCTGCGCAAGCAGTGCCCTTGCCCCCGGCAAATTTGACAAAAAAATTAACGACAGTGCAATCCCCAGAAGAAAAAGGAGTGCGCCTGCTGCCCACTCCCATCGTCTTTTTCGTTTTCTTTTTTTATTCTGTCTTTTCATGGCACATTCCTTTCCCGTAAAATCATCTGCCAGTCAGCTTCAGCTGTCGGAAATTGATTCTCCATAGAGCTGCCGCTCTCCCGATTTCAGGTGTCGCCAGCCCTGACCTGATCGCGCAGCTCAGGTTCTGATGACCATGTGAATCATGCTTTTACAGTATATGCAAATGTGCCATTTTTTATGAATTTCCCTCTGCCTGTTTACGGCAGCAGCTCCGACAGTTTGGCGAACTGTGAAAGCGAAAGCGCCTCCCCGCGCACCATTTCGGAAAGCCCCATCGCCCGAAGCGCGTCCGCTACCTGCTCCTTCGTGCAGGTAAACGCCGCATCACCGGTCACGGCATTCGGCAGCGTTTTTCTGCGCTGGTTAAACGCCGCCCGGATCAGGCGGAACATCTTCTTTTCATCCGCCACCGCAACCGGCGGTACCTCATACTTTTCCAGATGAATCACAGCGGAACCGACCTTCGGTCTCGGCATAAAGCAGTTCGGCGGCACATTGGCCACGATCTCCGCCTTCGCGTAATACTGCACGGCCAGCGACAGCGCGCCGTAGTCTTTTGACCCCGGCCCGGTCTGCATGCGCTCCGCCACTTCCTTTTGAACCATCACCGTGATGCTCTCGATGGGCGCACCGCCCTCCAGAAGCTGCATGATCACCGGTGTGGTAATATAGTAGGGCAGGTTTGCCACCACCTTGATGGGGTGTCCCCCGTTCTTTTCCTCCGCAATAGCGCGGATATCCGTTTTCAAAATGTCCGCGTTGATCACTGTCACATTGTCATAGGCGCCGAGCGTATCCTCCAGTACCGGGATCAGCATGCGGTCGATCTCCACCGCCACGACTTCCTTCGCCGCCTCGCACAGGTACTGTGTCATGGTTCCGATGCCCGGGCCGATTTCCAGCACGAAGTCGTCCTTTGTCACGCCGGACTCCCGGATGATCTTATTTAAGACATGCTCGTCCACCAGAAAATTCTGCCCAAACTGCTTGCGGACAGGGAAGCCGTGCTTATTTAAAACTGCAATTGTATTCTGCGCGTTGCCAAGGGTCGCCATAATCCGCCTGTCTCCTGTATCCTGTTACAAAACGTTACTGTTGCACAGTCACCTCCCCACACGCGCAAAAACTTCGTCCAAAACTTCGTGAAATCTTTGTTTTCTATGAAGTTTTTGCGCGTGCCGAAGTTCGCTTCGCGAACTTCAGGAGGCAGACCGTGAATAATAACTACAAAACAACTGTCTGCTCTGCGAAGTTGTCTCCCTCACATCATTTCCTGTCCGAAAACGGCATCTCCCCGTATTCACGGAACGTACTGAAAAATATCTGTTTTCTTCATCCGGCTGTGGAACTGCCCATTCTTCCGGGTCAATAAATCTGCAGCCTTCCTGTTTCAAATCACGGATCATCCGTGAATCGATACAGTTTCTTCCCATTCTCAAATGTGATCTCCGCCACTTCCTTCGCAGAGATTTCTTTTATCTTTGCGATTTCCTCTACCACGTAAACCAGATTTCCGGAATTATTCCGCGTGCCGCGCACCGGCACAGGAGCCATATAGGGGCTGTCCGTCTCAATAACGATGCGGTCCATCGGAACCGTCTCCACTACATGGCGCAGCTTTTTCCCGTTTTTATAGGTAATCACTCCGCCCACTCCGATGTACATCCCCATCTTCACGTATTCCTGCGCCATCTCGGCGCTCGCAGAAAAGGCATGAAGTACGCCGCCGCACTCGTCCGCACGCTCCTCTTTTAACAGGCGCAGCGTATCCTCCGCCGCGTCCCGCGCGTGGATAGCCACCGGCAGGCCGTGCTTTTTCGCCAGGGCGATCTGCCGGCGCAGCCAGTATTTCTGTGTCTCTTTTTCTTCCGGATACCAGTGGTAATCCAGCCCGATCTCCCCGACCGCGAGGATTTTCGCCGGCCGCTCGCGCCGCTTCAAGGCAAGCATCTCGTCCAGCCAGGCGAATACCTCCTCGTTCATCTCGGAAATGTTCTCCGGATGGATGCCGATAGCACCGAAGACGAAGGGATACTCCTCCGCCAGCTCCAACGTGCGTCTGCACCCTTCCACCGTGGAACCAAGATTCATAATCAGTAAAACGCCCTGTTCGTGGAGGCGTAGGAGCAGTTCCTGGCGATCCTCCAGAAATTTATCGTCGTCATAGTGGGCGTGTGTGTCGAAAATTTTCACAATTTCTCCTGCCTGTCAGTCTCTCCCGCTTCTTTTTCAGGAGAATATCTTTCATTATTCGGCAAACTGTTGCCACATTGCCAGTTCTAAATCCGGCTTAAATTATTTTCAGATCGTACCGGCGATTTCTCTGTACTTTGCAGTTCCGGAGTCCTGATGACATCTTTTAGTTCATGCAGCAAAAACTTATGCCAGCAGAGCCTTTACCTGCTCCTGCACCTTTTTCGGATCCATCCTCTGGAACAAAATCTCCGGGCTGTCCGTCACTTTATTGCCGGACGGGTAGTTCGGCCATTCTTTCATCTCATCCGGCGTCATGGCCGTGGTGTTCAGCTGCTGCAAAATTTTCTCCGAAGTTTCAGGCATAAACGGCGCCAGCAGCGTCGCACCCACGCGAATGCTTCCCGTCAGGTTGTAGAGAACCTGCTTCAGACGGTCTTCCTTCTCCGGATCCTTCGCCAGCACCCAGGGTGCCGTCTCGTCGATGTACTTGTTGCAGCGCTTGAACAGCGCAAAAATGTCCGTGAGCGCGTCCGCGACACGCAGCTCATCCATATCTGCCTGAACGATATCCAGTGTGGAAATCGTGAGATCAATCAGTTCCTCGTCCGGATAGGTGATCTCTGCGGTGACGGAATCCCCCGTACTCGCTGCTCCATTATCAGCTGATTCTGCCTTCGCAGCCCCGGCCGCATCTGCCGGATTCCCGTTAATGACATCCGCCTCTTCTGTCGGATTTTCACCGCAGGCAGTTGTGATCGCGCCGTCTCTCTCCGCCAGTCTCGCCGGATTTAACTCCAGCTCGCCGGTGTTCTCCACCACGCCGCCGAAATACTTGTTTGTCATGGAAATGGTGCGCTTCACCAGATTTCCCAGCGTGTTCGCCAGGTCGGAATTTGTGCGCTCCGTCATGAGATCCCAGGTGATGACGCCGTCATTGTCAAACGGCATCTCGTGCAGCACATAATACCGCACCGCGTCCACGCCAAAGATGCTCGCAAGGTCGTCCGCATAAATGACATTGCCTTTCGACTTGCTCATCTTTCCGTCGTCCGCCGCCTGGGACAGCCACGGTTCCGCGCCGCGCAGCAGCCACGGATGCCCGAAAATCTGCTTCGGCAGCGGAAGATCCAGCGCCATCAGCATGATCGGCCAGTAAATCGTATGGAATCTCAAAATGTCCTTGCCGATCAGGTGCAGATCGGCCGGCCAGTACTTCTCAAACAGAGGGCCGTTGTCGCCGTCCACATCATAGCCCAGCCCGGTGATGTAGTTCGACAGCGCGTCCACCCACACATATACCACATGCTTGTCATCGAAATCCACCGGCACGCCCCATTTGAAGGATGTGCGCGACACGCACAGATCCTGCAGGCCCGGCAGGAGGAAGTTGTTCATCATCTCATTCTTCCGGGACTCCGGCTGAATGAATTCCGGGTGCGTATTGATATGCTCGATGAGGCGGTCCGTGTACTTACTGAGCTTTAAGAAGTACGCCTCCTCCTTCGCCGGCTGGCAGGGTCTGCCGCAGTCCGGGCACTTTCCGTCCACCAGCTGGGACGGCGTGAAGAATGACTCGCAGGGGGTGCAGTACATACCCTCGTAATAACCCTTATAAATATCGCCCTGGTCATAGAGCTTCTTAAAAATCTTCTGAACCTGGCGCTCGTGATCCGCGTCCGTCGTGCGGATAAAACGGTCATAGGAGATGTTCAGCAGATCCCACATGGCCTTGATCTGCCCGGAGACATCATCCACAAACTCCTTCGGCGTCACGCCCTTCTCTTCGGCCTTCTGCTCGATCTTCTGGCCGTGCTCGTCGGTGCCGGTCTGGAAACGCACATCATAGCCCTCCAACCGCTTGAAGCGGACAATGCTGTCCGCCAGAACCGCTTCATAGCAGTTTCCAATGTGCGGCTTGCCCGAAGTGTAGGCAATGGCCGTGGTCAGGTAGTAAGTCTTTTTGCAATTTTCACACATAATGTCCTCTTTCCGGAGGATTTGAAAATTCAGCCTGTCGAAGTGATTTCCAAATCTTCTCTTATTTTCTATGGCAATAATAGACAATTATAATTACCAGAGTTTATTCAATCTCGCCCCGTTTGTCAAGGGATAGTAACGTACAATATCGCAAACGTTTGCAATCTGAAATTCACCCCCTGATGTGGAATTTAAATTTGCAATCGAGAATTAGCCTGTTAATTTAAAATTGGTTGTTGACTGCTTTCGAAAATTGTGATATATTCTGAATTAAGGAAAGCACCCACTCCGAACGGATGCCTCCCGGTTAAGATGTAATGCCCTTACGGACATCGCCTATCCCGTTGGCCGACGGGATAGGCATTTTTTATTTCTTCTTACTGTTTCTCTTATCGAGAAAGGTCAGAAACGCAATGAGCAGATTGCCAGCTGCCAAAAGTAATCCTGCAATTTCCAGGACCACCGTAATGGTTTCGTACATCGTCATGTGCGCCACCTCCCTTCCTATGTATTCCGGCAAGCCGGTTGGTTTGGCTGGGGAGGCTACCGTCCCTGTCATGGGTGCTTCCTTAAAAATCTGAATTTGCGTAGCAATCCAGAACATCCAATATAATAACACGAATCCGGGCTGATTTCAACCACTTTTTATAGCTTTTCTGTTTTTTGTTTTCTTAATTTGCTCACGCATCTCCTTCTTCAAATTCAAAAGCATATTCCGGAAAATTTGCACATATATAAAACAGGAAAACCATAAATTACAGTCTGTTTCCCCGCAGCCGGAGTCCTCCATGAAATTTCATCTCTCTTCACTCCCATATTTTAACCCGAACTCCAGGAAAGAGCGCATCCTTACTTTCCTTCTGTACGGCGCACTGCCCACGCTGGTTCTGGTGTTCGTCGTCACGTTCGCCATCCTGCGCGGTGCGGATCCCTCTTCTTCCGACAGTTTCTCTGATGCCAGTCAGCTGTCTTCCGGTAACCCTTCCACAAACGGCAGCCTCTCCGGCGAAGGTTCTTCCTCCTCTGATGCCGACCCTGCCTCCGAAGATACTTCGGACAGCTCGGAAATCTCCGCCGCCGCTCCCTCCGAACAGGAGCGTTTCGATACATACCTGGGCACGGTCTTCGCCGTGGCAGTGTCCGAAAACACTCTTTCCCTCCACTACAAGGTCTCAAATCCCGCAAATTACGGGATCCAGGCGGGCGAGGTCACCTGGGGGAGCGCCACTCTCACGGAACTGTGGGATTCCTGTCAGGCGACGCGCGCGCTGTTCGCAAAGCTTTCCGACTACGACTATGATCTGCTGACAAAAGAGCAGCAGCTCTGCTACCGTCTGCTGGAAGCCGTGGCGGCAACTCTTCCGGAGGATTCCTCCGCATACCTTTACGACAGCGTTTTTTCCCCGACCACCGGCGTTCAGGCCCAGATTCCGGTACTTCTGGCGGAATACTCGTTTGATTCAAAGGAAGATATCGAAAATTACCTTTCGCTCATCGAACTGCTCCCGGATTATTTTTCCTCCCTCCTCACATTGGAAAAGGCGCGCATCGAATCCGGCATCCCGCTGCCGTCTGTTCTGGCGGAGCGCGTAATCAGCCAGTGCCAGGCGATCTGGGAACAGACCGAGGACTGCTTTCTGATCGAAGTGTTTGACGACAAAATCGCGCAATTTTCTGACGACGTGGAGACACTCTCCGAGGCGGAGATCGCCGATTATACGGAACGCCACGATCTGCTGATTTTAAATTCTTACCTGCCGGCCTACCGGCTTGTCGCGACCACCTTAAAAGAGCTTGCCTCCGAAGACGCCGATGTGCGCGGGCTTTCCTGGTACGAGGGCGGTGCCGCCTGGTATGAAACTCTGGCGCAGAGCCAGCTGGGCACAGCCCGCACGATGGAGGAGTATATAGAGATGGCGGATGCGGCAATCGCGGAGGATCTTCAGCAGATTTACCTGCTCCTCGTGACGGATTCGGAGCTCTCCGAAACGGTTCTGTCTCTGGATGAACTCTTCGCCGATGCCACGCCGGAGGAAATCCTGAATCACCTGTCGGAGGCGGTTCTCGTAGATTTTCCGTCGCTGAGCCAGGCGGCAGGTTCCGCTCTTTCCCGGCCAGAGGCCTCAGCCACAAGCTCTTCCACCGGCGCTGTTACCGCTTCCGATACCCGCTTCACCGTAAAATACGTGGATTCCGCCCTCGCGGACACCTTAAGTCCCGCCTTCTACCTGATTCCGCAGATCGACAGCCGACAGACAAACGTCATTTACTTAAACTCCGCAAAGCTTTCCGGCGGCAACGCACTCTTTACCACGCTCGCCCACGAAGGCTTCCCCGGGCACCTGTACCAGACTTCGTACTTTTACTCGACCGACCCGCACCCGGTCAGACAGCTGTACGCCTGGGACGGTTACGTGGAGGGCTGGGCCACATACGCGGAAATCCTCTCCTTCAACTACATGGGATTATCCGCAAATCTCACCTCCCTGTTAAAGCACAACCAGTCCTTCACGCTGGGCGTGTACTGCCGCATTGATATCGGCGTAAACTACGAAGGCTGGCTTCTCACGGATGTCTGCTCGTACCTGGACGGTTTCGGTCTGGACGGCGCTTCCTACGCGGAGGAAATCTTCTATACCATGGTCGAAGAGCCAGGGAATTATCTCAAATACTATCTGGGGTATCTGGAACTTACGGAGCTGGCCGAAAAGGCCGCCGCGGCGGGCATGGGCCTGCCTGAATTTCATGAGCAGGTTCTGACACTGGGGCCGCTGCCTTTTTCTCTGCTGGAAGAGTACCTTGAGTTCTGAACACGTCGGACGAAATTTCATGGCATCAGATGCCGTTTTCCCACCGACAGAATATGATGACACCAGGGTCAAAAGCACATGACGCATCCGAATTCATGTGTTTGGAACCCGCAAAACAGGAGGATACAGCCATTTTTGACCCAAAGCAGGTCAAAATTGAGCGGAATCCGAATGTTTTCAGGTTGCTCCGCAGCTAACCCAAAAACCTATCCGTCACAAAATTCTCCTGACCGCCTCCGGCAATTCCGAAAATGCCCTGATCCCCGGCACCGGCCGGTCAATCACACCAAAGCCATAAGCCGCGTGGATAAACCCGATCCCCGCCTCACAGGCGGAATCGAAATCCCCCTGGATGTCGCCGACATAAACGGCGTCATCCAGACCGCAGCGTTCGACCAGAATCCGAATATTTTCCGCCTTCTGCAGGCCGTTATCGCCGTAGCACTGCCGGTCTTCAATCAAATCCCACAGAGAATAATAGTCGAGAAACGCCTCAATGTATCCGGCCTGGCAGTTGCTCACGATATACAGATGATATCCCATTTCCCGCAGACTCTTAAGCGTCTCAGGCACCTCCGGGTAGAGCTCGCCGCCGTAGATGCGCAGGTAATCATTCTCCTCGTCACAGCACGCCTTAAGCAGCTCCGGCAGCCGTTCCTCCGGCACATCCGGGAACAGCTCTGCCGCGATACGGTCCATCGTCTTTCCCATAACATGATACATATCCTCTTTTGTAATCGGCTCCCGCGGATAACCCATCCGAGCCACCGCGATATTCCAGGACTCTGCCACCCGCACGGCGGAATCCCACAGCGTGCCGTCCATATCGAGAAGAATTCCCTTTTTCATAAAAAACTCCCTTCCACCGTCTCCGACCCTCCGGAAAGCCGAAAAGCGCTTGACATTCTTCCACTGCCGTGGCAAAATCAGGCGCAAAGGAGGTATCACGCGATGAAATATATTCCATCCAATGTCTGTTCCAGGGAAATCAACTTTGAAGTAGCCCCGGATAATACGGTTCACGATGTACATTTTACCGGCGGCTGTCACGGAAACACTCAGGGTGTGTCCCGCCTCGTAGAAGGCATGGACATCCACGAGATTATCAACCGTCTCGACGGAATTAACTGCCGCGGCCGCGGCACATCCTGCCCGGATCAGCTTTCCAGAGCATTAAAACAGTATCTGGCAGAGGCATAAGAAATCGGCGATAATAACATGTGCAATTTATGCTTCACACGACAGGCGTTGCAACATGCATAAGTTATCTATCGACGAACATTGAGTCTGACTCGCAATGCAGGATACCGCAAGCCCGGTCTCTGCCGCGATTGCGGCATTCTTTGTCGTAGTTCAAAATCATTTCTCATCGAATCAGAAGATCAGGAATCCGGACAAACCGCTGTTTTAAGGGTTCCTGATTTTTCTGTCTCCTTTGCCGACGTTCCATGCTT
>JAJQBQ010000044.1:0-11571 GCA_021203205.1 Lachnospiraceae bacterium | reverse complement strand
CCGCTGTTTTAAGGGTTCCTGATTTTTCTGTCTCCTTTGCCGACGTTCCATGCTTTCGCAGCATCAGACGATTTTAAGAATTCCCGGTTTTTTCTGCTTCCTTTGCCGACGTTCCATGCTTCCGCAGCATCAGACAATTTTAAGGATTCCCGTTTTTTTCTTCCTCTGTCGCATGTCTGCTCTGCAGATACGCTCCGTCCGCATCCTGTCCCTCTTCCTCATATCCGAGCACTTCCCGCGCCACATAAATCGGCCGGTGTTTTCCCTCGACATAGATCATAGACAGATATTCGCCGAGAATTCCCAGCATCAGCAGCTGAATGCCGCCGATAAACAGAATCAGGACGACCAGTGTCGCGTACCCCGGAATGTCGATGCCGAACGCAAGCTTCTGAATCAGCACAATCACCAGATACACCAGTGCCAGAAAGCTTGCCAGAACACCGGATATCGTCGCAAACCTGAGCGGGGCCGTGGTAAACGACACGATTCCGCTGATTGCATATTTAAACAGTTTCTTAAAACTCCACTTGGTTGTGCCGGTCGCGCGGGCCTGAGCCTCATAAGGCATATAATATGTCTCATAGCCCACCCAGGAAAAAATCCCCTTGGAAAAGCGGAAATATTCCTTCATGGAAAGGATGGAATCCACCACGCACCTGCGCATGGTGCGAAAATCACTCGCCCCCTGCACAAACGTGATGTCCGTCAGGCGGTTGATCACCTTATAAAAGCAGTCCTTGAAAAATGTCAGGACTTTTCCTTCGTGGCGCTTCTGCTGAAAGGCAGCCACACAATCATACTCCGGGTGCTCATCCAAAAAATCCACCATTTCAAGCGCTGTCTCCGGCCGCTGTTGCAAATCCGCATCTATGATCGTGACATACTCGCCCACCGCATTCGACAGTCCCGCGTAAAGAGCCGCCTCCTTCCCGAAATTTCTGGAAAAATCCACAACCTTAATATGAAGCCTGTCCTGTTTTTCGGCATGAATCCTTCGCAGCGCCGCGCGGGTGCCGTCCTTACTTCCATCGTTGATAAAAACAAGCTCCACACGGTCACGGTAGCCCTTTCCCGCAAGTGCGGTTTCTATCGCCTCGTACATCAGAGGAACATTTCCCTCCTCGTTATAACACGGGATGACAAAAGATAATTTTATATTGTATTTCTTCTGTGCAGACATAATTCTCACTCTCCCTGAAATCAGAAATGCGCACAGACCCGAAAGGTTCGAGTGTGTGCGCAAATATGGAATGGAGATAATGGGACTCGAACCCACGGCCTCTTGCATGCCATGCAAGCGCTCTCCCAACTGAGCTATATCCCCGCAACGAACGTATCATATCATAAATTTCTGTTTTTGCAAGCACTTTTTGACACAAATTGTTACTATCCACGGTCGGCCTTAAGTGAATAGGCACTATTACAGTCACCTCATCCCAGTCCCCCGTGTTTGATCACCCCGTGCACCGCGTAGCTCACAAAATAGACCGCCGACCGCACCGGCCCGATCCCCGCGTAACGCAGCGAGCGATAATGCATCTGAGCCGATTTCAGTTTATTTCCCGTCTTCGCTGATGCGCTCTTCCGGTAGAAGAGCAGCGGCTCGTTGATTCCTGCGGCCTTTTTGTACTTCTTTAAAATATGCAGCCACAGAATGTAATCCTCATGCGCGTCGTCATGCTCCATGCCGAACTCCGCGATTACCTCACGCTTTGCCAGCACAGAAGAACAATTGATACAGTTTGTGTGCAGGAGTTTTCTGTATGTGATGCGCTCCGGCACGCCCACCACGCGCCCGGTTCTTGTCCCGTCCGGCTCCACAAACTCTCGCGCGGTGGAACACAGCACCAATCCGGTTTCTTCCAGGCACGAGACCTGTTTTTTCAGTTTTCCCGGTGCCCACCAGTCATCGCTGTCGAGAAATGCAATGTATCTGCCCTTCGCCATGCCGATACCGATGTTTCTGGATGCGGCTACCCCCTCGTTCACCGGGTTATGATGATAGATAACCCGCGGATCCCCCAGATACGACAGCACAGCCGTGTACGTTCCGTCATCCGGCGAATTGTCCAGGATGAGCAGCTCCAGCGCCACATCCTGGCAGAGAACGGACAAAATTGCCGCGTCGATCGTCCGCTCCGAATGAAACGCGGGCATGATGACACTTACAATCGGTGTCTCATTGCTCGCTTTCTTCTTCCTCAGAAACTCCGGCTCCTTCACACTCATATTCCTCCTCACACCCGCCAATCATCTTCGTCTGACCTTAAGACATGTCCCGCAGATCGCTCCTCGCATCTTTTCCCGCTCCCGCCGGGAAGCTCCGTATGACCTGGAACATATCCCGCAGGTCGACCCTCGCATCTTTTCCCGCTCCCGCCAATCATCTCCGTCTGGCATGAAACATGTCCCGCAGGTCGACCCTCATCTCTTCCCGCTCCGGCACTCTGTCATCCTTTAATGATTTCTCCTGTCATCCTGCATGGCCGTCGTCTGACCTTCGTCCACGCCTTCAGTATTTTCCTTCATGAATACGATCTTGATCGTCATCAGCACCAGCTCGATATCCATCAGCATCGTCTGATGTTCGATATAGTATAAATCAAGCTTCAGCTTATCATACGGGGACGTATTATATTTTCCGTGCACCTGCGCGTAGCCCGTCAGCCCTGCCTTCGCCTTTAAGCGAAAATCAAACTCCGGAATACTCTTCCGGTATTCCTCCGCAATCTCCGGGCGCTCCGGGCGCGGCCCCACGATCGACATCTCCCCCTTAATAATATTGATGATCTGCGGCAGCTCGTCAAAATGAATCGCCCGGATCACGCGCCCTACCGGCGTGATGCGCGAATCATGTTTCTGGGCCAGCCTGGCGCCGCCCTTTTCGGATTCCACCCACATGCTGCGGAACTTGTAAATCTGAAATACCTTTCCGTTCAGCGTCAGCCGCGGCTGCCTGTAAAACACCGGCCCGCCGTCCTGCAACTTAATCAGGATCGCAATAATCAGCATAATCGGGGACACCAGAATTCCCACCGGAATAATGATAACAAGGTCAAATATCCGCTTCGCGAGCTGATAATCCGTGCGCCGCTCCGTGTTTTTGCAAATCAACAGCGGGGAATCGAAAATATTGCTGTTATCCGCACCGAGCAAAATAATATCCGAAAGCTTCGGCGTCACGTAAGCCCTGATATTCTTCTCAAAACAATACTTCACCAGATCATTGCGCATCTCGGCCGGGATATCACAGAGAATCACCGCCTCATACCGCAGAATCTTCTGCTGCACCACTTCCATTCCCTGGCCGATGTTTACAAATTCACAGATATGATACTTGTCCTTCCGGCTGTTCATTTTGATAAACAGCCCGTCCGGATCATGGTCTCCGTAAACCATGATAATCTCCCGCGGCGGAAACAGCTTTTTGTAAATCGCCTTCGCACCGCAGGCCCAGAACACAACCAGGCTGAAATCGACGCAGGTCAGATATACCATGGGCCATGGCGTAATCATCCAGCGGTTGATCAGACAGAGCTGCAGATACGTCAGTACATTGACAAAAAAGATAGAAAGCATCTGGGAATAGATAATCTCCAGCACACCCCAGTCGCCGATCTTTCTCGCACCGTATATTTTCGTAAATATATAGAGCATAATTGCGTAAAGCGCAACCATCAGCCAGTTTCCCCGATTCCAGAACGGATCCGGAATGATCGGACGGTACATCTGCATCCATACATAGCGATAGGCAAGACACAGAATCACCACGATCAGAAGCGACAATAAGGTCCGCACTTCTTTTTTATATCTGTTTGCACCCTTCATACAGGAAGAAAACTCCTTTCACTTAAGTCCTGTCCCGGCAGCCCCGGAAATAAAATTTTTCCGTTTTCACGCAGCCGCTTTTCGAATATATCTCCTGATAAGACTTTATACACCCTTCATGTGAAATAACTGCGAAATCTTCGTTAACATCTTCACATGAAATTTTACAATATTATGATTCGAGCAGCAAAAGGTCATGACACACGGAGTTCTCCGTGCCGAGTCAGCGCAAAGCGTTTACTTATGCACTCCCGAAACCCTAAAAACATTCGATTCATGACCTTTTGCCCCTTGTGTCATATTATAATGACACAAGGAAATCGGAGTGAACGCCTCGCGTTAGCTCCGGAGCAATCTGTAGTGTCAGGGGTTGGGCCCTGACTATCTTACGATGTTAGTGCGTAAGTGTAGCAGAGTTCCCGACTTTTGTCAAACTCAATTCCGCTGCCTCCTGCAAAGTTACTATTCACAGAGTGATTCTATATTTACAATGAACAGGAGTCCTGAAAGAAAAATCTCATTCCGTGAATTAACCCTGCAAAAGCTGCCTGTTATTTCACGAAATTTTATCTTGTATTTTTACCGTCTTGTGCTTATAATGACGCGGACGCGGCGAATTCCGCGTCAGGGGTTATATCATGTACATCTTGTACCATTTTTAAAAAGTGAGAGCATATGATACCGGGATCAAAAGACATGAAACCACGGATTGCTCCGTGCTTCGCACTTCCGCAATCCTGAAAACATTCGAATTCCGCTCATTTTTGCCCCAAAATGGGGCAAAAATGGCTGCATTCTCATGTTTTGAGGATCCCAAACACATGAATTCGGATGCGAGCATCCGATTCCTGTGCTTTTGACCCTGGTGTCATCAGATTCCTGAGGAGGAAAACATGTCTTCAAAAAACTCGCAGGTTCGCGGAGGGGACGCGGATCGCAATCGGGAACGCAACAGCGCCTCCCGCAATCGCACATCGTCGACAGACCGGCTGTCTTCACAAAAGGCAAAAGAGGCGCGCAGACAGAAAAAGCTGCAGGCGGAGAGAAAGCGAAAACGGGAAAAAAGTAAAAAGATCGGCCTTGTGATCGTCGGCATCGAGGCTTTGCTGACCGCAGTGTTTTTGGTCTCTCTTTATCTTCTGAACATGCTGACACTCTCCATCTACGGCGGAATCGCCGCCGTTCTGGTTTTATTTGTCGTATACAATTTTATCACACAATACACGAAGCATTACCGGCTCTTCGGTAAAATTTTTTCCGTATTGTTAAGCATGGTTATGCTGGTGGGCTCCATATATATCTTACGAACCCTTGGCCTGTTTTCCGCCATCACCGGCAATGAATACAAGACAGCCGACATTTCCGTCTATGTGCTGGAAACGAGCGACTATGAGACAATTTCCGATCTGAGCGGCCAGACCTTCGGGGCCTGGGAATCTGCCGACAAAACAAATACCTCATACGCGGTCGAAGAAATTCAGTCGGAGCTCGGCAGCGCACCGGATGTCACATATTATGCCGACCTCAGTGACATGGCCGCCGCACTTTACGGCGGAAGCGTTCAGGCGCTGATCTTAAACACCGCCTACGTGGACACCATCGAGGAGACCTACGAGACCTTCTCCGATGATACGCGCATCATCGCCACCTACACGAACCGCACGAAGATCAGCGTTTCTTCTTCCAATGTCTCCGTGACAAAGGAATCCTTCAACGTCTATATCAGCGGTATTGATGTATACGGCAGTATCACGCAGACGAGCCGCAGCGATGTCAATATCATCGCCACCGTGAATCCGGTTACAAAGGAAGTCCTGCTGACCTCCACCCCGCGCGATTCCTACGTGGAGCTGATCGCAGACGATGTGTCTGCCGGCAACATGGATAAGCTGACCCATGCAGGCATTCACGGCGTGGACAGCTCCATCGCAACACTGGAGAACCTTTACGACATCGAGATCGACTATTACGTCCGCGTGAACTTCTCAGGCTTCGAGGACATTGTCGACGCGCTGGGCGGCATCACGATTTATAATGAAACTGCCTTCACCTCGAATGACGGCTACTATTTCGAAGCCGGCACGCTCACCCTGGACGGTCTGCACGCTCTGCACTACGCAAGGGAGCGCAAGGCGTTTGCCCTGGGCGACGTTCAGCGCGGCATCAACCAGATGAAGGTCATAAAAGCGATGGCGGAAAAAGCCATGTCCTCCACGTTGCTGACGAATTACCTGAGCATTTTGAACAGCCTCGAAGGCTCCATCGACACCAACATGACCCAGGATGAGATCGGGCAGCTGGTGCAGATGCAGATTTCCGAGGGCATGCCCTCCTGGAATATTGATTCGAACTACGTGACCGGCACCAGCGAGTACCGCTACACTTACTCCATGCCGAACACGAAGCTGTCCGTGTATATTCTGGATGAGGACTCTGTTGCCGAGGCGAAGGAGAAAATTCAGGCTGTACTCACCGGGGAATAACCTGTTATGGCATTACGACTTGCGGCCGGCCTTTGGAAAGCAAAAAAAATCCGCAGCTCGCCTGTTTTTCTTCGAAACGCGGCTGCTTCCTTATGATTTACGGGCTCCGGAATCAGAAATTCGAATGTGAACATTTGATTCCTGACCTTTTGTCCCTCATGTCATTTATTGGCGGAAAGGTTTTATAAAAATGGGAAAGAAAAAAATACTGCTCACCGGCGGTGGTACCGCCGGCCATGTGACACCAAATATTGCCCTGCTGCCCACGCTGCGTGAAATGGGCTTTGAAATTCACTACATCGGTTCCTACGACGGGATCGAAAAACAGCTGATGGGCGACTGTGGTGTCCCGTACACGGGCATCGCTACGGGCAAGTTTCGCCGCTATCTGTCGGTAAAAAACCTCACGGATCCGTTCCGCGTGATCAAAGGCTACGGCGAGGCAAAGCGCCTGATCCGGAAATACAAGCCGGATGTTTTATTTTCGAAAGGCGGCTTTGTCGCAGTGCCGGTCGTCCTTGCCGCGAAAAAATACCATGTACCCACCATCATTCACGAGTCTGACATGACGCCGGGCCTCGCAAATAAAATCTGCATTCCTTCCGCCCGAAAGGTCTGCCACAGCTTTCCTGAGACAGCGAAACATCTGCCCGCGGAAAAAGCGGTTTATTCCGGCTCGCCCATTCGAAAAGAACTTGCCGAAGGAGATCCCGCTGCCGGCCGCGCCCTCTGCGGATTTCACACGGAAAAACCCGTTCTCCTTGTGATGGGAGGCAGTCTCGGCGCCGTACACGTGAACAATGCCGTCCGGGAAGCGCTCCCCCGCCTGTTAAAAAGCTTTCAGGTATGCCACCTCTGCGGAAAGGGAAAGACAGATCCGGCCTTCGACGGAACGCCGGGTTACGTTCAGTTTGAATACATCTCCGATGAGTTGAGAGACCTCTTCGCCATGACCGATGTCGTCATCTCCCGCGCCGGGGCAAACGCGATCTTTGAACTGCTTGCCTTAAAAAAACCGAACCTGCTCATTCCGCTCTCCGCCCAGGCCAGCCGCGGCGACCAGATTCTGAACGCCAACTCCTTTGCGGCCAGCGGCTACTCAAAGGTACTTCAGGAAGAGGATATTACACCGGAGAAGCTGGCCGGAGAAGCAGAGGATTTGTACCGAAACCGTAAAAAATACATCGACGCCATGTCGGCGGCCCCGGGGCAAAATGCCATAGAGATTATTACCGGGCTGATCGCGGAGGCTGCCGGGATTTCGGCAAAAACCTCCCTGTAACACCCGGAGGCAGAGCTTAAGTTCCGCAAAGCATAACTCATGTGCTTTCGCGTTGACGCAGGAGCAATCTGTGGTGTCATGACTTCTGACCCCCAACATCATTCTGTGCGGGTGTCAGCATATTTTTAAGAACAGGAATGGGGATTCATATGGAACAAAATAACAAAAATAAAAAAACAGATCAGACAGCCGTTTTAACGACAGAAGAGTCTTTCACATCCGAATCCGATTCGGGGAAAACAGGCGAAAAAGCTCTCGTCCTGTCAAGCGGCGGAGTGGATTCCACCACCTGCCTCGCGCTGGCAGTGGATAAGTTTTCAAAGAAAAATGTCATCGCTCTTTCCGTCTATTACGGTCAGAAGCATGACAAGGAGGTACAGGCGGCAAAAGCCGTGGCGCAATACTACGGAGTCGAGCATATCACAATGGATCTCACGAATATTTTCTCCTTCAGCAACAGTTCTCTGCTGCACGGTTCTACAGAAGAAATCCCGATGGAATCCTATGCCGAACAATTAAAAAAGCAAAACGGTGCTCCGGTCAGCACCTATGTGCCGTTCCGCAACGGTCTTTTCCTCTCGACTGCGGCCGCAGTCGCGCTCTCAAAAGGCTGCTCGTATGTTTACTACGGTGCCCATGCGGATGATGCCGCCGGAAACGCCTACCCGGATTGCAGCCAGGCCTTTAAAGATGCCATGAATTCCGCCATATATGAAGGTTCCGGCAAAGCTCTCACCCTGATCGCGCCATTCATAGCTTCCAATAAAGCCGATGTCGTTAAGACCGGGCTTTCGCTGGGTGTGCCTTATGAACTGACCTGGAGCTGTTACAGCGGCACGGAGCGTCCCTGCGGCACCTGCGCCACCTGCATCGACAGGCGAAAAGCCTTTGAGGCAAACGGGGTAGAGGATCCGGCTCTAAACTACTGCAATTCTTCTTCTGCGACCGGTTCCAAAGACCTGCTCGATATCCCATCTTCTCCCTCGAATGATGACTCCCGTCAGCGCGGGTCCGACAGCCTTCCCCCGGATAATGATTCCCTCCGGCAGGAATCCGACAAAACTCCCCTGAATAATGATTTCCATCGGCAGGAATCCGACAGCCTTTCCCCGGATGATGATTCCCGCCGACAGGAATCCGACAGAAGGAATGAAGTCTCCCTCCTCGGCAGCAAAAAGACGGTTTATGCCTCCGACTACGCGCCTGAGGTACTGGAGACCTTCCGGAATAAACATCCGGAGCATGACTATTTCGTAAAATTTAACTGTCCGGAATTCACCAGCCTGTGCCCGATCACCGGACAGCCGGATTTCGCAACCGTATATATTTCCTACGTCCCGGACGAACGCATGGTGGAGAGCAAATCTTTAAAGCTCTACCTCTTCAGCTTCCGCAACCACGGCGATTTTCACGAGGACTGCATGAATATCATCATGAATGACCTGATTCAGCTGATGGAGCCGAAGTATATCGAAGTCTGGGGCAAGTTCACACCCCGCGGCGGCATATCCATCGACCCGTATTGCAACTACGGAAAGCCCGGTACGCGCTGGGAGGAAGTTGCCTGGCAGCGGCTGTCTCAGCACGATCTTTATCCTGAAAAAGTGGATAACCGGTAGGATAGATACTCAAATTTACTCATCGGCTACGATTTAGAGATGGTCGAGGCTCGACTTTAGAAATGAAGAGAAATCTCTTCGCGATTTGTCTTCCGACGGTTCATTCTATCGCCTTAATGAGAGGCTGTGAATAGTACTCTTATATTTGCCAAAAAACGGTCGGATAATATCCGACCGTTTTTCCGGTATATGAGCCATATTAAGAAAATTCCCAGGCCAGGTTCTGCAACCTATCTCTCCATCTTCCAGTATGCCACACTGTACGGCGCAAGCTCACTGCCGCCGCCAAAATCATGCGGCTCCCCCGTGATCAGATCCACCGCCATGCCGCAGCCCGCATCAAAATGTGCTGTAAAAGGTGCGTCATCTGCGTTGATCGCCACAAGTACCCGCTCCGAATCTGTTTTTCGCTCAAAAATGCACTGTTTATTCGTAAGAACTACAGAGCGGAAGACACCGTAATTCAAAGCCTGGCTGCTTTTTTTTGCCGCCGCAAGCTTTGCGATCCACCCGGTCAGAGCATTTTCCTCCGGTGCATCAAAACAGGCACGCAAAGCGGGGTCTCCCTCATTTTTGTTCGCTTTCGCACCCCATTCACTGCCGTAATACACGCACGGGATCCCCGGCATACCAAAGAGCATCCCGTAAATGACCGGTAAATGCTCCGGCCTGTTTAAAATGCTCGCGATGCGGGAGACATCATGGTTGTCCACAAAGTTGAACAGATGCTTATTCTTATACAGCGTCCACTGCTCCGGGCCGAACTGTCGCAACAGCGAGTGAACAATCTCGAACATATTCATGCTGTTGAAGCTGGAAAACAGCCCTTTATAACACTCATAATTGGTTACGGAGTGCAGCATCTGATCATTCATCAGCCGGTTATAATCCCCATGAAGCATTTCCCCCACCAGGAAGAAATCTTCCTTCCTGCTCTGCGTGAAGCTGCGCAGCTGCCGGCAGAAATCCTCAGTCAGGCAGTAGGCCACATCCAGCCGCAGTCCGTCAATATCAAACCATTCGATCCACTTCGCAATACTGTCAAAAATGTGGCTGACAACTTCCGGATTATGGAGATTCAGCTTCACAAGATCGTAATTTCCCTCCCAGCCTTCATACCACAGGCCGTCATTGTAATTCGAATTTCCGCCAAAGTCGATGCGCACAAACCAGTCTTTGTAGAGCGACCCCGCCCGGTATTTCAATACATCCTGAAATGCCCAGAAGCCCCGCCCGACATGGTTAAACACGCCGTCCAAAACGACGCGAATGCCGGCTTCATGAAGTGCCCTGCTCACACAGGCAAAGTCCTCGTTCGTGCCCAGTCTTACGTCCAGTTTTTGAAAATCTCTGGTATTGTAACCGTGTGAATCCGATTCAAAAATCGGCGAAAAATAAATAGCCGTAATCCCCAGTTTTTTCATGTGGGGAATCCAATCCTTCACTTTTAAAATTCGATGCTGCAGGTTTCCGTCATTCCAAAACGGTGCTCCGCAAAATCCCAGCGGATAAATCTGATAAAATACGCTTTCATATGCCCACATAGTTTACGACTTCCTTTCTTTTATTTTTTAATTGTCCCGTTAAGGCACTGGCAATAAATAACATGTACAATCGAGCAGGGGGAATTTTCCCCCTGCTCGCCGCGCCGGGCCGCGTTCGGCGCAAGCTTAAAATTCTCCTTACGCGGCCTGTGTGCACAAAAAAAGAGACAGTATTTCTGTCCCCTTGAGTTGCGGGGACCGGACTTGAACCAGCAACCTTCGGGTTATGAGCCCGACGAGCTTCCAATTGCTCCACCCCGCGATATTCAGTTAAAATATCTGATTTAACCAGATAAAATGGAAGGAGGTGGATTCGAACCACCGAAGCATTCCGCAGCAGATTTACAGTCTGTCCCCTTTGGCCACTCGGGAATCCTTCCATAAATGGGACCTACAGGGCTCGAACCTGTGACCCTCTGCTTGTAAGGCAGATGCTCTCCCAGCTGAGCTAAGATCCCATATTTAATTTTCAGGTAACCTCACAACACCGCTTTCTAAAAAGCATGTGTAAGATTCCGTAGCGACCCGGATGGGGATCGAACCCACGACCTCCGCCGTGACAGGGCGGCGCTCTAACCAGCTGAGCCACCGGGCCATGAATGTGTCGCTATATAAAGCATGTATACGGCGATGCATTCTTTCTGCATCACATACCTTCAAAACTGCACGCGAAGATTATAAACTCTTTTCTCTCTCTTGTCAAGACACTTTTCTTAAATTTGATAACTTCTCGATTTTACCTTGTCTCTTCCAAAGTAGCTTCGCCTTCTTCACACAGCCTTCCGGCTCTGCTCCGCCACGCTCCGCTTCTC
>JAJQBQ010000013.1 GCA_021203205.1 Lachnospiraceae bacterium | reverse complement strand
AGTTATGGACTTACATGATTTTTATTATGATTTACCACAGGAGTTAATTGCTCAGACTCCCTCAGAAAAAAGAGACGGATCCCGACTTATGGTTCTGGACAGGAAGACCGGCAACATCCGACATGATATTTTTCACAATATCACAGATTATCTTCAGCCCGGTGATTGCCTGGTGATCAACAATACAAAGGTGATCCCGGCCAGACTTTTCGGGTCACGTCCCGGAAAAGAAGAAAAAATTGAGGTGTTACTCTTAAAACGAACGAATTTGCAGTCAGCGAAAAGAGCTTCTGATCCTGATGCCAGAGATGTCTCACCCCTCCTCGATCCAACGAAAGAAAAAGTTGAGGCGGCTTCGGAAGCTTTTCCTGATTGTAGAGATTTTTGGGAATGTCTGGTAAAACCAGGCAAAAAGGTAAAGCCTGGAACGGAACTCATCTTTGGCGACGGCAGACTTACAGCCTCCTGTATCTCAGTGGATGCCGAAGGTAATCGAACGATCGAATTTCACTATGACGGAATTTTTGAGGAAATCCTCGATGAGCTCGGTCAAATGCCTCTGCCTCCATACATTACACAAAAGCTTGAAGACAAAAACCGTTATCAGACGGTCTATGCAAAACATGATGGCAGTGCCGCTGCGCCGACTGCCGGTCTTCATTTCACAGAAGAACTGTTGCAAGAAATTCGAGGTATGCAAATTGATATCGCGGAAGTGACTCTACATGTTGGACTCGGTACTTTTCGTCCGGTAAAAGTCGAAAAAATTGAGGAACACAACATGCATTCGGAATACTACAGCATCAACAGTGAGGCTGCAGAAAAGATCAATCGCGCGAAGCAGTCCGGAGGACGTGTCATCTGCGTTGGAACAACAAGCTGCCGTACGGTAGAATCCGCAGCAGATGCGAATGGATTGCTGCATGAATGTTCTGGATGGACGAATATATTTATCTATCCGGGCTATCGGTTTAAAGTTCTTGACTGCCTGATTACGAATTTTCATCTGCCGGAATCTACCCTGATTATGCTGGTGTCAGCTCTTGCAGGGAGAGAAAATGTTTTGCATGCGTATCAGGTGGCAGTCGAACAGAAATACCGATTCTTTAGCTTTGGAGATGCTATGTTGATTCTTTAGCTTTGGATGTGCAATGCCGATTCCTTAATCGTGATACTTAAAATACAAGATATTGATATACCAGACCATAAAACTGGTTTTTCTCGATAATTTTCTGTCAGAGAACAGATATAGTTCCGGAACTGTTCTCTGACATTTTCTATGAACAAGGGACTGCATAAAGGTTACATCTGTCAGCGTGACTTTCGAATTATTTCGTTTTACTCCGAATGCACCTCGGCGAGGGAAGCATACAGGAATTACTCTGCCCGCTTTTCACGCCCATTCAATGACACAATTATGCTTTTTTGCGTCTTTTCCCGTTGCCTCTTTCCTGTAATTAATTCCCACCAGCAGCAAGTGTCCAAAATAATCCTTCATCTCACCGTCATAACGATTTTCATGAATCTGCCGAATAGCAGTGTCCGCGCTTTTATCATACTTTAATTCGACGATCATCGCAGGCTTATCCACGTCTTTTCGCGGCATAAACGCCAGATCCGCGAATCCCCGCCCCGCTGGCAGTTCGCGCACAATACTGTAAAATCTCTTCGCAGTATAGTAGGCAATTGTAATTGCACAGCTTAAAGAGGCTTCATTGTTGTACTCCAGTACTGATGTGACGGAGGAATGAATCTTTTCCAGAGCATCCGCTACAGCTTCTTCATTCTGACTGATCGTTGCATCCAGCAAATCTTCCGAATCCGCGATAGCCTCGCCCACCGGTCCCCAGTAATTTCCGTTCACTGCATCCTCAAATACCTCAGCCACCTCCAGATTCGGTATGCTGACTGTCCTGTTTTCCTGGTTATAGGCCAGATAACCAAAATGAATCAGCAGTGTCAGAACATCGTCTGCTGTTTTAAATGAAGTGATATCATTTTGAAAAGTGCTGATTTTCATCCGCACCGGTTCTCCACCAAGCATTTTTACGATGGCATCCTTCAGTCCATCATAATTCATGCCGATATACTCTTTCAGGCTTTCAAAAGTTCCTGTCTGGCTCCAGTAATTTCGAATATTTTTATTGTGTAACGCCTCCATGACAGAATTCGGATTATACACGTGCCTGACATTTTTAAAGGAATATCCGTCATACCAGGTATTCATCTCATCAAAATCTGCATCGTAAGTCTGACAAAGTTTTTTAACCTCATCTTCCGTGAAACCAACATATTCTTCCAAAAGCTCCGGAGCCGTCATCGTATATTCCTTAAAATCTGAGAGAGCGGACTCGGTTCCGTATTTTTTTACAGGAAGAATTCCTGTCATATATGCTGCTGCAATAATCTTCTTTGTTCGATCCTTATTCTTGAAGAGCCCCCTCAGGAACAGAATATAATCTTCCTGCAGCTGTCGGTCTCGTTTAAATTCCCGAAACAGGGCATCCCATTCATCGATTACAAATACAAATTTTGAATTTCTGGCTGACACAACATCATAGAGGGCTTTCCCCAGGCTTTTTTCTTTTTCGTCCACGCATCCCGGAAACTCCTCCCGCACTTCCTTTAGCAATGCTCCCTGCATTTCTTCAAGGACATTCGTTCCCCGATCTCTGGAATCCGAGATAAAGCCGGTCATGTCGAAAGAAATAACATTAAACTTATTTATATAAGTGTCAAAATCATCTGAAGCGGCAACTTTCAGATCTTCAAATAAAAATCGAGAGTCACAGGTTTTATCATAATAAGCACACAGCATATCCGCTGCGAAAGTCTTTCCAAAGCGTCTGGGACGGCTAAAGCAGACAAGCGGCTTAGGTTTGCCGATCAGGCTATTCATAAAAGCGATCAGGCCTGTTTTATCGACATAAATATCTCTCCGAATTTCTTCGAACCCGTCATACCCGGGATTTAAATACAACCCCATCGCATGTCCTCCTTTCGTTTGCCGGATGAATAAAATCGGTTCATCTCCGGTTATTCTTTGCCCATAAATTGGACTGAAAAATTTCTTTCGGCACATTATAACCCCGTCTCCCATTTTTCACAAGTTCATTTTTATATATGAAATCTCTCTTGACACTTATGCTTAACCGTGCTATCATCCGTAGTACAGTTCTAATATAACCCTGTGTGGAGCGATTTCATTTTTTTATGAGATGTTTTTCACACGGCAGGCTGTGCCGGAGCGTCGCAGCCTGTTTTGTGACAAAAGAATTCGCAAGGAAAGGCGCAGGCACCCTGAGCATTTTCTGCGTATTTTCATTGTCACACAGCACACGCTCACAGAATGAGGAGTATTTCATGAAGAAGTTTCTCAAACGCGCGAACCGCGGTCTGATTCTGGGAGGCATCATCCTGGTAATTCTGGTGGTCTACCTGGTGATCGATTACGCGACCTTTTCCGCGCAGAAGGACGACATTGCAAATGTCGTGAAGGGGTATATCTCGGAGATGGACGCGCTGAACACGGACGCGGATTCCTTCGATGAGACGAAGTTTGACGATACCCTGGCAAAAATTCAGACGATCCTGGAAACGTATTTCTGTGATAAGTCCGGCTCACAGGGCAGCTACGTGTACACGAAGAACAAGCTGTACACGAACTACCAGGACAGTAAGACCTGGGTGGAAATTCAGGCCGAAGGAAGTATTATCACGGACGCGGATTTTGAGTACACGAGTTTTTCCGTCAAAAAGAACGGGCCGGGCAGCGCCTATGTGACGGTCGAACTTACTTACAATTACGTGATCGAGATCCCTTCCGCCAGTTTCAATTATGACGACACATACGGCGAGGACGATTATGTGATGGCAGACATCGGTGTATTCGGTCCGGCAGGTTTTAGCTTTATTGACCCGGAGGTAAGCATCTCTGTTCTCGAATCTTCCGAAACGATCACGCGGAATGAAAGCTTGACCGCAACCTGGTATGTAGAACTATACAAGGTGGACGGCGAGTGGAAGATTTCCAACATCGACGGCGGGAGCTACTCCAGTATCGATTTATATTGGTAGAAAGGAATACAATATGGAAACTGCGATTTCGATACAGCATGTGAACAAGCACCTGGGCAAGCGCCATATTTTAAAAGACGTATCTCTGGAGGCGTACACCGGAGAGGTGTTCGGCTTCCTGGGACCGAACGGTGCGGGCAAGACTACGGCCATCAAGCTGATGACCGGCCTGCTGCTCATGGAAGACGGAGAGATTTTTATTTGCGGGCACAGCCTGCGGACCGAGTTTCAGGCGGCCATCGCGAACATCGGCGCCATTGTGGAGAACCCGGAGATGTACCCCTACATGACCGGCATGCAGAACCTGCGCCAGTACGCTCGCATGCGGGACGGCGTCACGGAGGAGCGCATCCGGGAGGTAGCAGAGCTGGTGGGGCTGGCAAACCGGGTGGATGAAAAGGTGAAGCGCTACTCTCTCGGCATGCGGCAGCGCCTTGGCATCGCCCAGGCACTTTTGCACAACCCGAAGGTGCTGATTTTAGACGAGCCCACCAACGGCCTGGACGCGGCGGGCATCAAACAGCTCCGCGACCTGATGAAAATGCTGGCCCACGAGCAGGGGATCTGCGTGTTTGTCTCCAGCCACATGATGAGCGAGATGGAGCTCATGTGCGACCGGGTGGGCATCATCACTGACGGCGTGGTTCGCACGGTGCAGAGCATCAGTGATCTGATGGAGGCTTACTCCGGCGGTACCCGCGAATATATCTATGAAGTGGACGACGCGAACCGAGCTGCGGCGGTTCTGCAGGCAGACGCGAAGTTCATGGAAACGTGCCGTGGAACCACTTTGTCGCCCACATCCTTCTCCGTTGCCTTTGATAAAGAACACGAAAAGGAAACGCTGGCGGCGGTCAACGCGCTGCTGCTTTCCAACGGCATCACGCTCTACAGCGTCTCACAGAAGGCAGAGCCGCACCTGGAGGACGCGTTTATCGATCTGACGGCCGGGGATGCGCAGATTCAGTAAGGAATTGACTTTATTCTGTCAGAAAAATGGATACAAAGCGTTCTGACTTAAGGAAAAAATAACTTCTGTTTGTCAGATAAACGGATACGAAACATTTTGGCATAAGGAAAAATGACTTCTGTTTGCCATATAATCGGATACAAAACGTTCCGACATAAGGAAAAAATAATTTCTGTTTGTCATAAATCGGATACGAAACATTCCGACATAAGGAAAAATGACTTCTGTTTATCAGAAAAACGGATGTTTTGACAATTTAAAATTTATCGAAACGGGGAAGGCCAGGCGATACGCAATCAAAAAGTCTTTCACAAACGTTTCGGAATGGGGTTAAAAATTATGATTAAACTCATCAAAAACGAATTTATCAAGCTCTTCTGCAAGGCCAGCACCTGGGTACTGCTTGTGCTTCTGGCGCTCTCTGTCATCGGTGTCGGCGCTCTGGTAAAGCTGGCAGATTATCTGAGTTCGGACGTCTATTACTCCTACGACTATGCGTATGCAGTGGTCGACGAAGCAGAAGACCTTGCTTCCTTTTATGAAAGCGAGCTGAAAGAGCTGGAGGAAGACTACGCCGAGGGCTGGTGGGACGAGGAAAGCTACGAGGTTCAGAAAAAAGAGATCGAATTCTGCGCGGATAATGAAATCCCGGCAGCAGATTATTACGGTTACAATTACACCTGGAGATCCGATGCCATATACGATACCTTCTGGAACTTCTACTATGAAGCGACCTACGGCGAAGATGCCTCCATGACCGCATCTTACACCACATGGTACGAACAGGCCTGCCAGGCCATCCTTGACGATGACTGGAAACTCTACTACCAGACACTGGCCGATTATTACGATGTCATAGACCCGGACAACACCAGCACATGGCACATGATAGCGGACTACTACTACGCACAGGACACGGAACCGGACTTTGACGCCTGGGATTACGAGGTGCTCTGGGATTATTCAAGCGCAAAAATCGAGCTGGATTCCTACGATGAGCAGATTGCAGAAGGCATCTCGGTGGATCAGGAGACCTACGATCAGACCCAATCTATGTACCTGATTTCAAAGTACCGGCTGGATAATCAGATCGAACAGGCCATCTATTATGACTATGATTCCGAAATGTACATGGTAGACGGAGATTATTTCTCCAGCCTCGACACCTCCATCTCGCTGGTGAGCCTTGTGTCCATCCTCATGATCATCTTCGCGGGCGGGATCATCGCGAAAGAATTTTCCATGGGAACCATCAAGTTCTACCTGATCAATCCGGTGAGCCGCAGAAAGCTGTTCTGGAGCAAATATCTCACGATCCTGTTGCTCTCTGTTTTTCTGACGATCGTTTCCTTCCTCGGCTCCGTCCTTGTGGCTACGCTCATGTTCGGCCTGTCGGGAGCATCCACACAGTATCTGTATGTGGCGGACGGTGAACTCCACACGATGACCGCGTTTCTGTACATTTTAAAGGAATACGCACTGAACTTCGCAGGCTGCATCCCGAATATTACGCTGGCATTTGCGATCTCGGCCCTTGCAAGGAGTTCCTCGCTGGCCATCGGCTTAAGCATCGCAGTGCAGCTTTGCGGCAGCACGATCACTTCCCTCTTCGCCCTCTTTAATCTGGACTTCGGAAGATATCTGCTCTTTGCAAACACAGACCTCTCCTCCCTCCTGCAGGGTACATCGATGTTCGCGAACCACACGATCGGCTTTGCGCTGTGCACGATCGTGGTATATATGGTAGTGTTCCTGCTTACGGGGTACGACGGGTTTACAAGGCGGGAAGTATAAATCTTCCCCCACAATAATCTCAATGTCCGTGAAGAACAACTTTACTGCGATCCGTAAACTGCTTTTGACATCTGGGACAACCTTTGGATGATAGAAAACAGAGAATCATGACTTCTGAAAAGTCCATCGAAACCGTATTTCCTTACAGTTTCGGTGGACTTTTCATATGATGACCTAAGGTCTGCGGGAGCACTGTAGCAAACGCTTCGCGTTGACTATGCACGGATAAATTCGTGGTGTCTTCCTGTCACAGATAAGGGAATTTCATTTTTCAGTGCGGATGATCAAAATAGAAGGATCGAAAAAACAGGCCATGAAACGACTCCAAATTCGCTTCATGGCCTGTTGATGTTAACCCCTGTCAGATCATATCTTTCTTATCAGTAGATCAGCCTTCTCGCCGCCACCGGTGTGCGGTAGTTCCAGGTAGAAATCTTGATGCCCGTCTTTGCGGTGCTGGCATGTACCACCTGTCCGTTGCCTATGTAGAGTGCCACATGTCCGATGGTGGAGCCGTCGTTCGAGTAGAAGAGCAGGTCGCCCGGAAGGAGATCACTCTCCGATACGTTCACCGCGATACCGTAGTTCACCTGCCCTTTGGAACTGTGGCAGATGGTGATGCCAAAGTGTGCGTAAACGCTCATGGTGAAACCGGAGCAGTCCGTGCCGTTCGTCAGGCTGGTGCCGCCGTAGACATATGGGTTACCGACAAACTGTAATGCGTAGGCTACCACAGCCGCCCGAAGATCGTCCAGATCCGAGCTTGTCGTGGTGGTTGTGGTTGTGGTGGTCTCCTCCGCCTCGGTAGTCGTCTGTGTCGTGGTGGTGGTCGGCGCTTCCGTTGTGAAGTACTTTGCGTACACATAACAGGTCGTGCCGTTATAGTATACCCGATCCCAGCCGTTCGAACCGATACCGGTGCGCTTTAAGGCTGTGCCGCTTGTAACCTTCGCGATCTTCGAGGTACTGGTGCTGTAGCCGGAACGTATGTAAACATTCGCGGTAGCATAGATCGTATCGCTCGTGGTCGTGAATGTTACGCCGTCGGAATTTGATGCGGTGGTTGTCGTGGTCTCGGCAGCCGTTGTGGTCGTCTCCTCCGCCGTGGTGGTCTGCTCCTCCGTAGTGGTTTCCTCCGTCTGCTGTGCCAGCTTCGCCATGGCATCTTCATAAGCCTGCAGACGCGCAGCCTCTTCCGCAAGCAGCTGCTCCTCCTCTTCCAGAGAGATGGCTGTGTCAAAGTCTACCCGGATATCCACATAATCCGCGGATACCCAGCCCACCAGGTCATCGTCCACCGCCACTTTTACCCAGTTATCGCCGTATTCCAGCACCTCCACTTCGGTGCCATACTCCAGAATCGTCAGCCAGGTTTCATCCGTGCCCTGATCGGCGCGAACATTTAAGATATTGGCGGTAACGGTCGCCACAACCTCGCCCAGCTCCAGAGCCAGTTCCCTGGCCTCATCCCCGGTGACAAAGTAGGAAGCCTTCACATAACCTTCCACCGTTCCGGACTGAATCTTATACCAGCCGTCTTCCTCGCTCACAATGGTCGCCGCACAGTTGTCGTACAGCTTGCCGATAATCTCGGAATCCGTATTCGGCTCCGTGCGGACATTCACGTAAGAATCATCCGTCACCTGTGAGATGACAATGGTGTCATAGTACGCCATCAGAGGATCGGTCTCCTCCTCCGTTTCTTCCGCCTCGGTGCTTTCTTCCTCCGAAGTTGTTTCATCCTCCTCCGTCTCAGAGACTGTTTCCATGTCGGAAACCTGTTCCAGCATGGCTGCGATCTCCGCCTGGGGGTCGTCCGTTTCCGCGTAATACTGATTCAGCACGACGGCCATGCCGGCCCCGGGAATCTGTGTGTCCAGCCCCTCCGCCGATACGGACAGCGCCAGAAGGCCTGCTGCCAGGGCAAATGTTGAAAGAAAACCAGCGTACTTTTTCTTCAATTTGAAACTCCTTTCGATAGATGTCAGAACTGTATGTGTCAAATCTGCTATATATTTCCGGATTTATTACTGTTGCATCCGATGATTTCATCATCCATTAAATAAATACCCCGGATGTATTTCCGTAATTATTACTTCTGCTTCTTCTACATGTGATTATTCACAGCCCCATCCCCAGCTCGCAGAAACTTCGACTGTGAATTCCATTGAAATGATAAATTTCACGAAGTTTCTGCGAGTTGGGGACGGCGACTGTTCCAGTCGCTTATTCAGAAGATAAGATGTCCCTTACGAACAAGTTCGACGGTTCATCTTATCTTCTGAATAAGTGGCTGCGAATAGTCACTTTTATTACAAAATTGTTACGAACCGTTACAGATTATACGGCCTGAGGCCTTCCTTGTCAACCGCAAACTCCGACAAATTTCCGCGAATTTCTTAAATTTTACAAATAATTCACAATTATACTCGACATTTCGCGCTGTTTCCGTAAATAAAAATCAGCATCAGACACAACATTTGGTATCCGGTGCTGATTTTCTGCTACTATATATAGTGAGGTTGGGGACAAAAGTCAGAATACCACAGAATTCTGAAAACATCCGGATTCCGCTTAAGTTTTGAGCCAAAACGGGGCAAAACCGGTTACATCGTCATGCTTTGTGTGTCAAATATCTGCGGATCAATCGTTTCTCCTCCCGCCATAGCGAGCTGTGCCATGACAAGCTTATAATAGATCCCCTGTTTTTCCATGAGTTCTTCGTGTGTGCCACATTCCGCCACCCGGTGATCGTCCAGTACCACAAGCCTGGTGGCATTTCTGAGGGTGGAGAGCCGGTGGGCAATGGCGATGGTCGTGCGTCCGTCCGTCAGCCGCTCCATGGCCTGCTGAATCATGTACTCGCTCTCCGTGTCCAGTGAGGCCGTCGCCTCATCCAGAATCAGCAGTTTCGGATCATTCAGGATGGCCCTGGCGATGGCGATGCGCTGGCGCTCACCGCCGGACAGGCTGTAACCGCTCTCGCCGACATACGTGTCGTAACCGTCCGGTGTCCTGCATATGAAATCATGGGCGTTGGCTGCCTTCGCCGCGCGGATAACCTCCTGCATGGTGGCATCCGGCTTTGCAAACCGAATGTTACTTAAGATGCTGCCGGAAAACAGGAAATTCTCCTGCAGCACCACGCCGATCTGCCCGTGAAGACAGTCGCCGGCAATGTCGCGGATATCTGTCCCGTCGATGGTAATGCTGCCGTCATCTGCGTCATAGAGACGCATCAGGAGATTGATGACGGTCGATTTTCCCGTGCCGGAGGCCCCCACCAGACCGATCATCTCTCCCCGCTTCGCCTCGAAGGAAATATGGTTCAGCACCGGTTCATAGGAATGGTAGCCGAAGGTCACATCTTGAAAGGCCACATCGCCCTGAATCGGAAAATTTTTTGCCCTTTCACTGTCCCGGATGGCAGACGGCTGGTCCAGCACATCGTAAATGCGGTTGGTGCTGGTCAGCATCTGCATGACCTCTCTGGGAAGGTGCGTCATCCAGGAAAGCGGGCCGTAGAGATAGCCCGTGTAGGTGATAAACTGCACCAGCTGCCCGGTGGTCATATCCCCCTGCAGAATGGAGATACCTCCGAAATAAATCGCAATGTAGGTACCAAAGCCGAGCAAAAATGTGAGCAGCGGGAAAAAGACGGCCCAGAAGGTCTCGTTTTTCTTATTGACGGCTGCGAAATCATCCGCGAGCTTCCGGAACCGCTCCGACTCCTCCTTCTCTTTTCCAAAGGCTTTCACAATGCGGATGCCGGAAATAATGTCCGAGAGTCCGTTGCGCATGGTATCGTTCTTCAGCCACTGGCGGTGAAAAATAGAGTGAATGTGATGCCAGAAAATCCGGGTGATCAGAACCACTGCCAGCACCATGGCCAGTGAGAGCAGCGTCATCTTCACGTCCAGCACAAACATCATCACCAGCGAAGCTGCCATCGTGGCCAGTGTGCCCACCATATCGCCGAACACATCGATCATGAACTGCCGGATCTGGGTCGTATCGCCGGTCACCCGATTCATCAGCTCTCCCGGCTTTCGCACGTTGATAAACGAGAGCGAAAGCGTCTGAATTTTGTAATACAGCTTCTGCCGCAGAGTCATGCTCAGGTCCGCACCCATCGTCACGCAGAACCAGTAGCGCAGCGATTCCACCAGGATCGCCAGAGCCAGCATGCCAAAAAGAGTCCCGGCAAAAATCAGCACGTCCGTCAGCGTTCCGCTGCCGTCGGTGAGGGCGCGGTCGATAAAACGTTGCTGCACCACCGGCATGAGAACATTGATGACAGACACGATCACCGTCAGGCATGAGATGAGCATCAGCTTAAACTGGTAACCATCACAGAGATTCCAGAACTTTCGAAACATCACGGTCTTCCCGCTGCAGTAGGGGCAGACGCTGGTGCCCGGAAGCGCCCGCCCGCACTTTTCACAGTAAGTCTCGTTCTCCTGACTGACAACCTTCCCGTGTTCGCCCTGCGCGTAGAGATTTGCGCCGCGCGCCACATAAGAGACGCGAACCATCTCGCGCATGGAGAAGCGGGCAAGGCACTCCTTTTTATTTTCTGCCGGATCGGTTTCCGCTTTTTCTCCAGGTTTGCTCTCAGAATTACGCTCTGTCGAACTTCCTGAAACGCTTTCCGGCCCGGCTGCTTTCGAACTAGGATCCGCTGTAAAATCCGGTTCGACCGTTTCGCTTTCAGGCCATCCCGGACTGTTTGGCTCGATTTCTGCCGCATGCGCTCTTTCATTCTTCTGTCTGTAAGTTACCGTCAGAATCCCGCTGTAAATCTGCGGTTCACATCGGATCTCGGCGCAGTCAGATAGAAGGATTTCCTTCTTTACTTCACACTTTTCCAGAATCCAGAGCCGCTGTTCCGACACCACGATCCACGAATCACCCTTCCCGGCATAAGTTCCGCCGGTCAAGTGTGCTTCGCTGTCGTACGTCAGATCCAGAGGCACCGCATACTCGACCGCCTCGCCCGGCGCAAGGTTTAGCAGCGACTTCTGCTGAGGCGGCAAATCATATAATAATTTCATTTTCTAATTTCCTCATTATATAAACAAATCCAATTTTTTTCTTTCAGCCGCCGTGAGCTTATAGATATCCGGAATCTCATACCGATTTCCGTCCAGATCCGTAAACATCACGCGCCGGTCGCTGAGGGACGTCACCGCATCGCCGCCCATGCGTGTCGTGAAGCGGCATACGCCGAAATTCGTCTGCACGTGAAAATACGCGTGCCCGTACTCATCCTTCACGTCCAGAATCTTTTCGATCACCGGCGTAAAATACCGCAGATTCAGCTGTTCGTGCAGGATATCCGCCTGTTCCTTCGGAAAATCGGCGAGATTCTCAACGATGCCGATCTCCTTCGCCTTTTCATCCGCCTCGCGGATGGAGAGAAACCGCTCCGGATCCGACAGCGGAAACATGCGGTACACATACACCCGCTCCCACCTGCGCCCGTCAAACGCAAGCGCCGCGAACCCGCCTGCCGTCCGCGAAAACACGGCATTTTCCTTCGTCAGATACCGCGTCTCAAGGAGCTCCTCCGACTCCGCCCGAAAAGCCTCCTCATCAAATTCCTGCAAATCCAGTAAATTACTTCCTTCTTCCTGTATCATATACTTAAGCCTCCTAACCTGCTTCTTCTGCCCGGGAAAAAGCATACTCCACTTTTTCTATACAATACTGTGGTTTATCGTAACCTCGAGCACACTGTCACTGGCCAATAAAATTTCAGCACAGTGAGAGTTCCACTTGAGCAGGCGAATTTTATTGAGCAACGCTGGCATGCGAGTAAAACACTCCCAGGCATATGTTTACTCGCAGTCATTGCGCCGGAAATTACTGCAGCCCCCTCATAGCAAGCGCCTTCGTCTGCAATTCCATGAGCCGGTAAAAAACTCCCTTCTTCGCGATCAGTTCCTCATGGGTGCCCGCCTCGGCCACCCGGCCGTCATCGATCACCACCAGATAATCCGCGCTCCGCAGCGTGGAGAGCCTGTGGGCGATGGAGATGGTCGTGCGGTTTTTCACCAGCTGATCCAGCGATTTCTGGATATCCAGCTCGGTCTGCGTGTCCACCGCCGATGTGGCCTCATCCAGAATCAGCACCTTCGGGTTTGCCAGAATCGCCCGGGCAATAGAAATACGCTGTTTTTCGCCGCCCGAGAGCTCCCGCCCGGAAGCGCCGAGCACCGTATCATAGCCTTCCGGCATTTTGCAGATAAAATCGTGGGCGGAGGCGCGGATCGCCGCGCTGACAATTTCCTCCCGCGAGGCGTCCGGCCTGGCGTAGGCAATGTTTTCCGCAACTGTTCCCATAAATATGTATGTCTCCTGCGATACCATGGCGATGCTGGTGCGAAGCTGGCGGAAACTTAAATCCCGCACATCGACCCCGTCAAAATAAACAGCGCCCTCTTCCACATCATACAGGCGGGAGATCAGGTTCACCAGCGTCGTCTTACCGGCGCCGGAGCGCCCGACGATACCGATCATTTCTCCGGGATTTACGTGAAAGCTGACCTGCTTTAACACCGGCTTGTGAGGCTCGTATCCAAAGGTCACGTTTCTCAGCTCAATCTCGCCGCGCACCTCGTCCAGCACAACCGGATGCTCCTTCTCCCGGAGTTCCGGCACGGCATCGATGATCTCGAACATGCGCTCCGCCGAATTCATGGCATCCGTATACCAGCGGAAGAAGCGCGAGAGAAATTCCAGCGGTCCCTTGAGCTGAGAGACGTAGCCCGTAAAGGTGATCAGTTCGCCCAGCTCCAGTCCGCTGCGCCCCAGAATCAGAAACGCGCCGACCACCCACACAAGAAAATTCATGGCGTTCTCTACGCCGTCGTAAAGGATAAAAAACTTGTTGTCATAGGCTGCCGCCTGAACCTCAGCCTCCCGCACCCGCGCGTTTCTTCCGCGGAAGCGCTCCGTCTCCTGCTCTTCCCGGCCGAACGCCTTCACTACGCGGGAACCTTTAAAATTTTCATTGATCTGCCCGTTCATGCTGCGCCTCGCCCGGTGACGTTTTCCGAAAATGTGCCACAGCTTCGGCAGCATAAAAAGGCTTAAGCCTAGCAGCACCGGCAGCAGGCAGACGGACGCCACCGCGAGAACAGGGTTCAGCAGAAACATCACGACTATGGTTGCCAAAATCGTTCCGACATTTGTGATAAAATAAGGGATACCCTCGATAAAGAAATCCGTCAGTTCATCCGCATCGTCCGCGACTCTGGTGATCAGCCCGCCGGTCTGGCGACTCGAAAAAAAACTGATTGGAAGTTTTCCCATGGCGTCAAAAACCTGGCGTTTCAGGCGTGCCATGATATCCGGCGCCATCCGGGCCATCATGACCGCCTGCAGGGCGCCCACGCCCTGGATCGTCAGCTTTGTCAGAAACATGATTACCACAAGGAGCCCCAGCGCCAGCACGTACTCCCCGCCCGGAATACCGAAGCCGGAGAGCCATGCGTCATCCTCCGCCAGAACACGGTCATAGAGGATCGTGCCGTTCAGGTAAGGCCAGATGAGATTCAGCAGCGCGGTCAGCGCATAACAGACGAGCATCACCGCGAGCATGCCCCGGTATTTCGTCATGTAGCCCATCAGACGGAAGGTCAGGGAGCGCTTATCCATACAGCGCGGGCAGATTTTCCGCTCCGGATCCGGGTAGAGGGTTCCGCACTTCGGACAGCAGGGGCGTTCCTTCCCCCGTCGGTCTTCCTCCGTGACCTCCTCGCCCTTTTTCACCTTTTCATATACGGTGCAAAGACGCATAAAATCATCCAGCTTCGTGCCGGAAAACCTTAAAACCCGCTCATCCCCTCGCCCGGTCACGGCGTACAGTATGCCGCCGCTGATCTCGCGCTCCACTTTCAAAGCCTCTGTTTTGTCATTCTCAAGAACGCGCACTGCCACATCGCGCCGCTCAACCTTTTGGGCACGCCTTTCGCGGAAATTACTGTCATAGCCGCCCATGCGGGACTCGCCCCGCTGTTTTTTACAGGCGGCGATGAGAACACGGTCATCCGTCAGCGCCACCCAGGTATCGGCATAAGTGTCATCTTCCGCGATGTCGGCCACCGCCAGGAAGAGAATATTTTCCATGCCGTAATCTTTTAATATTTCTTTTAAATAAACCGGTTGTTCTGTCATTTAATTAAACCCAAAACTTTCATTTACATATATGCTGATTCATGCACCGTTCCATACACCACACCCAATATCCGGTGACACCAGACATCCGGATTGCTGCCGGAGAAAATATGCAGCATTTCTTCAGCTCCCATAATCCTGGTGACATATTATATAAAAATACATGAATCGTCCCCGTGTCAGACAAGAATTTCTTCCGTCAGTACCCGAAACACATGCTCGCATGCCGCATCCCGCACGGCGTTTCTGTCACCGTCAAAATGCAGCCGTTCCGATCTCATTTCTCCGTGATACGAAAACCCAAAGCATACGGTTCCGGCCGGAATGCCGTTCCAGTCCCCGGGCCCGGCAAGTCCTGTAATGCCTACACCGACATCTGCACCGGAAGCCCGAACCGCGCCCAGCGCCATTTCCCCGGCAACCTCGGAGCTCACGACACTGTATTTTGCGAGCGTCTCTTCCGAAACGCCGAGATACCGAACCTTCATCTCCTCCGCATATGTGACCAGCCCCAGCGCCATCACCTTCGAAGCGTCCGGCACATTCACAAGTCTTGCGGAGCACATGCCTCCGGTGCAGGACTCCGCGAAACAGATGGTCTCGTCTAGCTCTTTTAAGCGCGCGACAAGCTTCTCTTCCAAAGTTTCGTCCGTCCATTTGTCACCTGCTGTTTTTTCTACACAATCACTCATTTTTAAATATCTCCTTTCCTGATTTAAGTTTTTGTCTTGCTATACGAATGCAAAGGCGGTCTGTAAACAAACAAAAAAGCCCACCCCATGCCGGAATGGACTTCTCAAACTCATGTAAAACACTATAGTGAATGAATAACTTCCTACAATTTTTATTGCCAACAGAAGGCAGAAGCAGTTACAGTTACGATCACAGCCAAACGTAATCACAACATAGAATTGCTTTTCTATATGGAAGAAATCGACTCAGATTCACAATATAAGTGAGAAGATCATCAAAATCGGCACAGACAAACACACCCTGCCAAAGACAGAGTACGAAACAAATTCTGATTATCAGAATTCTTAGCGGTTTGTAAATCTCGATGCGATGATCATGGTCATTTCTTCACCTCATATATTTCTATCCATAAAATGCCAACTGCAACGTTCGGCATGATACCACCTTACGAAACTTATGTCAAGCATTTTTTGCTCCTTACTTTTGTCATCCTTACTTTGTCAGGTGATTGGCGAACGAATATTCATTTCCTGCATGAGTGTTACAATTTTTAATTAAACCCAAATACACTCTGGGCGATCCGGTATCCCGCGATGGACACCCGCCTTCCGACCTTCCCCGGCAGGTTCATGCCGATCCCGAAAAGGCTGGTGCGAAGCCTTCGATAATACACAGGATTTACGCGCTTCGCGTAAGCCCACAGAGCCCGCTTTTTTCGTAAAGCCTCCTCGCTTCCGTCGAGAATCAGCATGATGGAGCTGATGCACATCATCATATCGACATACTGGAAGACATAGCCGTCAAGATTTTTATTGTCCAGAAGCCCGGCCTTCTGATCCTTCGCCTGAATGGACAAAATATTTCGGCAAACTCTCAGCTGCTGATCAATGCGGCGGATCATGGTCTGTTCGTTTACGGACTGTCCCTCGCGCCCGATATAGTAGAGATAAAGATTCACATTCAGATAATAGAGGGTTTTTACGTAAGGCATCGGCTGGATGACATAGATATTGTCCACATAAAACGTGTGCTCCGGGAGCTTCAGACCGCTCTGCAGGAGCACTTCTCTGCGGTAAATGACCGAATGCATGAGAACATACTGGGAGAGTCGAAAATGAATGCGATTTTCCCAGGTCAGAATACGGTCTTCCTCCAGCGAACCGCGGTAGGTCATGGCTTTTTTCCGCGCTTTTCCCTCCTTATCATAGACATAATTGGACAGCAGCATATCTACCGGCTCATCCATATCCGCAAAACGCCGTAGCGTGCGCAACACTTTTCGGTAAGCGTTCGGTTCCAGCCGGTCATCGCTGTCGACAACTTTAAAATACAGGCCCGTGGCGTTGGCGATGCCGGTGTTGACCGCACCGCCGTGCCCTTTGTTTTCCTGGTCGATCACGCGCACGATCTCCGGAAAATTGCGCTCATATTCCTTTGCAATGTCATGTGTCCGGTCCGTGGAGCCGTCATTGACGATCAGGATCTCCACCTCATCGCCGCCGGGCAGAAGACTGTCGATGCAGCGCATCATGTAGTCCTGTGAATTATAGCATGGAACAGTAATTGTTAATAACTTCATTTTTAAACCTAATCTTCCAATCTTATATATTTATGATTCGAGCGACAAAAGGTCATGACACACGGATTTCTCCGGAGTCAACGCGAAGCGTTCACTACAACTTCCGAAATCCTATAAACACTCGGAATTCACCGATTTTTCCTCGAAAAATGGCTTCTTCCTCGTGTTTAGCGATCCACAAGTTCATGAATTCGAATGTAAACATTCGATTCATAAACTTTTGTCCCTTGTGTCATATTAATCATACAATGACACCAAAGACAAAAGGCGTTCACTTCACGGATTGGATACCCGCATCCGAATTCCTGTATTTGACAGAAACCCCGACATACAGAACCGTTACGATTCTGCTGCCTGCGGTTCTTCGGTACCATTGTTTTCTTCCAACGGCTTCACCTGCTTTCGAATCACCAAAAGCATCATCGCCATGATGACGAAGCAGCCGATCATCACGATAAAATACTGTGTCCAGGAATAGTAGACGGAAACCGGCGTTTCGATATACTGCAGGACGCAGGAAAACGCGTTGGCGGCCGCATGCATCAGGATGGATGCCCACAGACTCTGATAGCGCTCATATACGTACGCGAGAACCAGTCCCATCAGGGTTGCATAGACAAACTGGACAAAATTCATGTGGAACAGCCCAAACAGTGCTGCGGAAATGAGCGCTGCCGGCCAGAAATTCATGATCTCGCGAAATCTTCGGAACATAAGCCCGCGGAACACAGTCTCCTCAACGATCGGCGCGAAAACGACGGTCGCCATCACCATGATATCGGTGCGCGAAGAATACATCAGTTCCGCTGTCTCCTCGTAGGAGGATGCCAGGCTTTCCGGGATCAGGCTGCACACCAGGTTCAGCGCCAGACAGGTGGCCACGCCCAGCGGCAGGATCCAGATCAACTTCGGCACCGTGGCCGTCGTTCCGATCTGGGGCCTTCCCTCAGCTCTTCTCCGGCGGATATCCGCGTAATAAAGCGGCAAAAAAACGAAGCAGGACACAAACGCTGCCACCAGAGTGATAATCATGGCGTTCGCGTAAAAATCGTTCAGCAGCGTCTGCATGACCGCCTGGTTGTTAAAATCCTCCCAGGAAAGCTGGTAGGCGGAAATATAGGAAACCATCATCATGATCAGGATGATAATCTCCACGACAATCGTGATCGCATAGTACAGAATGGGCGGATAAATGGCGCTCCAGGCCGTCCTCGCCGCACTTCTTCTTTTTCTCATGGAAAACCTCCGTATTCTGTCGTCAAAATCCAGGTGACACATAAAACGTAACATTTTCGGAATTCCCGGTTTCATACCGAAACGGTATCCGACCGCAGTATCATAACACAAATTGCCCGGAAGAAACACCCCGTAAAGTATAAAATTTTCCTTATATTTTTTTCATTTTCCTCTTCCATTTTTGGCATGAACGAGTTATAATCTTAAAATGTGTGCCGATACAGGTTCACCGCGCCGCACATATTCCGTTTGTGTGTTTTTTAGTATATCCGAGTGCAGACATCCATACTGCTTTGCAGGTGACTGAAAAAATGGCAGCGGCGCTCTTACATAGCTGCGGACAGCAGCAAATCTATAAGAAACGCAGAAAGGAACACCACCATGAGTCAGAAGAAAGTTGATCAGTATAAAGAATCGAAGAAAACCAGAAAACAGGATATCGCAAAGCAGAAGAGACGCTCCAAAGTGACCAGAGCGGTCGTTGCAGTGGTATGTGCCGCACTTGTCATCTTTATCTGTGCGTCCATCGCCACCACCTTTGTGATTCCTGCAATTCAGAGCAGCATTTCCTCCGAGCTGGATAAAAAATATGCGGATCTGGATTCCCAGCTGATCGTAGCCACCGATACCGATGCCGAGTAATATTTCATGTCTTTACGCCGAACGCGGCCTGTGTACCCGTGCAGGAACGAATTTCCTGCCCGGCACACAGGCCGCTTCTGATATATTTCAGAGATTTTTCAGCTGTCCGAAAGCGGGCGTGAGAAACAGCCACTCCTCCGGCGGAAGTAACATCGGTTCGTCCGGATGGATGCGTTCCGTTCTCTCCTCTTCTGTATACAGATATGCTTCTGCGAGAAGCTGTGTAGCGTTGAGAATGTACCAGAGGTCCAGTTCACACGAATGCGCCTCTTTCAGATACTTCTCGTGCATTTTTGTGAGCCCCTCCCTGATATCATCTGCATCCAGGTCGCCACGGAACATTCTCCGGTGCAATTCATTCTCCTCCTTGCCGAGCACAGTATGTATGCACTCATGCAGCTGCATCTCATATTGAACATGCTCCTTCATGCTCCCGGAAAAGCACGGATTATGAGGGTATGTAAAAATATCGGCCGTGTAGTGAAAGCATTTGCCCAGCCGATAGTAGGCGGTAATCGAAAAAAGGCTGTTTTCATAGCGATCGATCAGATGCAGTAAGACGGGAAAAACATGGTCGTAATGATGTCCAAGAAAATTGCGGTAATGGGTAAATCCGTGCAGATAAGTGAGATAATTGATATCCGGTTCAAAATTTCCGAAAATAAAAGCCATGCGTTTCAGCAGCGGAATCCGATGATCCATCCTGCGAACCCAATACTCCGCCAGCTCTCTGTGGTCTTTTTTCTTCATTTTAAGCCTCCCCAAAAATCTTTGCTGTCCCGGTTCCTGATGCATTTGTATCGGCCTGATGTTAATGCACAGTCCGGATATATGAAAGGTGATTTTCTTCAAATCAGCAGCCTGCGCGATTCTACACCCTGCCGGTTAAGAACACAGTCTGAATTTGATAAACACAGCCTAAATAAAATGTAAAATTTTTATAAATTTTGTTCCGTCCAAGCAGGATAATACACTATAATACCACAGAAAGCAAGTACCAATTTCAGGAAATGTTGGTCGAAATTTCTGTGCGCATGTAAAAAGCTCCCTATAGTTACCGGATTTTCGTTTGGCCGGGGTCTGTCCTGTCACTTTGTGAGTTGGGAGCGGAAACCTGGAATAGTAAAAAACCGCCTTAGCCAGATCCCCCGACCGGGGATTTGGGCTAAGGCGGTTTTTTACATATTATGATGACACACGGTTTGCTCCGAAGTCAGCGCGAAGCGCTTACTTCAAACCCTCCTGTCCCTTGTGTCATAATGATTTTTTGCTGATTCACATATTGTTACATGTGCTCCGGTGCATCAAAACCCAGGAGCCAAATGCACTGCTCTAAAATTTTCTTTGTGAGTCTAAGCATGGCAATATAGGACTCACGTTTCGCCGCATCCTCCTCCGAGAGGATATGAACATCGCGGTAAAAAGCGGAAAAAGCATCGGAAACATCGTAAATATAAGAGCAGATCCGGTGCGGCGCGAGATCATCGCGCACTCCCTCCATCACATCATTGTACTTCACCAGCTCCCTTAAAAGCGCCTTTTCGGAAGGCTCACCGGTGCAGCAAATCTTCCTCATCCCCCGTATCGGCTCACATCCGTCCTGTTCCGAAGACTCTTTGTTTCCGGCGCAGGCAGAACTTTCCGCCCTGCCTGTTACGCCGGACACGGAACCGGTTTCCGATGCGGGAACATTTTTCTCCTGCTCTCCGCGGTCCGCTGTCATTTCTTCGTACTTCGCGAGAATCGACTTAATCCGCACGATGGTATACAAAATATATGGCCCGGTATTGCCTTCAAACGATGTGAAGCGATCTACGTCAAACACATAATCCTTCGAAGCCTGATTTGAGAGGTCGCCATATTTTAAGGCGGCAAGTCCCACAATCTTCGCCGTCTCCGCGGTTTCCTCCTCCGACATGGTGCGGTTCTCCGTCATTTTCTTCATCACCGCATCGTTAATCTCGCCGATCAGATTTTCCAGGCGCATCACACCGCCCTCGCGGGTTTTAAACGGCTTCCCGTCTTTGCCGTTCATGGTGCCGAAACCGATAAAGCGCAGCCGATTCGCTTCCCCGGTAATGCCGGACTTCCTCGCCGCGCGGAAAACCTGCTCAAAGTGCAGCTCCTGCCGCTTATCCACCACATAAACAATCTGGCGCGGATCATATTTTTCCATGCGCTCCACAATGGTGGCCAGGTCGGTCGTGTCATAGACGGTCGCCCCGTTCGACTTTAAAAGCATACACGGCGGAATCTCCTTCGTGTCCGTCTCTTCCTTCACGTGAACCACAAGCGCTCCGTCGCTCTCCTCGGCAAAGCCGTCCGCTTTCAGGCGCTCAATCATGGCCGGAATATAATTCTCCGCATCGGACTCTTTGCCCCACACTTCAAAATGTACATTCAGGTTGTCGTAATTCTTCTTTAAATCCGCCACGGAAACACTCATAATATGGTGCCAAAGCGCCATATAACCGCGCCGATGGCTCTGCAGCTCCATCGTAGCCTGGCGGGCCGCCTCCTTAAAGGCCTCGTCCGTCTTGCACTTGCCGCTGGCGCAGGGATAAATCTCTTCCAGTTCCGAGATGGTAAACGGCGCCTCTTCCGGATATTCGCCCTCATAATCCTCGTCAAAATATACCAGATCCGGCTTGCGGAAATGCAACTCCGCGATAATCTGCCCGATCGGCAGACCCCAGTCGCCCAGGTGCACATCTCCCACCGCATTGTAACCGGCATAGCTCAAAATCCGCTTCACGCTCTCGCCGATCACCGCCGAGCGCAAATGCCCCACATGCAGCGGCTTTGCCACGTTCGCCCCGCCGTAATCCACTACCACATTGCCTGCGTCCGCAAGCGTCTCATAACCCATGCGCGCATCCGACGTCATCTCCCCGGCATAATCACTCAGGAAACCCGGCGAAACCTTCAGATTAATAAACCCCGGCATCACCACAGCCACCTCAGCAAACACATCCGTCTTCTTCGCCAGCACATCCGCCACCGGCTGCGCGATCTTCACCGGTGCTGTTTTATAAGTCTTCGCCGCAGCCATGGCTCCGCTGCACTGAAACTCGCACAAATCCGGCCGGTTCGACAAAACCACGCGCCCAAACCGCGCCTCAAAGCCACACGCCTCAAACGCCGCAGAAACCTCATCCGTAAGTAAATCTATAAACCTCTTCATACCATTACAACCTCATAAAAACGCAATCCATAGAATACTTCAAAATATACCCAGCCTCCGGGAGCTGTACAATCTCATCCCCCGCTTATCAAAACACAGGGAGCCGAAGCAGACATAAATTTCTCGGATTTGCATATACACTTTGTACTTTATTTTTTCCTGCCTCCGGAAGCTGTACACCCTTCTTCCGCTTTACGAAACACAGGAGTCCGAAGCGGACGTAAAATTTTCAGCTCCCCGGGCATTTTTAAGCCCGGGGAGCGAATTTTACGGTCGCTTCGGACTCCGTCATTCTTACAAAAATGTTACAGCGCCCCACTATTTTACGGTCGCTTCAGGTTCCGTCACACCCGCGAGAAGTCACAGCTCCACTCCATTGGCCAAAAGCAGCGCCCGTGCGCTCTCCACCGAATCCACGCCCGTCTTATTCTTCACCGGCGCGAACTCCCGTCCGCGCTGTACCTCGAACACAAAACAGCCGTCCATCATATGCACCATATCGAGGATCAGCGTCTCAAACTTATACCCATTTGGCTTCTCCGGCTTCACCAGAGTACCGTCTTCGGCCATATACGGAATCTTCTTCTCTACGATATGCAGGGGCATACTCTGATCCGCGATATCCTCCAGCGCGCTGATCCTAAACAGGTAATTCAGAATAACGCCGTAGTGGTACGCCGGGCTTCCGTCCGGATTCTTCTCATACATCATGTCCTCAGTGAGCTCATAATATTCCACGATGCTCGGACGTCCGTCCTCCAGGCACATCACGCCCACCTTCTCATCCGGCGCGGCCTTTGCCACCACCTTGGAGCCGGACGGGCAACCGGAGAGGATCGTCCCGCCCACGAAGAGCGGATCCGCCATCTTCTGCAGAACATTGTCCACTGCGAACACATTCAGCCACTCCACGCCGTTTTCCTTGCACTCCTCCAGCAACCCGCTGCGCATGAGGGAGGAAAACCAGCCGCCGTTGCCGTTGGGGGAACTGGAGACTTTGCCTTTTCCTTCCATATAAATCTTTCCGTTATAGTCCACGCTCGGGGCCATATCCTGAATAAAGAAGCGGACATGATCCCGGTCATAACCGAAATAATTCTTCTCCTCGAAGAAGTTTGTGGTCTCCTCATGATTCTTCGTGCTGGTCATGATCAGCAGCGGCACCCAGACACCGGCCTTTTTCACCACCTCCATGAGGTTGCGGATGGTCATCTCAAAAATGTAGAGATCCTTATTTACACCGATATTGTACATGCCCTTCGGGTGCTCGGAACCCAGGCGCGTCCCCTGGCCGCCCGCGAGAAGCACCGCAGCCACCCTGCCGTGGCGGATGGCATCGAGTCCGGCGGACTCAAATTTGTCCTTCTTCGCCGCCGTTTCCGTCAGCGTGCAGTATTCCTTCAGCGGCTCGATCTTTCCGCGCACTTCCTCGCTCTTTTTCGCTGCGATCTCCAGAACCGAAAAATCCACTGCCGCGATCTGATCCAGAAGGCTCTGCTGCTCCTCCTCATTCAGCTGATCATAAAATCTAAGCAAATGCTCCTGTCCGCAGGAAGCGAGCACTTCCTTCGCCTCACTCAAATTCATAGCTGTTCCTCCAACCTTTCTTACATTCTCATATTCTTTATTATCTTCCTTTAATCGTCGCAATATCGATCACACCCAGGCTCGATTTTTTCCCCATCTCCCGCTCCAGACAGGTCACCAAAGCGTTTGCGGTGTCTAACGAAGTCAGGCAGGTCACGCCGGTCTCGATGGAGATGCGGCGGATGAGGAAGCCGTCCCTGGACTTGTCCCGGCCCTGAGTCGGCGTGTCGATCACCAGGTCGATGCGGTGCTCCAGCAGCAGGTCGATAACCGTCGGCGATTCCTGATTCAGCTTGTTCACCCGGATGGCATGCACACCGTTTTCATTTAACACGCGGCAGGTGCTGCGGGTGGCGTAAATCTCATAACCCAGCGCCTCAAAGCGGCGTCCGACAGAGATGGCCTCGTACTTGTCCGCATCCTTCACGGTCATGATCATCTTTTTGTGTTTCGGCAGGTCGACCCCTGCACCCAGGAAGGCCTTGTAGAGTGCCTCCTCAAAGGTGGGCGCGATGCCAAGGCACTCGCCTGTGGACTTCATCTCCGGTCCCAGAGAAATGTCCGCACCGCGGATCTTCTCGAAGGAGAAGACCGGCATCTTGATGGCGATATAGTCGCCGTCCGGCTGCAGCCCCGGCTCGTAGCCCATGTCGCGGATGGTCTCGCCGATCATGGCTCTGGCCGCCAGCTTCACGATGGGGATGCCCGTCACCTTGCTGATGTAGGGCACCGTGCGGGAAGAACGCGGGTTCACCTCGATCACGTAAACCTCGCCCTGGTACTCGATGAACTGGATATTGATCATGCCCAGCACGTGCAGCGCCTTTGCCAGCCGCTTCGTGTACTCCTCGATGGTGTCGATGGTCTTCTGGCTTAAGTTATAAGCCGGATAGACGGAGATGGAGTCGCCCGAATGCACGCCTGCGCGCTCGATGTGCTGCATGATGCCGGGGATCAGGATATCCTGCCCGTCGCAGATGGCATCCACCTCGATCTCCTTGCCCATCAGATATTTGTCAATCAGGATCGGGTGATCCTGCTCATAGCGGTTAATGATGTTCATGAACTCCACGATTTCCTGGTCGTTCATGGCGATCTGCATGCCCTGCCCGCCAAGTACGTAGGACGGCCGTACCAGCACCGGGTAGCCCAGACGATGCGCCACCTCCAGCGCCTTCTCCACGGTGTAAACCGTGCCGCCGGCAGCGCGCGGGATCTGTGTCTGCTGCAGGATCTCGTCGAACAGCTCCCGGTCTTCCGCCGCGTCCACATCCTCCGCCTTTGTGCCCAGGATCGGTACGCCCATCTTCATGAGGGCTTCCGTCAGCTTGATGGCCGTCTGGCCGCCGAACTGCACCACCGCGCCGTCCGGTTTTTCCAGATCCACGATGCTCTCCACATCCTCCGCAGTCAGCGGCTCAAAATAGAGCTTGTCGGCAATATCGAAGTCCGTACTCACCGTCTCCGGGTTATTGTTAATAATGATGGTCTCGTAGCCCGCCTCCCGGAACGCCCAGGTGCAGTGCACGGAGCAAAAATCGAACTCGATCCCCTGCCCGATGCGGATGGGGCCGGAGCCAAGCACCAGCACCTTTTTCTCCGGCTTTGTCTCGATCACCTCATTGCTGCTGCCGTAGCAGGAATAATAATAGGGCGTGGTGGCCTCAAACTCGGCCGCGCAGGTATCTACCATTTTATAAACGGCCACAATGCCGTTGTCCAGACGCATCTGCCGAATCTCCTTCTCCGGCATTCCGGTGAGCCTGCTGATGACAGAATCCGGGAATTCGATGCGCTTCGCCTCCCGCAGGAGCTCCACCGTCAGCGGGCCTTTCTGCAGAGCGGCTTCCATTTCTGTCAATATGGCGATCTTATCGATAAACCACACATCAATCATGGTGAGCTCATGGATCTGGTCATAGGAAAATCCTCTGCGCACGGCCTCCGCGATGACATAAATGCGGCGGTCGTCCACTTTTTTCAGCTCTTCCTTCAGCTGCCAGTCGTCCAGCCCCGTGTAATCGTAATCCAGGAGGCTTTCCACATGCTGCTCCAGCGAACGGATGGCCTTCATGAGAGCACCCTCAAAGTTGTTGCAGATGCTCATGACCTCACCGGTGGCCTTCATCTGGGTGGTAAGCTTGTGGCTGGCCATGATGAACTTGTCGAAGGGCAGGCGTGGGATCTTCACCACGCAGTAGTCCAGGGCTGGCTCGAAGCTGGCGTAGGTCTTGCCGGTGATGGCGTTTTTGATCTCATCCAGATTGTAGCCCAGCGCGATCTTCGCGGCTACCTTGGCGATGGGGTAGCCGGTGGCCTTGGATGCCAGGGCCGAGGAACGGCTCACACGGGGATTTACCTCGATCACACAGTATTCGAAGCTGGTCGGATGCAGCGCGAACTGCACATTGCACCCGCCGGTGATATTCAACTCATTGATAATATTGATGGCGGAGCTCCGCAGCATCTGGTACTCTTCATCGGATAGTGTCTGGGACGGCGCCACGACGATGGAGTCACCCGTGTGCACGCCCACCGGGTCAATATTTTCCATATTGCAGACTGTGATGCAGTTTCCGGCGTTGTCCCGCATCACCTCGTACTCGATCTCCTTCCAGCCGGAGATGCAACGCTCCACCAACACCTGTCCCACGCGGCTTAAGCGCAGACCGTTGGAGAGAATGTCCACCAGCTCCTGCAGATTATGGGCGATGCCGCCGCCGCTGCCGCCCAGAGTATAAGCCGGGCGCAGCACCACCGGATAGCCGATCTGGTTCGCGAAGGCAATGCCGTCGTCGATATTTTCCACAACTTTTGACGGAGCGATGGGTTCACCGATCTTCTCCATGGTATTTTTAAATTCCTGCCGGTCCTCCGCCTTCTTGATGGTGAGGGCCGTGGTGCCGATGAGCCTCACGCCGTGGGCATCCAGGAAACCGGATTCCGCCAATTCCATGCCAAGGTTCAGTCCGGCCTGACCACCTAGCGTAGCAAGCACACCGTCCGGCTTTTCCTTCTCTATAATCTTCTCTAAAACCGGCACCGTCAGCGGCTCGATGTAGACCCGGTCCGCGATATCCTTGTCCGTCATAATGGTGGCCGGGTTGGAGTTCACCAGCACCACCTCGATGCCCTCCTCCTTTAAGGAGCGGCAGGCCTGCGTGCCCGCGTAGTCAAACTCGGCCGCCTGGCCGATGACGATGGGGCCGGAACCGATCATCAGTACCTTTTTAATCTCAGGATTCTTAGGCATTGTGCTTCCCCCTCTCCATCATCTCCAGAAACTCGTCGAACAGATACGCCGAATCCCGGGGCCCCGGGCTCGCCTCCGGGTGAAACTGTACCGTGAAAATGTTCTTATTCTTATAGCGCAGCCCTTCCACCGTGCCGTCATTTACATTGATGAAACCGACCTCGGCGATTTCCGGATCGATCTTCGTCTCATCCACTACGTAGCCGTGGTTCTGAGAGGATATGTACACCTTGCCGGTTTTCAAATCCTTCACCGGATGGTTCGCGCCCCGGTGGCCGTACTTCATCTTGTGCGTATCGCCGCCGGTGGCCAGGGCCATCAGCTGATGCCCCAGGCAGATGGCGAAAATCGGCACATCACTGTCGTAGAGCTTTTTGATCTCGGCAATGATTTCGGTGCACTCCTTCGGGTCGCCCGGGCCGTTGGAGAGCATGATGCCGTCCGGCGCATCGGCAAGAATTTCTTCCGCCGGTGTGGATGCCGGGTAAACCGTCACCTCGCAGCCGCGGCGGCTTAAGGATTCCGCGATATTGCGTTTCGCACCCACGTCCAGGAGAGCGACGCGGTATATTTTTTCGGAAGAAGCCTCTTCCGGCTCACCCTGCGTTTTCTTCAAATTCTCCTGAAGATTCGCCGCCTGCACCTTATCCAAATCACTCTGCGGTCCTGCAGGCAGTTCTCCGTTCGAAACTGTCTGCGGATTTTCCTTCAGTTCTCCATTCGAGCCTGTCCGTGATTTTTCCGTGCAATTTTCTGATGCCTCTTCCGGCTCTTCGCTAAATTCCTTAAAATTCATACCCGCTCGCACGGCGTGCTCGATGGTCCTTGCGTCCGCATCCTCGGCGCCGCCCTTGATCTTCTCCAGTATTTCCGAAGCCTTAAGTCCCTGCAGACGGTAATATTCCCACTTCGCGATGGTCTCCGGCACAGAGTACGCCGGAAGGACCGCCTTGTTTTCGCAGGTCACCTTCTTTACCACACCGGTGGGCTTATAAGCCTTAAGTTTCGGAAGAATCTCGTCCAGATCCGCATATTCTTTCGTGGTGATCATGCCGTTCATGGTTCCCTTTTCGCGCAGAATGCGGGTCAGCTCCCTGGTATCGATCCCCGCGATGCCGGGAATGTCGTGTTTTTTCAGGTAGTGTTCGATGGAATCCGTACTGCGGAAATTGCTGTAGCGCCTGGAAATTTCCCGGACAATATAGCCGTCCGGCCAGGCCCGCCGGGACTCCTCGTCCTCGTGGCTGATGCCGTAATTTCCGATCAAAGGATAGGTCATGACGACCGCCTGTCCGGCGTAGGACGGATCCGTCAGAATCTCCAGGTAGCCAGTCATCGACGTGTTAAAGACGATCTCGCTGATCACTTCTTTCACGGCGCCGATGGACGTGCCCCGGAATATGGTTCCGTCTTCCAGTATTAGGTAAGCATTCATGAGAATCATACGACCTTTCTGCCCGGTGTGGGCATAAACCATAACCGGCAGATCAAATATCGCCTGAACTTCCGGTTCTTTGTCTATTATCAAAACACCCGATCATCTTGAGAAAAACAGGATTTAGCTGTTTTGATGGATGTTTGCATTCAAATCTAAAAGATTATACATGATGCGTGATTTGTTTTCAACCCGTTTTTCGGTGTAATTCGCTTTCTCGTGGTATTACGGTGAACAGCCGTTTACATCTTCTGCGTTCACCTCTTGTGATGTCCTTATAAGCGGGTGCAGGGGGCGGTCGCCCCTGTCCGCAATAACTCCCGCTGCGGGAGGTCCATACAGAAGTCGTATCTGTCCGAACCCCCTTCAGCGGGAGTGTACTTTAAATCAATGTAATTAAATAAGGAATCAGGTACGTCACCGTACACATGATCACCGTCGCCAGCGCGATTCCGCAAAGAATTGCGCCCATTGCCTTGCCAAACTTCACATCCAAAAGTGCTGCTACAAGCGAACCGGTCCACGCACCGGTACCCGGCAATGGAATGCCGACAAAAAGCATCAGTCCCCAGAACTCATACTTCGTAACTTTATCACTTTTACTCATGCCCTTCTTTTCCAGCCAATTGGCAAACGGAGCCAGAAACTTCACCTTTTTCATCCACTTTAAAATCTTTTTTATGAAAAGAAGTACGAATGGAATCGGGAGGATATTTCCTATGACACAGATCACAATGGCGCGAACAACAGGGACATCAAGAAGGGCCGCCGCAATCAGGCCGCCGCGAAGTTCCAGGATCGGCATCAGAGATACCACGAAAATAATCACATCGGAGGGAATACCCCTCATGAGATCCACAAACCAGGTGACAAGATTTTCTACCATTACAGAAAATACTCCTTAAAAACCATAAATCGTTTGTTGTCACGCATATTCTACTGACTTCACCGGAAATGTCAAGTGAAATTTTTACGATGCGCGAAGTGAAATTTTTACGATGCGCGAAGTGATATTTTTACGATGCGCGAAGTGACGGAGCTCGGGACGGGCATAAAATTCGCTCCCGGGCTTAAAAATGCCCGGGAGTTGAAAATTTTATGCCCGCCCCGGGCCCCTGGATTTCGATGAGCAAAAAAGGATAAGCTGTATGGTTTTGCGGAGAATGACGGTACGCGATCAAGTCATTATAGTTGTGCATGATATTTCTGCGGGGATGCTTGACTTTACTGAAAATATCTTTATAATCTGTGGGTGTCCAGGCAGAAAACATTTTACATACTACACTGAAAAGGAGTACCCAGCCATGAATTTACCCGAAGATCCCATTATGCTTTTAAGCTTTGTCAACACCAACCTGCGCGACTATTACGCGTCCCTCGAAGACTTTTGCGATGCTTTCGATGTTGCACCGGAAGAAATCACGGAAAAGCTCGCGGCCATCCGGTATACTTATGACGCGGACGCGAACCGTTTTCGATAAAGCCTTACAAAGAGTAATTTTCACCTTTGCCGATTCGTCTCGTTTTTGATTATATCTTTTCGCGGAGAATCATTTATTCTTTCCGGAAGATTTCCCCGTGATAATAAATGATACCCAAAGTTCGGAAAAAAACTTTTGCCAGGCTGCTGCCCCTCGGTATACTTTCAACGAAACAGATGTTGTTTAACCGGCAAGGATGCTTTCCACCAGACGAATATCTTCCCTGGTGGTCACTTTTATGTTCTCGTAGCTGCCCGGGATCATCTTCACCGGGCAGCTTCCGTAGCATTCCATCACCATGGCATCGTCCGTGATTTTCACATTCTCTTTTCCTGAAGTTTTCGCATTCAAAGTTTCATAATTTCGAATGTCTGGAATTTCATAATTTCGAGCATTTGGATTTTCGTAATTTCGAACATCTGGATTTTCGCAACTGCGGCCATTCAGAACCTCATACATCCGCTCGAAAGCTTCCCGGATACGCGCCGTATGGAAGCACTGGGGAGTCTGCACCTGCCACAGAGTGCTGCGGTCGGGTGTATCAGTGACGATGCCATTCGCATCTGTTACCTTGATCGTGTCTTTCACCGGGACACCGACCACCAGCGCCGGTGTGACCGCAAGTTCCTGCACAAGCAGTTGAATCAGTTCCGTGCGGATGCATGGCCTCGCGCCATCGTGGATGAGTACCGCATCGCCGGAGGCGTGCAGGATTCCCTGGTATACGGAATCGTAACGCTGGGCGCCGCCCGGAATCACAGCGGCAACTTTTTCAAAACCATATGCGCGCACGATCTCCTCCTCGCAGTAAGAAATATCTTCTCTGCGTGTTACCAGCAGGATTTCGTCCACATCACTCTTTTCAAATGCCGCAAGGGAATAGTACAGGAGCGGCTTTCCGTGAATGGTAAGGTACTGTTTCGGACGGTTCGTGCCCATGCGGCGACCGGAACCGGCGGCCAAAACGATAGCAGTAGTTTTCAAAATTATTTTCCTCACTCAGTTATAAACTACAATACGATGACACCAGTGTCAAAAGGCCGAAAGTTAATGCGTAAATATCCTGGTAACGCCGTGCGGAACTCAGTAACATTTTGCCGCGTAATAGACGTTCACTCGAAGTCAGAGTGAAGCGTTTACTTCAGGGATCGGAATCCTAAAACCATAGCAAGCCAAAGGTTTACTCCGCGAAAAACGCCGGCGGCACATAAGCTTTCACATAAATCCCATCTTCCGTATACTTTTCCTCCAGCAGCTGCCCGTATTTTCGTATATTCGCGACACGGCCCGTCTCTTCATACGGGAACACACGCTCGATCAGAATGCGCTGCCGGCGCAGAATCTCCGAGATGGCATCCTGCAGTTCATCCAGCCCCACACCGTATTTGACGGATGCGGCCACCGAGATATCCGCAGAGAAGTCGTGAAAATTTCCGGGCTGTGGCAGCAGATCCGACTTGTTAAAGACCGTGATCACCGGCTTGTCGCCAACTTCCAGCTTCGCCAGCGTGTCGTAAACCGTGTGCATCTGCTCCCCCATGCGCGGGTTCGAGCTGTCCACCACATGGATCAGCAAATCGGCGTACTTCGATTCTTCCAGGGTCGAGCGGAAGGCGTCGATCAGGTGGTGCGGGAGCTTTCTTATAAAGCCTACCGTGTCCGTCACCATGATCGCCTGCCCATCCGGCAGGGTGAGGGAGCGGGTCACCGGATCCAGGGTAGCGAAGAGCTTATCTTCCTCCAGAACTCCGGCATCCGTAAGGGTATTTAACAGAGTCGATTTTCCTGCGTTGGTGTAGCCCACGATGGCCGCCACCGGCACCGGGTTGCGGGAACGTGCGCGCCTTGTCACCTCCCGGTGGTTTTCCATCTCGCGGATGTCCTGTTTTAAGATGGAAATACGCTCGCGGATACGCCTGCGGTCCACCTCCAGCTTTTTCTCGCCCGGCCCTCTGGTGCCGATGCCGCCGCCCGTGCGGGACAGATTTTTCGAGCCGATCAGCCGGGTGGAACGGTAGCGAAGCTGCGCCAGCTCCACCTGCACCTTACCTTCCTTTGTGACGGCGCGCTTCGCGAAAATGTCAAGTATAATGAGTGTTCGATCCACCACCACCGCGCCAAGTTCGTCCTCCAGATTCTTCATCTGCGCAGGAGACAGCTCGTCGTCACAGGCGATGCCGGTGGCGCCTGTTTCCGCGATCATCTCCTGTATTTCAATCAACTTTCCTGAGCCGACATACGTGCCGGGGTTCGGCTGCGGCAGATTCTGGATGACGCGGCCGCAGACCTGGGCTCCTGCCGTCTCCAGAAGTTCTTCCAGCTCATCCAGCGATTCTTCCGCGGTCACGTGCTCGCCGGTGTCGGTATCTGTGGCCACGGCCACCATGATATATTTTTCTTTTTTTTCAGCTGTATCGTACAATTTTTCCCCTCCCAATTTTTACTGCTTACCATATCAAAAGTAACATTTAGATTCTCATTTGCAAAACATGACAATTTCACTTATCAAATCTCCACATAGGGCATTCCTTTTGCGATGTCTCCAGGAAATGCGGTATACTCTCCCCTGTCATCCTCTGTAAAATATTTGCAATTTTTAAATTCGAGAAGATGCCACTGCTGTCAAGCGTCCCTGTCCCTCATGTAGGGATGAGACTGCTGCACAGTCATCTCTTTTGAGTGTAACGTATGAAACATATTTTTATGGATTATAGCATAAGATTTTATGAAATACAACAGGACTTTCCTTTTCATGACAGAACTTATTTTCCGATATGTCGGTTCCGAAACAAACGTTGCCGAAGCCATTCATGCCGCCCTGCCGGATGCGCGTGTGGCGTTTTTGCTGAATCAGTATGGGATTATACGATTGGAGGAAGATCAAATCGAAACCTTTCGGAATCTGGATTTTCTTGTCCATATCGAGGCGGCGCAGGCTCTCTATTACTCTTTCTGGAAATCCAACTGCGATACTGCTTCGCCAAAAACATTTGAAAATACTTCCTGCGACGCTAAATCTTCACTTCCTGCGGCCGCTCTTTCGTCTGGTTTTTCTGTTGATTTTTCCCACAGAAAAGCCTGTCTACAGGCCAATGCACTGGATTCCTTTGATTTGGATGACGCGTACTACAACCTTTCTGCCGCCTGTTTTCCTTCCGGTGAGGAACGGACGAACCTGAATGGGAGGGGTATTCTTCTCTGTGTCATTGACAGCGGCATCGACTACCGCCACCCGGAGTTTTTGACCGCAGACGGGCGGACACGGATCCTGGCTTACTGGGATCAAAGCGCGGCGGGTGAATTTCGATATCAGGGTTCTGCAGATATTCAGGCAGGCGTATTTCATCGTCCGAATACTTCCAATATCCAGATGGGCGAATTTCATCGTCCGAATACTTCCGATATTCAGGCGCGGGAACTTCGTTACCTCTCCGGCGTAGTCTACTCCGAAAGCGCGATCAACGAAGCTCTCGCAGCAGGCACCCTGCAGAGCTCACGCCTTGTCTCTGCCACGGACGTAAGCGGTCACGGCACTGCGGTGGCTTCCGTCTGCGGCGGTTCTGCCATAGGCGCCGCTCCCGGCGCGTCTTTTCTTGTCGTAAAGCTGGGAAATCCGATCGCGGGTGGCTTTCCGCGCACCTCGGAGCTGATGCAGGGGATCGACTTTTGTGTGCGGGAAAGTATTCGCCTGGGAATGCCGGCTGTCGTCAACTTAAGTTTCGGAAATTCCTACGGCTCTCATCTGGGGACATCGCTCCTTGAAACTTATATCGATTCACTGGACGGCGTGGGAAAGACAGTTTTTGTCACGGGTACCGGAAACGAGGGGGCCGCCGGAGGACATAAGGCGGTTCATTTCGAATCTTCTGACCGCAGGGATGCAGGCACCGGCTCTGGCGCCGGACTTTCAGAAATGATTCAGCTCTCAGTCGCGGAATCCACACCGAACCTGAATATTCAAATCTGGAAAAATTATACTGATGTCATTGAAATCCGTCTCATCGCACCGACAGGAGAAAGTTTTCTCTTTCACGAGGGCACTTCCGGTTCTTTTATTACAAGTGCAGCTGCTTCTTTCGAAACCCGCATTAACTACGTCTACCATCTTCCCTCCTACTACCAGGCCGCCCAGGAACTGTACCTGTCGCTTGAACCGGCCGAAACCTCCTGGTATATTCTGCCTGGCATCTGGCAAATTGTTTTAACGCCCATCCGCGTGACCGATGGCACGGTTCACCTTTGGCTTCCGGGGCAAAGTTCCCGCGGCACACAGACGGCTTTTCTTGCGCCGACCCCCTTTGGCACTTTCACGATACCATCCACCGCCTCAAAAATCACCTCCGTCGGCGCGTACCGCACAGCGGACGACAGTTATGCGGATTTCTCCGGGCGCGGGTATGAAGATTATCTTCCCCGCACCTGCAAGCCGGATCTGGTTGCTCCGGGAACCGATATCCTCTGTGCCATGCCAGGTGGAGCTTATCTCACACAAAGCGGCACTTCGCTGGCAGCTCCCTTTGTCTCCGGAGCCTGCGCTTTGCTCATGCAATGGGGTATTATCTCCGGGCATGATCCCTACCTTTACGGCGAGAAAATAAAGGCATATTTAAAGCGGGGAGCAAAACCGCTCCCCGCTTTTCGGGAATATCCGAATCCTTATGTGGGATACGGGAAACTGTGCGTGAAGAACAGTTTTTATTCCTCCAGCCTCTTCTCATAATTTCCCATAATATGTACGCCCTCATTCACCACCACAAAGGCATGCGGATCATATTTGTGGATGATCTGACGGAACTGGGCCACCTCGTACTTCGACATGGTGATGTAGAGCACATGGTTATCCTGATGCGTGTAGGAACCAATCGCCTGCCAACGGGTGATGCCGCGCTTGAGCTCGTGCAGGATTTCCTGCTCCATCTCGTCCGACTGTATCTTTGTGATGACATGCACCTCCGCGTTGATGTTCTGAATATGAAGTCTGTCCACCGCCATGGAATACACGGAAGCGTAAATGATGGAATACACCACGATCTCCACATCAAACAGCAACAGACAGACCGCGTACAGGGCCAGATTTACAAAAAGACCGATCCGTCCAACGCTGATGGTGGCATTTTTTCTCGCCAGCATGATGCCGATCACGTCCGTGCCGCCGCTCGACGCTCCCATGCGCAGAACAATTCCGGTGCCTGCCCCCGCGATAATGCCGCCCACCACGCAGGCCGTCATGCGGTCCGTTACGATCGCGTACGACGGGATGATTGACAGAAATACGGTCATCGCCGTGACCGAAACCAGCGTCTTCGTGAAGAACTTCTTTCCGATCCTCGAAAACGCCAGAATAAAGATGGGGATGTTAAACAGGTAATAAATAAGACCTGCGATATCGAAGCTGCCCGTATTGATATGCAAATACGTGGTCAGCACGGTACGGATCACCTGACTGATACCCATCACGCCGCCGGTGTAGAGCCCGGCCGGCGACATAAACAGGTTCACGCCCACCGCGTAGATACACGCGCCGGCGAGAATCCCCCCGGTTCTGTACACTTCCTCGCGCACAGAATCCTTCTTTGTTTTTTGTGACATTACACATACCTCCAATGAAAACTCCCATGCCCGCTTCGCGGGCAACTCCACAGGTAAAAGTCCATCTTTCCGCGCTTTGCGCTCCCACGATGGCACCCAGGTAAATTATCATCTCGCGCGGCATAGCTGCGCGTTATGAACATAATTTAACTCTATTTGGTTTTCTGTCGTTTCTTTCTACCTCCAGACTGCACTCACCTCCGTGCCTGATGCACTTCTCATCTCAGGATTATTCCTGTTCACCCTGAGAATTTTTTAAATTTCCTCTTGCAATTTTATTTCCCCGGTGCTATAATACCGCTCGTTGTACGGAAGCGTAGCTCAGCCGGGATGAGCGTTCGCCTCACACGCGAGAGGCCACGGGTTCGAGCCCCGTCGCTTCCACTTGAAACCTCTTCGAATTTTTCGGAGAGGTTTTCTTTTTATCCTTTGCACTCTCCGTACAAGTTCCAAAACCCTCAAATCCTCGTCCTTATGTTCTCTGTACGTTTTCGAAAATGTTTTTTTCTTATCATCCTGTTCTCTGCACTCTTATCCGGGCGATATATGGCCATTCATTATCTATTCCGCACCATTCATTTTAACAACTGCCACCACAAGAATGATGAGAAGAAGAACCAGGACTATCGCACCGGCACATAATCCGGTACGAATGATCTTACGTTTCGTCTCCTCCACATCCTGTTTTTTGTCTGGATCTGACTTGTTTTGTGACATATTCACTGCTCCTTTCCGGCTAACTGACCATTTGAGCGACAAAGAAATCATGATACACGGATTATTTCTCCGCGCTCAGGAGTGAACCATTCGCATTAGCTCCGAATTTTGACTCCGGAGTCACCATTCATAATACCGGTGATGTTGATGTCATACGGGGAGTCTGTCACTTTCCCGCAACATCATACCCCTCATGCACCTCCGTAAACACAACTTCATCCGTGGTGCACGAAATAACCTCGTCTTCGATGATGACCGAATCGATCCCGTCTGTTGCAAGCGCCTCCACGGCCTCCCGATCAAACGCATTCGCAGCGTAAAGCGGGAGCGTACGGATCATCAGCTCGGCGCAGCCTGCGGTGTCCGAAAAGACGACAAGGTTGTGGATGGATGCCTTGCAGTAGCCGTCCGTCAGGTCAATGTAAGGTGTCCGTATTTCCCCATCCGAAAGGGAATAATAGTGCAGCTCGTCCATGGTATAGACCGGATAATCGCGGAACGTTACCACAGAAAGTGCGCCGGAATAAGTCATGTTGCCGGCTTCATAAATGGTCTGGTCGACACGGTCTGACAGGGAAAGAGACCATTCGAGGGCGGCAGCAATATCCGTTCCGTCCGTATTTTCCGTTGCATCTGTGTTCTCGTCTGTATCTGTTTCACTCGCAGAGGAATTGTCATCCGCCGGCGCAGCAATCGCCCTCACACCAACCGTCTCCGATATCGTGTCATCTCCGCTGGCGCCCAGTGTGCGGGTATAGCCATCATAGCTGGAGAGCGTACCCGCCGTGTAGCCGTCTGCGATCAGCTTCTCCGCGATATAATCCACCTCAAACGCGTTCGCCAGCAGGAAGAAATCCACGTATTCCGTGATGGCATTGCCCTCGGCGTAGGCCTGGTACTCCTCCGACACCACGAGCATCACCTGATTATCCTCCAGCAGCTCAATGCGGACAGAATCCGGATCATTCGCGAACGCAACGATCTCTTCAAAGTATTCCGCGATCACATCATTCTCGGCCGGGTCAAAATTGACCGTCTCCTCATCGTAGGAGCAGGAATACAGGCTCTCATAGGTCGCGTAAATCGGCGCAAAATAAATGTAGCGGCTTTCATATTCATCCAACAGGCTAAGCGCTTCGTACAGCGCCGTGTCCACCGTCACGGTTTCGTTGATATGGTTATTCAAATAATTCAGATTGTTGCAATCGTCAAAGCTCTCGTCCGAAAACAATTTGTAAGCCTCGTCCACCAGCCCCGTGTAAGTCGTGATCAGAGTACGGTATTCCGTATAAGCGCCCGTCTCCCCGGCACCGATGTTATAGTAGAGATACAACTCCTGCGCCTCCAGCGTCTCCGCGGAGGAACCGGCCTCGATCTCATACCAACCGGCATCCACGGACAGCCAGGAATAAATGCCATACATGAATGCACTTACTGCCACCACGATCAGAAAAACCACGACCACCAGGCGGATGCGGAAATTCTGATCGGAAAGGTTAATGTTCTCCACCCTCCGAAAACCGGGCTTTATGATCTTGTCGTTCTTTTCTTTTTTCTCTTTTTGGGGACGCGTCTTTGGAGAAGCATCCTTCTCTTTTTTTAACTTCATGAGAATTTCGGTTTCCTTAAAAATTATTTTATGACACACAGATTTCTTCGTGCCGAGTCAACGAGTAAGCACATGAGTTCCGTTACACGGAACTCTGCGACATTTTGCTGCGCAAAAGTCGTTCACTTCAATGCTTCCTGACCTTGATGTAGTATTATACCGCCGGTTCAATTGGTTTCGCAACCGTTTTCTCTTTTTTCACAAATTTTTTATTGAAATCAAAAACAAACGGAACCGGCCGCCCCTTCCGGCATGCCGATCCCGTCCAGACTTTAAGTTCTTAAATTTTATATGACTGCAAGTATCAGGAAAAACACGAAGATCACGATAATCGCCACATAGAAGACAAATCCCGCGATCGCCCCGCTCCTGCATGCCTTATAGTTACGGATATAATTAAACTTCTTAAACAGCATTGCCGCGATGATGCCGATGATCGGCAGGAAGAACGACAATACGGCGTAGAGCTTGTTCCCGGTATCATGCACCGGGGAGTCAATGATATACTCGCCGCTGGAGAGTTCTGCCTCGCCGCGCTCGATAACGTCGCCGCCGGCGGCTTTCGCCTCCAGGGCCGCGTTCCTGGCCGCCACTTCCTCATCGCTCAGGATGGTGATGCTCTTTACCTTCTCGCCCTTCTCACGGATAGCACGGTACTCCTCGATCTCCTTCTTGTTGCCGTAAACAAAGTGTTCGTGGCCGATGTCCACCAGCTCCGGCTTGTCGGTGCTGTAGTCGTGAACCGACGGATCGTAGGTCATGAGCTGCTTGTTCTTCTCCAGCTTCGGATCCGGGATCGGGATAGCCGAAATCAGCGACTTTGTATACGGGTGCATCGGGTAGTCGAACAGCTCCTCCGCCTCCGCTACCTCCACAATCACGCCCTTGTAGATAACGCCGATGTGGTCGGAAATGAACCGCACGATGGAAAGGTCATGCGCGATAAAGAGGTACGAGGTACCTTTCTCACGCTGGAATTTCTTTAACAGATTTAATACCTGCGCACGGATGGATACGTCCAGAGCGGAGATCGGCTCATCGGCCACCACCAGCTCCGGCTCCATGACCATGGCACGGGCCACACCGATCCTCTGGCGCTGGCCGCCGGAGAACTCGTGAGGGTAACGGGTCAGGTGCTCCGGCAGAAGACCAACCTCCTCGATCATGTGCTCTACCTTCGCCACACGATCCTTCTCGTCCTTGTACAGGTGGAAGTTGTACAGGCCCTCGGAGATGATATAGTCCACCGTAGCGCGCTCGTTTAAGGATGCAGCCGGATCCTGGAAAATCATCTGGATGTTGCGGATGACCTCCCGGTCTAAGGATTTCGGGATCTTTCCGGAAATCTTCACACCCTTGTACTCAATGTCGCCCGCCGCGCAGGGGTTCACGCGGATGACCGCGCGGCCGATGGTGGTCTTACCGGAACCGGACTCACCTACGAGCGAGAACGTCTCGCCTTTGTAAATCTTGAAGGAAGCATCCTTCACGGCCTCAACCTTGTTATCGCCCTTGCCGAAGGTAATATCAACATGATTGACGGAGAGCAGGACTTCCTTTCCCGTCTCATCCACAGGGCCATGTTCCGGAAGGTGGCGTACATTCGCATTTTCTTTTTCATTATTCTTTCCCATGGCACTTCTCCTATATGTTGAATGCAGCTACCAGCTTCTCGTGGAGATTCTGGATAGCTTCCGGCTTCTCATATTTCGGCGCGCGGGGATCCAGCAGCCAGGTCTTCGCGAAATGAGTCTCGGTAACCTGGAACATCGGTGAATCCTTCAGCGTGTCGATCTTTAAGCAGTACGGATTACGCGGGGCAAAGGGATCGCCGACGATCTTGTTGTAGAGGGACGGCGGCGTACCCGTGATGGAGTATAGCTCCGTGTTCCTCTGTGCCAGCTGCGGCATGGAGGAAAGCATGGCCCAGGTATACGGATGGCGCGGGTCGTAGAAGACCTCCTCCACCGTGCCCAGCTCCACGATCTGTCCTGCGTACAGCACCGCCACGCGGTCCGCGATATTCGCCACAACACCGAGGTCATGGGTGATAAATACTGTCGTATAGTTAAATTCCTTCTGCAGATCCTTGATCAGCTGCAGGATCTGTGCCTGGATAGTCACGTCCAGCGCCGTGGTCGGCTCATCGCAGATGAGGATCTTCGGCTGGCAGCTAAGAGCGATCGCGATAACAATCCTCTGGCGCATACCGCCGGAGTACTGGAACGGGTAGTCGTCGTAACGCTTTTCGGCGTTCGGGATACCTACCTTTTTCATCAGCACCAGTGCGCGCTTTCTGGCTTCCGCCTCGCCCACGTTCTGATGCTTCATGATAATGGAGCTGATCTGCTTGCCGATGGTGATGATCGGGTTTAAGGAAGTCATAGGATCCTGGAACACGGTTGCGATCTTGGTACCACGGATCCGGGTTAGATCTTTCGTATATTTTACTTTTGCAAGGTCGATGACGCAGTTGCCGTGCAGCGTATCCTCGGTCTCGTCCAGATAACCCACGCGGAAGATCACATCGCCGAATACCTGATTGCGCACTGCCTCATCACTTAAATCCACGCCCATCTTCATGGCCTTTTTCAGGTTCTGCATGAGACCGTGGATCAGCTTAAACTGGTGATAGAAGTCATAGCGGCCCACCGAAAGTTCAATCTCTTTTGAAATCAGGAGGTTGCGCGCTTTCGTCGCCTCGCTGATCTCGCCGGAAATCTCTTCCGCATACTTCGCCTTCAGCTCGCCCATTTTTTTGTCATACTCGCGCAGGTAAGTCACATCCGACTTCGCCGCGCTTTCGTGGCGCTTGATGGCCTCCTTGCGGTTGGTCTCGATGGTCTTGATCTGGGCGTCGTACTCCGCAATCTTCGCCTTGGTCTCTTTGATCTTATCCTTTTCCTTTTTCGGGTCGTAGGTCTGATTCAGGTTGAACAGCTCCGTGCGCTCGAAATTTAAGGAAGCAAGTTTCTCGGTGAACTTCGCGTCCTCCTCGTCGCTTAAGATGCTGCGCTTCTTCTTCTCATCCTTCAACTCCAGCATCTGCTTCCAGGTGGCAGCGCCAAGCTCTGTCTTCGAATATTTATCAAGCCTTCTGGCAATGTCCAGCACACGGGCTTTCTTTCCCTTGTTGTAGACAACCGTCGTGTCCGCCAGCTCCGGGTCATTGAAGATAATCTCTCCCTGATCTATGAAACCGTTGGAGTCCAGCATGTTCGCGAAACTTTTCGTGAACACGGACTTGCCGGAGCCGGACTCACCCACGATGGCGATGGACTCGTTCTCGTAGATGTCCAGCGTGATGCCGCGGATGGCGGTCAGGATCCTGCCGCGCACGCGGAATTTGATCACCAGATCTTTGACGGAAAGAAGTACCTTCCTCTCCTCTTTTCCTGCGGATGCAGCCTGGCTTCCCGAAACATCTTTTTTTATCTTTTCGGAAACTTCCGCAGCGGCCGCCCCCGAAACGTTTACTTTCTTCTTCTCTGCCATAACGAATCCCCTTACATATGCGTTCTCGGGTCGGAAGCATCACCCAGGTTCTGCCCCACCACGTACAGTACGATGGTGATGAAAGCGGAGAGTGCTACCGGGCTCCAGAATTCGAATTCCCAACCAGCGGTAACCATGGCCGACTCTGCCGAATAAATCAGACGTCCGAGGGACATGTCCGAAAGACCCATGCCGATGTAAGCCAGGAAAACCTCGTAGGAAATGTAGGACGGAAGCTCCGTCGCCAGCTGAGTTACGATGACCGATGTCATGAACGGAAGAATATTCTTCATCGCGATCTTAAACGTCCCGGTGCCGAGGCATTTCGATGCCAGGTTGTACTCTCGATCGCGGATGATGATAACCTGCGTACGGATAAAATACGCGATACCGATCCACCCGGTGACCGTCAGGGCAAAGACCATGGTCCAGAAGGTCGGGGAGAAAATCAGTACCAGCACGGAGATCAGCAGCACGTACGGCACGTTGCCTATGACATTATAAACCTCGGTCATGAAAGCATCAAACTTCTTGGAAAAGCCCCAGACCGCGCCAAGGATCACTCCGATGGTCATGTTGATGGCCGCGCAGATAAAAGCCAGCGAAACCGAGATTCTTGCTCCATACCAGACGGCCTGGAAGGTGGAATTGCCCGTGGAACCGGTGCCGAGAATATATTTTAAGCTGAATCCGAACTTATTGATCGCCTTCAAGGGATTCAGGTGCTTCGCTCCCTCTGTCATAAGGTTCTCATAGGCATCGTACGGGACAACCGACGGATATACATAGGTAAACAGCATGATCAACACAAACAACACCAGAATCACGATGTTTGTCTTCCTGCGGAAGAAAACGCGAAACACGGACTGCCAGTAGGAGTACCGGGGCGCGGTGATCTTTTCCGCTTCCAGCGAGTCGTGGTCAAATTTTGAGAACAATTCCTCTTCGGACAGGCCGAGGTCGTCCAGATTTATCATTTCATTATTCATCTTTTCCCTCCCTCCTATCTGCCTGAATCCGTAAAGGAAATACGCGGGTCAACCATCGCCATCAGAATATCGCCCAAAATAAGGGAGATAACGGAAAGCATTGCATAGAAGAGCGTCACACCGACGATAACACCGTTGTCGTACGCGTTGATAGCCGTGGTAAGCAGGTTACCTGCGCCGGGAACTACGTACACACGCTCGGTGATGATGGCGCCGACAAGACATCCAAGAACACTGCCCGGGATACCGTGGATGATCGGAATTGCAGCATTCTTAAAGATATGCTTCGAGAAAATCTCTCCTTCGGTGAGGCCGCCGGATCTGGCGAACTTTACATAGTCCGAATTCATCTGGTCGATCATGTAGCGGCGCAGCCACTTCATGAGGCTCGCGATGGAAGGCAATGCCAGAGATACCACCGGGAGCACATACATCAGCTTGCTGGTAGAGTCCATAACAAAGGTGGTCGGCAGACCCATGCTTCGACCGATACCCTTGAACAGGAAAATGTAAGCCAGAGAAGGTACTGCGATGATAAAGATGATATAAAGGGAACCAATCTTGTCCACGATTCCATCCTTATATCTTGCCATGATAATGCCCAGCGGCACACCAAACAGATAGGCCAGAACTACGGAAATGAAGCCGATCACAAAGGAATAGCCCATCTTGGACATGCTTCCCTTAATACTGGAAAGATTCGTATAGTCATCCGTGTAGCGCTCCGTAATCAGCGTATTCTCCGTCTCCACCGCGCTCGCCAGCGAACCGGACGAATAGGTGGCCGAGTGCAGGTCATAAGATGTCGACTCGGTTTTTCCTGTGGGCCAGGTTACCGTGGAAGATACGTAAGAACCCTGCGACTGCGTCATGGTATCCCAAACGTCAATGCCCTGATTGACCGAATAGGAGACACCCAGCTGTATCTTCACCAGATTCTGATGGATATAAGGAAAATCTGACGTAAAATAAACAAGATATTTATACTTTGTGCCGTTCCCCATGATGGCAGGCGAAAGCTTATCGCCGCCGTAAACGGGATCATAGAGCGTAAAGGTAAGCCCCCGCTCCCCCGACACTTCGTCTGCATAATTAATATTGTCCACAGAAATAATGCTCGTAAAATAGGTAATCAGACGGCTGACCAGTGACTTGTCCTTCGATGCAAACAGCTGGCGGCTGCCGCCGTCCATCACCTTTGTCTGCCCGGAAAGCGTGGTCATAACAATCGGACTCAGTGATGTCACCTTATATCCCTGTGATTCATAATAAGATGTGAATTGATCCACATAAGTTTGCGTAAGCTCGTTTAAGTCGCCGGTAGAGTTGAAATTGGAAACCACAGAACTGCGCACTTCCTCGTCTGTCATGTCATCCGTGGCTAGCTCGCCGGCGTTTGCAAGCGATTTCATATAATCAGAAAAAGGCACGTAGTCCAGATAACCGTACGTCTCCCATTGCTGATATTTGTAGACAGTCTGATCATTGTTGTTCTTCTTCGAGTAAACGGAGTCCTTCGCAAAGATCAGATTGCGATCCATCAGGGAATAAATCAGTATCATGACGATCGCTACCACGATAACGACGGAAATCAAACCGTGCAGCAATCGTTTTAAGAGATATTTTACCATACCCGTTTCCCTTCTTATGGCGTTGTTGCAGACAGTTCTTCTGTCAATGACTGCATGCGAACTCTTTACAGGTGGAAAACCACCTAAGTAACATAAGCTGTTTAACAGACTTTTATAGGTAGTTTTCCACTTTTAAAGAATTCGGTACAGAATAACGCATTTCATACATATGTGGGGCACACGTCTTTCTTTTAGAGTTAACGCGAAGCGTTCACTTCAACTCCGGAAAAGCCTGTCCCGCATATGAATTTGAGGATGGCCACGTGAACGTGATCCATCCTCAAACCACACATGTACCTTTGTCACCCGCACTGCATAGTATACAGCGCGGGGTATAAATTCATTCGTCTGCCAGGCTTTCGCCTGCCTGATTTTAGTAGATACCGATGCACTTGGTCATGTAACCGGCATAGTCCGGAAGCATGGTGTCAAGGTAGGTAGACGGATCACCGTAGTCAGGACCCCAACCGGTGCAGTCATAGATATCAGCGTTCATCTCATAACCATAGCTGGTGAGATATCCTGCATAATACCATCCGGAGTAGTCGTTAACATTGATCAGATTGATCTCAACATAATCTCCAAGAATTGCCTCTACAGACTGCTTAATGGCGTTTGCTCTGTTTGCATACACTTCTACGCCGCCTGCATACGGGAAGTCGATAACAATCTTGTTGTCAGAGCTTACTTCGTAACCGGCTGCCGCAAGTTCTGCGATAGCAAGCTCAATCTGCTCAAGCGCAGCTTCCTCGTTGTACCATCCGTCATAACCGGTGCTGGAACCGATGCCGTCATCAGCGTCCGGATCATAAGCAACGATGTCATAACCATCCGCATCAATCTGTGCCTGAACGATCACGCCGTAAGCGGTGCCGGCTTCAAATGTGGTAGCGGTGCCGTTGATGTCAACAGTCACGTCCTCTTCCAGATATACGAAGTTACCAGGTGTATAGGCGTTATTCAAAGAGTACAGAGCAACATCCTCACCGGTAGCCATCGCATTATAGGTCTCTCTGTCGATGGAGTAGCAGATAGCCAGACGAAGGTGCTGGTTCTGCAGAGCAGCGGTGGAAAGTTCCTTCTGCTCATCGGTCTGAGTGGAAGCACCTGTGGTGCCGTCGTTCGAGTTTGCATAAGTTACACGGTTAATATTGAAGAATGCGCCGAATGCAGTAGCATCCGTGCTGCTTACATATACAACCGTATCAAAATAGCCGTCAGCCTTCGCTGTTTCCAGCGTGGAGGTGTTCAGGGAGCATCCGGCAATGGTGCCCGCTACTGCGTCATTGTAAGACTTAGTCGGATCCGTGCCATCTGTGAAATACCAGTTGATTGTCTGAATCGCTACGCTGTCAGCCTTGTAGTAGGTCGGGTTTGCTGAGAATGTAATGGTGCTCTCAGCGGTGGCGTTCGATACAAGGTACGGTCCGCAGTAAGCGATGTTGTTCGGTGTAGTGCCATAGGTATAATCGCTGGAAGCCGAAGCTTCTGCGTATTCATCATAACCAAAAGCGCCACCCTGCTGCAGGAAGTAAGATCTGCACATCGGAGCGAACACGCCATAGCCAAGCATGGTCAGGAAATAAGAGCAGGGCTCTTCCAGTGTATAAACAAGTGTATAAGTATCAGTTGCTGCTACGCCAACCTCGGAGAAGTCGGTAACCTCACCGTAGATGTACTCGGTAGCGTTCTTAATGATGCCCTCTACCAGATACTCAAGGCCGCCCTGAGCATCCATCATGTGCTGCATACCAGCTACGAAATCGTCAGCCGTTACGTCTGCAATATAAGTACCTTCATAGTCAACCCAGGTCACGCCCTCACGGATGTGGAACGTATAGGTCAGGCCATCCTCAGATACTTCATAGCTGTCAGCCAGAGCATACTCAAGCTCGTTCTCGGTGTTGTACTCAAGAAGTCCATCATAGGTGTTTACAATAGCGCTGGAGTCTGCGGACTTGGAAGTTGCAAGCACATCCCAGGTCTCCGGATCAGAGGTGTACAGGAAGCTGTAGGTATCCTGCAGCGTGTAGCCCTGCTCCTCTACGTAGCTCTTCGCCCACTCATAATACTCGCCGGTGCCCTTGAGCTCTGCCCATTTCTCTTTCAGAGCAGTACGATCTTCAATCGTGAGGAAATCGGTGCAGACAAGAAGCGTGTAGTAACGGTCACTGTCCGTGCCCCAGAGAACGGTGGTAGCCGTGTAAGGCACAACTCTGCTCATGGAATAATATCCGCCGTTGGAAGTGGTCGGCAGATACAGGCCGGTCTCAAGGAACTTTGCTTCCGCGATCGCCATCAGGGCATAACGCTCGGAAACGGTCTCTGCTTCCTTAGCAGCCGTGTAATACTCATAAAACTCACCGAGTTCAGCCAGATACAGTTCCTGAGAAACAGTCGTGTAAGCGTCCTGATCGATGGTGCCGTCCTCCGCATACTGGGAAGACGTGTCAACTACAGCCCAGGCTTCTTCGGTGTCATCCGTGCTGTCATCCGCAGCAGTGGTGTCATCTTCGCTGTCGGAAGCCGCTGTCGTCTCGTCGGTGCTGCTGGAGGATGCGGTCGTCGTGGTCTCATCTTCATCGGAACTGCTTCCGCAGCCGGCGAACAGAGAAACTACCATGACCACTACCAGAAGCAGTGACAAAGTTTTTTTCATGTTTCGTACCTCCTTGTACAAAAAAATACTATATACGGTAGAATCTCCCTTGATTCCGTACATAGTATGTGGGAGTCGGTCGGTTACCTTATTTCCCGCTCCCCATATGTCCTGTGACAGCCTTCCGATTTTCTCCCTGATCGCTCTTCCCTGTAGAGCATGAAAAACGTCCGCCTGTTCGCAGGTTTCATGTATGATACCACGTATGAGAATGAATTGCAAGCGCATAATTCACGAAATTTTCACTAATATTTTCCACTTTTTCAAAAAATCGACAGTTCAGACATGCAGAGCTGCAGTGTAAAATTTAGCTGGCGACCTATCTTGTTTGGAACGCGGCATCGTTGTAATCTGCAATGTGTTTATTATTTAAGATTGTGTGCATATCATCTTGCCACAGTTTTGCCGTATAATCCTTATCGTCGACCTGTTTTAAGCGCTTTGCGGCAGGCTGTATCGTTTAGTATCTTCGCAAGTTTTAATTGAAATCGGGCTGGCTTTGTGCTATCTTCTTTCTCTGGATAATTATTATTTTTATTGCAGAAAGGATCCCGCGATGTCTGTTCCTGATATTGATGATAAAATACCTCTACCCGCTGCATTTTTGGATGATATGAAATCTCTGTTTGCGGACGAGTCTGAATATGAGGCTTTTTTGAAAAGCTATGAAGACAGCCCGGCTGCAGGGGTGAGACTAAATCCATGGAAGGGTTCCCGTGAAGAGCTTTTGATTATGTTGGATGATATTTTTTCAGGCGATGGAACGGCTCTTCGTTCAACTGTGCCAAAGAAGCCGCCACTCTTCTCTCCTGTTCCCTGGGAGCCGAATGGTTTTTATTATGAGCCAGTCATACGTCCGGGAAAACACCCATTTCACGAAATGGGTCTCTACTATATTCAGGAACCCAGTGCCATGTCCGCTGTACCGCTGCTGGATCCTCAGCCGGGAGAACGAATTCTTGATTTGTGTGCCGCTCCGGGCGGAAAAACCACACAGATTGCCGGCAGAATGTGCCTGCTCACGCAAATACCCGGGAAAATGCGCCAGTGCGGACTCCTCGTTTCCAACGAGATCCACCCGGCGCGGGCGAAGATCCTGTCGCAGAACGTGGAACGCATGGGGCTTTCCAATGTTCTTGTGACGAACGAGACACCCGAACGCCTCTCGGCGCGCTTTCCCGCATATTTTGACCGCATTCTCGTGGATGCCCCCTGCTCCGGCGAGGGCATGTTCCGTAAAAATCCGGAGGCAAGGCTGGAGTGGAGTTCCGGCGAAGTGACGGCCTGCGCTGACAGGCAGCGCCATCTTCTGGATCTGGCGGCCTCCATGCTTCGCCCGGGCGGGCGCATCGTATATTCCACCTGTACATTTTCGAAGGCGGAGGATGAGGATGTTGCAGAAACGTTTCTTGCAGGGCATAAAGTGTTTCATTCCTGCGAGTACACTCGGTTCTTTCCCCACAGGCAGCGGGGAGAGGGACATTTTGTAGCTGTATTGGAGCACAATCAGGCAGAGCGGGATTCACGACCATCTGTCAGATTGCCTGTGAGCGATTATTCTTGTGATTCCGTACAATATCTGAATGATTCTACTGTCAGTAATTCCGATGGTCTTTCTGTTTGTCGTTCTGCAGAACTCCCCGAGTACGGGGTGGGATACAAAATCGCTGCCGAAAAATCGACCCGCTTCGCACAATCAGAAAATAGAAGCCCCGAATTTCCCCCTCTGAAAGACCGCCAGGTCTTAAAGATATGGGAGGAATTCTCACGCACTGTCTTCGCGCCCGAAGCTGCCGCCCTGTTCCCCCGCGAGCGTCTCCTGCTCTTTGGCGAGCAGCTCTACCTCGCGCCGGAATACTGCCCAAAGCTGGACAAGCTAAAGATTTTGCGGCCCGGCCTGCACCTGGGTACGTTACAGAAGGGGCGTCTTGTGCCATCCCATGCCCTGGCGCTGTTCTTAAAGCCGGCGGATGTACGGCACCGGCTGTTACTTCCGCTTGCCGATGAAAGAGTCGCGAGATATTTTGCGGGAGATGTGATCAACTGTGAGAATGAACAAGGCTGGACGCTGGTGTGCGTGGAAGGATTCAGTGCAGGATGGGGGAAGGCTTCCGGTGGTGTTGTAAAGAACCACTATCCGAAAGCATTGAGGAAGAAGTTCTGATTCTCTGGTAAAATCGGATAGGGGGGAGTCTTCTCACCCTATCCGCCCGCGCCGGGCCGCGTTCGGCCTGGGCCGAAATATTCCTTACGCGGCCCGTGTGCATAAAAAGGCAGCGATCGATGTCAAAACTTGGATTCACTGCCTTTTGTCTTCCTTTATTCTTCCTTCTCGCACCTCACCCTGCACTGCTTCTTATAGCAGGCGATGGCGTATTTGTAAATCGTATGGAAATCCTCTTTTTTCAGTTCATGCACGTAATTTTCCCGCACGATCTGATCGAACGCCTCCTGCAGCGCCTCGTCAAACTTCGCGTCCTCGGCGTATTTCATTTCGATAATAATGCCAATATCTTTCCTGCGGATTTCCACACGGATATCCGCAAAGCCGTCCCCTGCTTCCTGGTTTGATTTCGACCGCCAGCCGTCACGGTAAGCGATCAGCCCCAGCAGGATACCGAGATAAAAGTTTTCTTTCCTCTCCCGGTGAACAAAGGTGTCCCTCAGGCTGATGGTGCTGTCGAGATAGTCCTCAAACAGCTCCTGCACCGTATTCGCATCCCCGTCGGCCAGAGCATCGCACAGCTTTCTGCGGCTCTCACCATCTTTCGCGACCCGCTCCTGAAACAGTTCCATGATCTGGTCAGAAAACAGATGTTCCACTTCCCGGTTCGGAATAGCCAGCTCGTAGGTATCCCCGGACAGACGGCCGCGCATGGTCAGGTAGCCGGTCATGAACAAAGCGCTCCAGATATTCTCAAGGTTCGAGTACATGGTCTTGTAAGTCAGATCCTCGCGGATTTTCTTTACCACTGTCTCCCCGGCAAGCAGTGACTCGATCTCAGCCTGCGTCTGCCCGCCACCATATTCTTCTATGAATTTGTGCACCAGATAATTTCCGCTCGTATTGGACCAGAAATCCGTCGGCGGCGTATTGGGATCCGCTGTCAACTCATCCAGATAATTTACAATATCCCATGGATTATACACTTTTACTTTTCCGAACTGGTAGCCATTATACCATTCTTTTACTGCATCGTAATGATCTGTCAGCTCATAGTATTCCAGCATATCCCGTACCTCCAGGTCAGTAAAGCCGAAATACTCATCGAAACGCACCTTTGTGATGGAGAAAATCTTCGGATTATTCAGCCCGGTAAAGATACTTTCCCGTGAAACGCGAAGGCACCCTGTCAGAACGGCGAAAAAAAGACTGCTGTTCGTCTTCAGTGCCTGGTGAAACATGAGACGCACCAGATTCAACATGTTGTCATAATAACCGTTCCTGTGAGCGGCAGAAAGTGGCACATCATATTCATCAATCAGCAGGATTACTTTCTTTCCATAGTGCTTTCTAAGAAGTTCTGTCATGTTTCGGAGACCGGAAATCAGTGTGGACTCGTCCATATTTCTATCTAAAAGCCTGGCATACAAACTTTTGTCGTTTTCCGAAAGGCAGTCGCTGTCCTTAAGAAAACACAGTCGCCTCGTCTCCTCAATCAAAACTTCTACCGCCATAGCCCGGGCAGACTCATAATCCGTTCCCTCCACACCTTTCAAACTGACTGACACGACCGGATACTGGCCCATGTACTCTTCACATAATTCCTTTTCCTCTGCAATTTGAAGCCCGTCAAACAGCAACGGATCCGTGCCGATTTCAAAGAAACATTTCAACATGCTCATATTCAAAGATTTACCGAAACGGCGTGGGCGAGTGAAGAGATTCACTTTTCCATACGAATGAAGCAAATCACGAATCATGACGGTTTTATCAACATAATAATAATCATCTTCCCGAATTTCTTTGAAATCCTCGACCCCTACCGGGATCATTTTCTTATTATCCATAGCATTTCCGTCTCCTTTCTCACAGCAATTCTATTTTGCCAAGACCGTTTTCTCCCAGCAGGACATTGATGCCTTCCGAAAATTCCATCTCGAGTTCATCAAAAACCGTTATATTTTTTAAATTCAATCCTTTAATTGGCATCAGACATATTCTGCAAAAATAAATATACCGTTACGCGAGGCATGGTTACAAACATTTATCTCACAATTTTTTCAAGTATAGCACAGTAAAGCAAAGTTCGCAATTGGACTTTTATTTTTTAAGTTGACATCAGCGAATTTTGTGATAGGATGGGTAACTGAAAATTCAAAGGTTCGTCTGACAATCAATTATCGCAGATTGACAGATTGTTCTGACATCCAATGACAGCAGAACCTGACATGTCCGGTTGGAAGAAAACTCCTGCAGGACTGTGTTTAAGATCAACCAGGTGAAAACGAGGATTCTTATGTATACATTAAAAAGTGCAGCTTATTTTGATTCCGCCCATTTTCTTTCGGGCTATCACGGGAAGTGCGAGAACCTTCACGGGCACCGCTGGAAGGTTGAGGCGGAGATTTATTCCGAAAAACTGATCGAGCAGGGCGATATGCGCAGCATGGTAGTTGACTTTGCGGATTTCAAGCGTGACCTGAAAGCGGAGGTCGAACCATTTGACCATGTCTTTATCTACGAGCAGGGTTCCCTGATGGATACCACGGTTTCGGCACTGGAAGCGGAAGGCTTTTCGCTGCTTCCCGTTCCCTTCCGCCCGACGGCGGAGGAATTCGCGAAGTTCTTTTTTGACCGCATGGCCGCCCACGGATATCAGGTGAAGTGTGTCATCGTGGCCGAGACTCCGAATAATATCGCTGGTTATTCTGCCTAGATGATCTGCCTGGATGATCCTGGCCTGGATAGTCCTGGCTTGGATAGTCCTGGCTTGGATAGTCCTGAACGCGGCACAGCGAAGCTGTTTTCAGGCTTGTAAAGTAAGTCGACCAAGATCCGTTTTCGATGTAGGGCAACATTGGTCTTAAACGCCTGTTATTCCAGACAGAATTGCTATCTGCCGGATTTACGGACGATTCGTAAAAAAATAGTTGAGGTGAGAAGTTTGGAAACGAAATCAGAGAAGATTCTTTATCCGATCGCAGAGATTTTTGAGAGCGTGAACGGCGAAGGGCCGAACGTGGGCAAATTGGCTGTTTTCGTGCGGTTTGCAGGATGCAATCTGGCCTGCTCTTTCTGTGACACCATGTGGGCCAACGAGCCGGACTGCCCCGTGACCTGGATGGACGCGGATGAGATTCACGAGCGTGTGCGTCGCACCGGCACCCGTCTGGTGACCGTGACCGGCGGGGAGCCGCTCATGGTGACCGGGCTGGTTCCACTGCTGAACCTCTTTACGGAGCCCTATGCCGGTTCCCGCATCCCCAGCGGCATCGGTTTCCGCGAGTCAAATGCGGACAACGGCACCATTTACAAGCCGGAGTATGCCGGTTCGGAGTTTCACCCCTACCGTGGCCCGCTGTCGGTGGAGATTGAGACAAACGGGAGTATTCCGATCGACTTTCTGGATCACCTCCCCATCCGCCCCACCGTCACCATGGATTACAAGCTTCCGGGCAGCGGAATGGAAGATCACATGAGGATCGAGAATTTCCATTTCCTTAAGCCGACCGACACGGTAAAGTTTGTGGCCGGTTCCGTGGAGGATCTGGACCGGGCCAGAGAAATTATTCAGAAATACCACCTGACATCCATCTGTCAGGTTTATATCGGACCGGTGTTCGGGAGGATCAAGCCGGTACGCATCGCGGAGTACATGATGGAACACGCCATGAACGATGTGACGCTGCAGCTGCAGCTGCACAAAATCCTGTGGGATCCGGAGCGACGAGGGGTCTGAAGTTTGTGCAAAGCACGAACTTCGCGACGTTCGGCTGAAGCCGAAGTCGGGTATAAAGTTCGTGCCCGACTTTTGCGAAGCAAAATGTCGTCAAGTTCCGCAAAGCGGAACTTATTTGCACTTGAACTTCGTGACATTTTGCTTCCGCAAAAGTCGGTATGAAGTTCAGCTGAGGCCAAAGTTAGTTTACGTGGTGATGATACAGTTGTTTTGGGTTAAGATGAAAAAGGTGATAGATTATGGCAATTGATAAGAATGCGATTGAGGAGCACATCCGCGGGATCCTGATGGCGCTGGGCGACGACCCGGATCGTCCGGGCTTAAAGGATACGCCGGCGCGCGTGGCCAGGATGTATGAGGAAGTGTTCGAGGGCATGAATTATACAAACGAAGAGATTGCCCGCATGTTTGACAAGACGTTTGACGATGAACTGGAGTTTTCCGAAACCGGGCAGGATATGGTTCTCGTGAAGGATATCGACATATTCAGCTACTGCGAGCACCACCTGGCGCTCATGTATGACATGAAGGTGACGGTCGCTTACCTGCCAAAAGGCAAGGTTATAGGCTTAAGCAAGATCGCGCGCATCGCCGACATGGTGTCGAAACGCCTGCAGCTGCAGGAGCGCATCGGCTCGGATATCGCTGAGATCGTCTCCATGATTACCGGCTCGGAGGATGTGGCCGTGCTCATCGAGGGCTGCCACAGCTGCATGACCGCCCGCGGCATACGCAAGCCCGGCACAAAGACAGTGACACAGACGCTGCGCGGGCGGTTTTCCACAGATGACCGACTACAGATGCGGTTGGGAAACTAAAGGAGTATTAACTCTTATGAATTAGCCCTGCAAAGAGGATAAACTACTTATCCTCCTTCAAGGCTATGTTTCTATTTTATATCTTTCAAACTCTCCAGCAACTGCATGTCTTCCGGCTGAATTTTCATATTTGTCTTAATCACATGTCCATCCGGCGCGGTGATCGCAAGGTCGATTACCGCGCCTTCCTGTAATTCGCCCTGCGCCGCCTGCAGGAATCCGGATAATTTGGGATGCCTGTCGAAGAGTTCATTTCTTGCGTTCATCAGTTTCATAATTGTTTTTGGATTCATTGAAGCCATATAAAAATACCGTCCTTTCTTGCTTCGGCTTTTGAAATTGCCTCACGGATTTTTCCGTGCTTCTGAGGTTAATCCGCAGGAATATGAGTTCCACTGTATTCGCACACATTCATACATAATAAAGGCACGGAGCCGCAGAGCCGATTATAAAACCGATTCTGTGACTCCCTTACCCTTCATCAAATCGTCTCTTTTTAAGTCAGTTATCCAAAAATTTCAAAATCTTTTGAAATAATTGACAGTATCATAAAGCTTTCTGAATCACACCGCTGCGTCGCGGATGGTGAAAACGAGATTCATCTCCTCCTCTGCCGGTATGCGGTACTCTTTGCGCACCTCGGCACCCCAGCTGTCTTCGCCGCCGACCCCCATCTGCCTGGCCATGATGTTTACCACGGTCTCATGGCGCGGTGGAAGTTCGTTCCTGTGTCCGGCGTTCTCGATCTCTGCCGCCGTGTACGGGAGTACCGTGCACTCAAACGGACACCCGGCCTGGGTTTTTGCGATGAGAAGGCCGGTCTTGTCACTGCCGTGAAGCAGGAGTCCCCTCACACCCGTGCGGTTTCCGCATGCCTGCGGTACCGAATACGGCGTCAGGTTCTCCTCCACTCCGCTGCGGAACATGCCAAGTTTTGCGCCCAGGTTTCGGTCGCTGTAGTTTTCCAGCGGGCCTTTTCCGTAGTATGTGAAAGATTCCACGTCCCGGCTGATATGGAGTGAGAGACCAAACAGTGGCAGCTCCGGCAGCTGCTCTTCCGCCTTTGCCCCCGGATAATTTGCCGTCACTTCCAGCACTCCGTCGGCGCTCACACGGTAAGATACATGAAGTTTCAGCGTGTTGCTGATCGGAACTCCGTATGTGAAAGTGATTTTTACGCTTTCATTTACAGCCTTCTCTACGGCGACATCCTCGCACCACATCGCCTGTTCCGCATAGGTCCAGAGCCCCGCTTTCCGTGGCAGCCCCGCACCCCGGTCGTTGTCCGTGAACGGGCGCGTGAAGCAGGGATGCACCTTCTTCGTCAGCCATTCTTTTCCGTGCAGCTTCACGGAAATCAGGCTGCCCTGGTCTTTCGAAAACAGATAGGAAAAGTCTTCTCCCAGGATCCCAATATTGTGAATGCCGTCCACGACATGAAAGCTGCGCGTATTTGCCGGAACCTCCACAGTTTCCTCTTCCTCTTTGAAGCGCTTTTTCGCTTCCTCATCTCCATCCACAGATGTTCCTGTAAACTTTTCTTCCCGGTATCTTAAAGAACCGTAATCCTTCCCGGCATTTGCAAACGTTTTTGAATCTGCCGATGCATCCCCGTCAAATGTCGGATACCAGGGATCTGCTTCCGGCTTTTTCTCCCGGATCGTTCCGACACACTCGCCGAACGCCACCTCAAAGCCGGCATCCGCCCAAAGGCAGGCATTCTTTAACACAAGCAGGGTGCGGATGACATATTCTCTTCCTCCGGTCTGCGGATATTCTCCGGCTGCGAGCTTCGCCGCCAGCGGATCCAGATAATAAATCTTCTTTTCCTCCTGCGGCGCAATGGAGATTTCCTGCCTGCTCTCGTGCAGCGGACGCCCCTCCAGATAGACCTGCACTACCAAATCCACCTCACTGCCGTCCAGGAACAGGTTGTCATTTCGAATGACAACACCGTCCGTCTCCGGAGAAAGCTTGTAATTCTGATACAGGAACTTTACCTCCTGCGTCTTCGCCGTCTCGCCGGAACGGTCTGCGGTGATAATGCCGTCCGCGCAAAAGTTTCCGTCGTTCGGGCGGTCTCCGAAATCTCCGCCGTAGGCGAAGGTTTCATGGCCGTCTGCATCCTTCACGCGAATCAGCTGATCAATATAATCCCAGATAAAGCCGCCCTGATAGGACGGGTAGCGCTCCAGATCGGTATAATACTTCATGCCGCCGAGGGAATTGCCCATGGCATGCATGTATTCACACAAGATATATGGCTTTTTCGCCGGAATCTGCTTACTTACGTCAGAACTGGCTTCCACAACCTTCTGAGCCTGCCCGGATGCTTCCGCCGCCCGAATCTCATCCTGCCCCCGCACATACGCCTCCACCTGCTCCGGTTTCGCGTACATGTGACTCACCATATCCGAAGTATCAGGATACCGGTTGTCGTGGGCAATGCCCTCATAGTGCACCAGCCTGGACGGATCCATAGCGTGGAACATCTTTGAGAGCTCGTACAGGTTTTTCCCGCCGTAAGACTCGTTTCCGCAGGACCAGATGACGATGGACGGGTGGTTTTTGTCCCGCTGCATCATGGAGAATCCGCGATCCAGCACGGCGTGTAGCCACTCTTCCTTATCCCGCGGGATAACATTCTGCTCAATCTCTTCCGGCGGGCAGGACTCCCAAGTGCCGTGGGTTTCCAGGTTTGTTTCATCTATGACATAGAGACCATACTCATCACACAGGTCATACCAATAAGTATTGTTTGGATAATGACAGGTGCGCACGGCATTGATGTTGTGCTGCTTTAAGAATTTCACATCCCAGAGCATGTCATCCCGGGAGATGGCACGGCCCTTGTCGCAGTGGAATTCGTGGCGGTTCACGCCTTTGAATACAACGCGCTTGCCGTTGATGCACATAATACCGTCCTTCATCTCGAAGCGGCGGAAACCAATCTTTAAGGCGGTGGCCTCGATCATGTTGTTGTCCGCATCGCGCACGGCCAGGTAAACCCGGTAGAGATAAGGTGTCTCTGCGCTCCAGGGATGCACGTTGGGCACACGGTAGCTCTCGGAAAACGCCCGGTCGATGGAAAGTCCTGCCTTCTGCAAAACGACCTTATCATCCATGTCGAGCATGTAGAAGCCAATAGTAATCTTGCTGATGTCCTCAGCCTCGGAGGAATTGGTCACCAGCCCCCGGTTGTCCGCCCGGTGCAGTCCCGCCTGCCAGATCTCGTATTCGCTTAAAGTGTCATCCTTCTGGTTCTTTGCCTTGTTATAATGGATGGAGCGGAAGCCGTTTTCAAAGGAAACCACCCCGTTCAGCCCGAAAATACCGGTAGTGTAGGTGTCGTCCAGATCCGCCTGCACAAAAATGTCCTCAAAATGGATCTGAGGCACCGCATAGAGCATGACATCGCGGAAAATGCCGGAAAAACGCCAGAAATCCTGATCCTCCAGCCAGCTGCCTGTAGACCGCTTGTAGACTTCCACCGCGATGCGGTTGACCCCCGGCGCGATGTACCGGGTAATTTCAAATTCCGATGGGGTAAAGGAATCCTCCCCGTAGCCCACAAAGGAGCCGTTCACCCACACGTAAAATGCGCTCTCCACACCCTCAAATTTGATATAGGTGCGCTTACCCTGCATTTCCGGACGAATCTCAAAATCCCGTACATAGCTTCCAACCGGGTTATCGTAAGCGCTCACCGTCGGCGCATGTCCCTCCACAGTGCCGTCCCAGGGATACTGGCTGTTCACATACTGAGGCTTTCCGTAACCCTGCATCTCGATATGCCCCGGTACCTGAATATCGTCAAGCTCCGAAATATCAAAATCTTTCTTATAAAAGTCCTTCACGCGATCTGCCGGATGCTCTGCGTAAGAAAACTTCCATGTTCCGTTTAAAGACTGGCGCAAGTGCATCTCGGCCCCGGCGACGGCATCCTCCTTCTTATGGTAAAAGCGGTGGTTCGAATGTGCGACTGCACGGTTCACACCGTACACTGTCGGATCCGAAAGCCAGCCGTAATCCGGCTCCGTTACATCATGCAGGGTCTGTGTCACCTCGTTCACCGTGGCAAAATTCTTTGCGTCCTGCTCACTCGACCTGGATTTTACCGTCTCGATCACTTCCTGATAGCTCCGGTCGCGGTCATAAACGTGTGACTCCTCCATGAGGTTCTCTGCAACTTCGATCACATCCCCGGCGGAATCTCCTGCGGGTTCCTCATACAGATATTCTACATTTGTATCTTTTTCCTGCTTCTTCCCGTTTTCTTTTTCATTTTCCATAACGATTCTTCCTCCTAAAAAACCTTCTCGTCGGGAGATTTTTCACATGATCCTCCGGAAAATCCCGGTTCTTCTCACTTTCTGTGTTTCCTCTGATGGTGCTGCAGAGGAGGCTGTCAAATGTCCGGTGCCTGTGCCTGCAGGCAATCGTTCCGTGTAGCGGAATGTCTCTTAGGTTCAGCGCAGCTGAGCTGAACTCATGTGCCCTGTTCACCTGTCCACCCGACAGACTTTTAAATTAAAAGATGGGTGCATGCAGCACGGCATGACGCAGCGCACACTTGCACCCACAAAAATTCAATCTTAAATCTGATTTCCGCGTCAGCGCATGAGTTCGGCCTCGCCAAACCTGCGACATTCTGCAAAACCGGATTCAGGTGTGTCGATATTCAGTCAGAGACGAAAGTTACACGACGCGGAATCTTTTCTGCTTCACCGCATTTTCGTTTCGCTTCACGGAACCTGAATGCGGTTAGTCAACTACTCTTCCTCAACACTGTAATTCGGCGCTTCCTTCGTGATATGGATATCATGAGGATGACTTTCCTTCAGTGCCGCGGAGGAGATCTTCACGAACTTCGCTGTCTCCTGCAGGGTCGGAATATCCTTCGCGCCGCAGTATCCCATGCCGGAGCGGATGCCGCCTACCAGCTGGAAGACAATATCCTCCACGGAACCGCGGTAAGGCACCCGGCCTTCCACACCTTCCGGTACCAGTTTCGTCGCATCCGACTGGAAATAGCGGTCTTTTGAGCCGTTCTCCATGGCAGCGATGGAACCCATGCCGCGATATACCTTGTATTTTCTTCCCTGATACAGTTCGAATTCTCCCGGGCTCTCATCACACCCCGCAAACATGCTGCCCATCATGCAGGTGTTGCCGCCCGCCGCGATAGCCTTTGTCATGTCGCCGGAGTACTTGATGCCGCCGTCCGCGATAATCGGAATGCCGTACTTCTTCGCTTCCGCCGCCGACTGCATCACCGCCGTGATCTGCGGAACGCCGATGCCCGCCACTACACGCGTTGTGCAGATGGAACCCGGCCCTATGCCGACCTTCACGGCATCAACGCCGGCTTCGATCAGCGCTCTGGTGCCCTCGGCCGTCGCCACATTTCCGGCGATCACCTGGAGATCCGGATAAGCGTCCTTGATGGTACGCACTGCATTTAAAACATTCTTCGAGTGACCATGAGCGGAATCCACTACGATCACATCTACCTTGGCGTTTACCAGAGCCTCAATGCGATCCATCATGTTCTTCGTAATGCCAACCGCCGCACCGCACAGGAGTCTGCCGTAACTGTCCTTCGCAGAGTGCGGGTACTTGATCTGCTTCTCGATATCCTTGATGGTGATAAGACCCACCAGGTTAAAATCGTCATCCACGATCGGCAGCTTCTCTTTTCTGGCCTGCGCGAGGATACGCTTCGCTTCCTCCAGTGTAATGCCTTCCTTCGCAGTCACCAGATTCTCACTGGTCATGGATTCGGAAATCTTCTTTGTAAAATCTGTTTCAAACTTTAAATCGCGGTTCGTGATGATGCCCACCAGCTTCTTTCCCTCCGTAATCGGGACGCCGGAAATACGGTATTTGGACATCAGCTCGTTCGCGTCGGCCAGTGTATGATCCTGGGATAAATAAAATGGGTCTGTGATGACACCGTACTCAGAGCGCTTTACGCGGTCCACCTGTCCCGCCTGCTCCTCGATCGACATATTCTTGTGAATGATACCGATTCCGCCCTGTCTCGCCATAGCAATCGCCATGCGATGTTCCGTCACAGTGTCCATGCCCGCGCTGAGCATGGGAATGTTAAGTCGGATGCTGTTTGTCAGATTCGTACTCAGGTCGACCATATTCGGAGTAACATCGGAATACTGCGGGACCAAAAGTACATCATCAAATGTAATTCCATCGCCAACAAATTCAGCCATTTTGTTTGTCCTCTCTTTCTATACTTATTCTTCCTTACTTTGTTGCGGACCGCAAAGATCCGGTAGCATTTGTACACATATATAGAAAACGCAAGAAATCCTGCGTCTGCTATCTGTCCCGTTTTTTATTCTGAAACGTCATCGCTGCACGTAAGCAATGAAGCGCTGCATACCGCATCTGTTAAAAATATCCCCTGTCTGAATCCGTTTTGACAAAAGTCAGCCCTGCAGCATGTCCTTTGCATATACTTTCGAGGGTGCGTCATGCTTTAGCATGGCAAGCAGCTCGTCCGGCGCCTCAATCAGAACCGCCGACGGTCCGCCCTCCGGTCTCGTGGCAAACACTACCAGGTAACGGTTCTCCGCATAGTAGCCGCTGGAAAGATCCTTTATTTTAAAAGAAGGATTATTTATGTAGCGGTCGATGCGCGGGGAATCTTCATGCGCAACGAGTTCCACATTTTTCATTTCAAAAGAGAACTCCGGCTTGCGCCTGTTTTTTCCCATGATCCGGTCTACATCGAAAGAACCGTTCAGGTAGGAATATTCATATTCCACGCTGGTATTGCGAAACACATAGACTGTGCCGTAAATCGCAAAGAACTCGATCACCAGCACATACATGAAGTAATCGCCCATCACCCAGACCAGGTTCAACAAAAGCAGGCATCCGACGATGCAGGCGATGCGAACCACGTATTCCGCCGTCCCGGTTTTTCTTTTCAGAATAGTTTCATAAAATTTGTCTTCCATTGCCATGTTGCAGCTGCCACCTCCATGTCAATATAGAAAATATACCAATAAGTATAATTGCTTTTTCCATATTTGATTAATTCTACTCGATAAAAAGGCATTAGTCAAGGATGAAATGAGATTTCTCTTGTTTTTTTCCGGGGACTTTTGGCAGCTATCCTTTGACTCGCGTGAGTAGCCGTTAACAGTTTTCTCTAAAAGTCTCCTGCAAAGCAGCGAGTTCTCATTTGGGGAAAAGCAGTGTACAACCCGATATTTCTCGCAGAAACGAATTTTGATTTGTTGAAATTATTTCTGATAATTTGGCACCAGTACCATAAGATCTGACTTCAAAAAGGGGCACGGCGCCTGATATTTGGCGCCATGCCCTTCCTTCAAATTTCAGATAGCTTTAAACTTCGTTTTCCGTTTGCACGATTAATATCCCATGTCAGCGCCTGCTGCCGGGGCTGCCGGAGCCGGCTCCTTGATGGTGGAAACCACCGCTTCGGTGGTAAGGAACGTGGAAGCTACACTCGTAGCATTCTGCAGAGCGGATCTCGTAACCTTTGCCGGGTCGAGGATGCCCGCATCCACCATGGAAACATACTCTTCCTTATAAGCATCAAAGCCGATGCCGACTTCCGCTTCCTTCACTTTGCTGACAACCACCGCGCCTTCGAGTCCTGCGTTCTCGGCGATGGCAAACAACGGAGCCTCGAGAGCCTTCAGCACGATGTTTGCGCCGGTCTTCTCGTCGCCTTCCAGCTCAGCCGCCAGAACCGCAACTTCCTTCGCCGCGTGGATATATGCGCTGCCGCCGCCGGCGATGATGCCCTCTTCTACCGCAGCTCTCGTAGCGTTCAAAGCATCCTCCATGCGGAGCTTTGCTTCCTTCATCTCAACCTCGGTAGCCGCGCCTACGCGGATCACCGCTACGCCGCCGGCCAGCTTTGCGAGTCTTTCCTGAAGCTTCTCGCGGTCAAAGTCAGAGGTCGTCTCCGCGATCTGGGAGCGGATGAGTGCGACTCTCGCGTCGATCTCGCTCTTTTCGCCGAGACCATCTACGATAACGGTGTTCTCTTTCTGAACCTTGACGCTCTTCGCGCGGCCAAGCATATCAACGGTCGCATCCGCAAGCGTGAGACCAACCTCCTCGCTGATGACTTCGCCGCCGGTGAGGATGGCGATGTCGCGGAGCATTTCTTTTCTGCGGTCGCCGTAGCCCGGAGCCTTCACAGCGACAACATTAAAGGTGCCTCTTAATTTATTCACAATGAGGGTGGTCAACGCCTCGCCTTCCACATCCTCAGCGATGATCAGAAGGCTTGCTCCCATCTTCACGATCTGCTCAAGCATCGGCAGGATATCCTGAATGTTGCTGATCTTCTTGTCAGTGATGAGGATGAACGGATTCTCCAGGTTCGCTTCCATCTTTTCCATGTCATTTGCCATGTAAGCGGAAATGTAGCCGCGGTCAAACTGCATGCCTTCCACCAGCTCCAGCTCGGTCTGCATGGTCTTGGACTCCTCGATGGTGATGACACCGTCGTTGGAAACCTTCTCCATGGCATCCGCTACCATGTTGCCCACCTCGGTATCGCCTGCGGAGATGGCCGCTACCTTTGCGATCTGATCCTTGCCGGTCACGGTGCTGCTCATCTTCTTGATGGAGTCCACAGCCAGATCGCAGGCTTTCTTCATGCCCTTGCGCATCTCGATCGGGTTTGCGCCTGCAGCCAGGTTCTTCATGCCCTCATTGATCATTGCCTGCGCCAGAACCGTCGCCGTGGTGGTGCCGTCGCCTGCCGCGTCGTTTGTCTTCGTGGCAACTTCCTTCACCAGCTGAGCGCCCATGTTCTCGAAGCCGTCCTCCAGCTCGATCTCCTTTGCGATGGTTACGCCGTCGTTGGTGATGAGCGGGGTGCCATAGGATTTGTCAAGTACTACATTTCTGCCCTTCGGTCCAAGGGTTACCTTTACGGTGTTTGCCAGCGCGTTTACGCCATTTTCCAGTGCGGCGCGGGCGTCCGCGCCATATTTAATCTCCTTCGCCATTTTTAACCTCCTGATATCGGATCCATTTCGCTGTCTTTTTCTGCTCACAGACTGAAATGATATTCCTGATTCCTTACGACCAGTTTGTTTACTGCCACCGAATTACTCCGCAACTGTCGCGAGAATGTCGCTCTGCTTTACGATGATGTACTCCTCATCATCCAGCTTCACTTCGGTGCCTGCGTACTTCGAATAGATCACCTTGTCGCCAACCTTCACGGTCATGACAACTTCCTTGCCGTCAACGTTTCCGCCCGGGCCAACCGCGATCACCTCAGCCTGCTGCGGTTTCTCCTTTTCCTTGCCCGGCAGCACGATGCCGGACTTCGTGGTCTCTTCCGCGGCCATCTGCTTCAACACAACTCTGTCGCTAAGTGGAACTAACTTCATGGTAATTTATCCTCCTTCATTTCGAAATCATATCCGAACCCGGAAGAATTCCCGTCCATTTGCGCCCTTCAAATAAAAAAGCGTTTCGGACTGGATTTCATTTCCAGGTTCGAAACGCTATTATAACCATGTTGCGGAAAATTTCAAGGGAAGAAAGGGTGAAAAACTCTAAACTTTTTATGAATTTTGTTATTATCACTCTGTTTTGAGTAGTGCTAACGCACTTTTGCAACTCACAGTTTCAGTTTTTAAATTACCGGGGAGCTTTTTCACTCCCCGGTAAAGATTCTAAAATAACTTTACTCCTGATCTTTTGCTGTTGCGATTTTATCCAGTAACTCTAAAATTTCCTGACGGGTATAATCTCCCTTTTCACCCTGTGAGATGATCAACCGTAATTCATAGAGTGTGGACATTTTAATTACCTGCATTTCTTTTTCAGACATGGAAAACACCTCCTTCGATTTACGGAATCGTTGATGTACAAGCTGTTATTTTATTTATATCATCCTTCCGTAAAATCGTCAAGTTATTTCTCTTCCGTTCCATGGATGTTATTTCTCTTCCGTTCCATGGATGTTACGAAAACCACTTGCAATTCGCTCATTTTCATCACCCTCGAATCACCCGAAACAGCACCGAGTTCGACTGCGCCAGAGCTTTATTCTGCCGGAAGAAAACCGTGCCGTCAAAAGGTGCCGCGATCTCCTCCTTCACGGAGCTGTCATAAGGATCCAGAATACAGGCCATTTTTTCACCGCAGCTTACTTTCTGGTTCACGCCGGCGTACGGATAAAAGATGCCGGCTTCATGGGAGAGCACCGGAATCAGATCGCCGGATGAGACCAGCGTGGACGGCACTGCTTCTTCCGTATCCATGCCGCTTCCGGAAAAGCGGATGATCCCCCGCGCTTCCAGAAACCGCAGCACAGCCTGCACCACCTGCTCCATACTGTCCGTATCGATGCTGCCCGTGTGGTTCGTGTAGACGGAAAACGCGTTCGTCTCCCAGATCTGCCAGTTGTAGTTAAGAGTCGTAGAGTCATATTTCATGGGCATGCGCAGCACGATATAGGGCAGACCGAATTCCTGTGCCAGATCCGTGTTTTCGTAGCCGGTCTTCATCATACGCACATGGGGCATGAAATTGCCCGGAATGTAAAAGCTGGCGAACTGAATACCGTGCTCGTAATCCTGCACGGCTTTAAACACGGCATCCGCGATCCGCTGCGTCGTCTCGCCCAGGTTATAGCCGGGAAACATGCGGTTAATGTCCGTGTTGTCGGTTCCCCAGAACCGCTTTTCGATGTTCATGGAGTAGTTGTTTGCGCAGGGGATAACGAGAATCGAACGGTTTTCCTCGATTCTCCCCTCTTCCTCCAGCTTTTTTAAACGTGAGACAAGCTGCGAGCAGCAGAACATCTGCTGGATTTCATTGCCCCGGAAGCTCCCCACGATGCAGGCAGACTTCTCGCCGCTGCCAAATTCGTAGCCGCGCACGCGGAAATCATCCCGGTACGCGCTGGTTAAGGTAAATATATTTTTCTCTTTCATTTTTCTGTCCTGATTTCATACTTTCCGGATTCATTCTGATTACATGTCATACATGTCAGGAATTTTTGATTTCATATAACCGCGCAATCAGCGACCCCTCATCCACCACCGGGTACTCCCGCAGCGTAAACACGATCCCGTTGCAGGGCGACAGCACCGTGTCCACCACACTGCCATCCAGCGGATTCACGATCCGGCCGATTTCATCCCCCACAAAAGTTTTCGTACAGTGATCTACCGACGGCACAAAGATGCCGGATCCGGTCGCATTTAAGAAATGAATCTGGTTGTCGTTGCGGGAAATATACGGTTTTCTGGGCGTGATGACGTCGCCGTCCCAGATGCCAAGGTGTTTCATCAGGCAGAAAATGCCGTCTGTCAGCTGCTTCGTGTACTCCTTCGTCACGCGCATGCCCACGCCCATCTCCACCACCAGCGTCGGAGTGCCGACAGAGTTAAGAGAGTGGGCCAGCGTCGCCTCAAGCACGGTGGCGGCCGGATGCACCCAGATAAAGTCCGTATTCAGATATTTCGCCAGCGGCACCAGTGTGTCTTTCGTGTTCACGTTGATGCGCACCTGCGGCATTTCCTTTAAAAAGATGTTACTGGCATGGATATCCAGCACCACATCCGAACCTGTCAAATCATTGACGATGCCTCTGGCCGTGTATTCGGCCATGGTGCCGTCCTCGCGACCCGGGAAAATTCGGTTCATATCCAGATCAAAACCCGGTATACCGCGGGTAATGGAATCGATGCCCAGCGGATTCAGAGCCGGGTACACATCCACGATGCCTTTTAAGCGGCCGATCTCCTCACGCACGCGCCGCTGCAGTTCGAAGCACACATACTGTCCTTCCAGCTCGTCGCCGTGGGTTCCCGTCACAACGCTGATGCGCTTCAGGCCCGGAACATTCGGGCTCGCGCATGCCTCGCTTTTTCCTGTTTCTTCCATATAATCTGCCGGAAGAATCCGTTGCTTGCGGATCATCAGTTTCTCGTCCACCGGCAAATCTACTGAGGTTACCTTAACTATCATTTCTGCCCTACTCCTCCATACTCCATTTGCCTGATTGACACCACGAATTTTGGTTTTTGCCAGCGTGATGTCAAAATTACAGGATTTTCTTTTACTCATCCGAGTTTGCGCGAATGCGCAAATCTCGCTGAGAAAGACAGAAATCACATGATTTCTGTCTTTCTCATGTGACCGTCACGCTGACCGTCTGCTTCTGCCTGGCGCCGCCGTAAAACTTTCCTTTATTTACCACGCAGTCCCGGTAATCCCGCCCGTGGGAGATTTTTACGTAGTCATCCACCACAAATCCTAAGTTTGTCGGGTCGATACCGTACCAGAGCCCGTCCGAAAATACCTCCACCCAGGCGTGGCTGGCGCCCTCGCCCTCCATCATACCCACCACATAGCGGGCAGGGATCTTTTCCATGCGGCAGAGCGCGATTAATATGTGGGCGTAATCCTGACAGACACCTCGCCGCAGCTTCAATGCCTCCTCCGCCGTGGTGTCAATGGTGGTCGCGCCCGGGGTGTAAACCATGTCCGCGTGCAGCTGCTCCATCATGGCGACCGCCCTGTCATAGTTCGTAAACGCATTTCTTTCATCTGAAGCCTTCTCTGACTTCAACCTTTGGATTTGCTGCGAATCTTTCCCCAGGAGTTTCACTCCTGATTTGTTTGATTCATCCACTGACTGTTCGGTTTTTATTTCCGATTCGATCTTTCCTTCTTTCCTGCAGAAAAAGAACTGACTCAGATAACGCTTTAGCTCCTCCCCCGGCTTTGTCAGCGCGGAAGGATTTCGAAAAATCACCGTATCCGCGAAATTTCCGGTGGCCTCATAGGCGTGGATGCCCGTGTAGGCGGTGCCCTCTACCCGCACGGAAAATGAGCTATGGGGCTCCTCGTTGTGCCCGTACATCACCCGGTTGCCGAAACCGTCCGTGTCACGGTAAACCCGCGTCTCCGGGAGGATCCGTACTTTTAAATCCGTGATATACTGGCGGTCATCCGAGGCGGGGACACACATCAGGTGCCAGTCGCTCCCGTAGATCGGCGCGTCAAAATCCAGCCGCATCTCATATATAAAATTTTTCTTCTTCATAAAAAATAATCAAATGGACGCCTCCAGGCACTCCACCGCCTTCCCGTAGTACTGCGGTCCCAGCCGGTACATGGCGATGCACTCATTGATTTTGTCCGCCCGCAGTTTGAACCCGGAATTCTTCGCCCGGGCCAGCATACGTCTGCACTGCAGCTCAATCTGCTCTTCATCCATCGCGAATCGCAGGTAAAGGTCGAGCCGCTCAAACCTGCGCCCGGTCATGATGATGTCCCGGGCCACATCGCTCTCCATGGAATCGTAGGAGCAGCCCCAGAAGGCAAGAATATCGTCAATGACATTCTGCAGATCCAGAAGCGGCGACTTCGAATCGCCTGCCTGATTCATGTGATCCACCGCCATCTGAATGTAAGCGAGGGATTCGCTGTTAATCTCCTCACGGTTGATGATGGCATTATCATAGGCGCGCGAAAGATTGCTGATGATGGAATCCGGCAGCGTCTCGTCAAAGGGATAGCGCTTTACAAAGTCTTCCTTGCCGGTGTATACATTTGGAATGTTGATGCGGCGGCAGAAGGCATCGTAGGAGTCTGCCTTCTCGTCAATCATCGTATCATATCCTGTGAAAAATTCTCTTATGGTCGTGTAAACACGCTCACTGTAGCGGCCGAGCCAGAATAATTCAATCGCTTTTTCTGTGGTCAATGTGCTCATGTTAATCCTCTTTTCTCATTTCAAAATCATTACCGAAAGACTTTTCGTAAGTTTCTTCCATATGACTTCTCCGTATTTTCAAAATTTCTTTTTAATATTTTCCGAATTCTCATTACGGAGGATTTCACAGAAAAACTCTCACTTAATGCGACAGCACCCACGTATCCTTAAACCCGCCGCCCTGGGACGAGTTCACCACAAAGGAATCCGCCCGGCGCGTGAACCTGGTGAGTCCGCTCTTCCATACGTGCTCCGTCTCGCCGGCAGTCAGCACAAACGCGCGCAGATCCGCTTTCCTGGGCACGCGGTCGTAACCGTCCATGATGTCCAGATCGATAAAGTCGATGATCTCCTGCGCAATGAACCGGCGGGGCTCCGTCTCTATGAGACGGATGAAGCGCTCCTTCTCCTCGCCGTGCAGGTCGCGGCCGAACACTACACCGTAACCGCCGGCCTCCGCCACATCCTTGATCACAAGCGTGTCGAAATTCTTCAGCACATAAGCTTTGTCGGCCTCGTAGAATGGCAGATACGTCGGCGCATTATGTAAAATAGAAGTTTCACCAAGATAATACTCCACCATCTTCGGCACGAAATAATAGATGCCCTTGTCGTCCGCGATGCCGTTGCCCGGCGCGTTCATCAGCCCCAGATTGCCCTTGCGGTACACCTCCATCAGGTGCGGTATGCCGATGACAGACTCCTCGTTAAAACACATGGGGTCAATATACTCGTCGGAAATGCGCCGGTACAGGGTACCCACCCGCTCGAGTTTGTCGCCGTAGGCCTTGTAATAAAGAACATCGTCCCGCACCACCAGGTCATTCGCTGTGGCCAGGGTTGATTTTGTGCGCTCAGCCAGATAGCTGTGCTCGAAAAATGCCGCATTGTAGCGCCCCGGCGTCATGATGACATTGATGCCGCCGGTATTGACGCTGTCCATGGTCTCTTTTAACAGCGCGGCGTAGTCCCGGTTATCCGCGATGGCGTAATCCCGAAACACCTGCGGACAGGCCCGGCGCTCCAGCTCCCTGGCGATCAACGGGTAGGATGCGCCCGACGGGATGCGCAGGTTATCTTCCAGCACATACCACTCGCCATCCCTCGCCTGAACCAGATCAATGCCGGAAATGTGGCTGTAAATGCCCTTCGGCGGCGTGATGCCCTCGCACTCCTTCAGATATCCGGAGGAAGAAAACACAAACTCCTCCGGCACCACACCGTCCCGTATAATCTTCTTTTCATGATAAATATCGTACAAAAACCGGTTCAGCGCCCGCACGCGCTGCGCGAGCCCCGCTTCCAGGTAATCAAACTCCTCCGCCGTGATCACCCGAGGGATCGCGTCAAACGGGAACAGCTGCTCCTTAAAGGTTCCGTTTTTATAAATACCGAACTTCACACCATAGCGCGCCAGCAGCCGGTTGATCTGCTCGGCATGGTCGCATAAATCCAATAAAACCATAAAATTGTCCTCCTGACGTTTGCGCCGGACAAACATCTATCCCAAAGCTCTGTGGTGGTCGCAGTCGCACGCAAAAAACCGGTTTCCTACCGGCAAGGCATTGCATAAAACGACAGGCGAAATGCAGAGCAGGCGCGAAAAAAGGGCATTTTCATATGTAAACATATGTGAACGCCCTTGTCTTGCAGCTTTTATACTACGAACAGAGTCTTATGTCAAGCAGAAAATTTCATCCCTTTCCTTCCCCCTTCCTTAAAATGGTGAAAATCTCAAACTGTATTTGACAGCAGAAAATTTTATTTTTTCTCTCGATGGTAAATAT
>JAJQBQ010000057.1:19939-71476 GCA_021203205.1 Lachnospiraceae bacterium | reverse complement strand
TGGTGGCTTACGGCGGTGGTTCTGTGAAGAAAAACGGCGTTTATGATGAAATGATGAGGTATCTGTCCGATGCGGGGAAAACGGTTACGGAGTTTTCCGGTATCATGTCAAACCCCACTTATGCAAAGGTGCAGGAGGGCGCGGCACTGGCCAGAGATCATCAAATCGACTTGATCCTGGCAGTCGGTGGCGGCTCTGTCATTGACTGCTGCAAGATCATATCCGCACAGGCAAAAACGGAGCGTGACCTCTGGAGCATGGAGTTTGACTGCCACACCTACCCTACTGAGTTTATTCCCATGATCGCCATCGTCACAGCTTCCGGCACCGGGGCGGAAATGAACAACGGCGCAGTGATTACCAACGAGGAAAAGATGCTCAAGGCCGGAATGCTCGGTGCGCAGGCCGAGGTCGCCATGATCGACCCGTCCTACGCCCTGTCTTTGCCGATGAAACAGGTGTTGTCCGGTGCGTTTGATACACTGAGCCACTGCATGGAAACGTATTTTGGAAAGCCAGGCTCTGGAAATCTGTCCGATGAGATCAATGAATCTATCATGCGCCTGGTCATCCGCAACATCCGGGTTCTTCTGAACGATGCACAGAATATGGAGGCACGGAGCGAGCTGGCGTGGGCGTCCTCCATGGCGGAAAACGGTATCCTGAAAATCGGCAAGGTCACGGATTTTGAGTGCCATCAGATGGAGCATCAGCTTGGTGCTTACACGAACTGCAACCACGGTGCCGGACTGGCAGTGCTGCATCCGGTCTACTACCGCCATATTTATCAGAGCGGTTTGGAGAAATTTGACTGTTTTGCCGAAGAAGTCTGGGGTATTTCGCCGGAAGGAAAAACGGATGAAGAACTTGCTCTTGCAGGTATTGAGGCGCTTGCAGATTTCATCCGGGAGATCGGCCTGCCGACTACGCTGCGGGAGTTGGGCGTGGATGAACAGACAGACCTGAAAGCCATCGCAGATTCCTGTAACTGTGTACCCGGTGCCTATAAGAAAATGACCCATGAAGAAATTTTGGAGATTTTCCAGGAATGCTTTTAAAGAAGGAATAACCTTTGACTTATAACTGAAAAACCAAAGGGAACTTCTTATTTACGTAAAAACAGGCTATGATAAGAGCATCAAAAGAAATGGAGGAATTCACGATGGAATATGCAACTTTAAATAATGGTGTAAAAATGCCGATGGCTGGTATTGGAACTTTTCTTCTGGAACCGGATGATGCAGAGGCTTCGGTCCTCTCGGCTCTGAAAGACGGCTATCGTTTAATTGATACCGCCAATGCCTATCTGAATGAAAAGGCTGTCGGACGCGGGATGAAGAAATCGGGGCTTGTCAGGGAAGAAATCTTCCTTGAAACGAAGATCTGGCCATCCTTTTATGAACAGTCCGATGTAGTAGACAGGACACTGGAGCGCCTGGGCACGGATTACATCGATATGCTGTTGATTCATCAGCCTGCCGGAAACTATATTGCCGGTTATCGCCTGATGGAGAAAGCTTACAAAGAGGGGAAAGTACGCGCCATCGGCCTTTCTAACTTCACGATTGCCCAGGTTCAGGAAATCCTTAATATTTGTGAGGTGAAGCCTTCCCTCCTGCAGACTGAGGTACATCCTTACTTCCAGGAGACAGAGCTTAAATCGTTCCTGGCAAAAGAAGGGATGGTGATTCAGGCTTGGTATCCGCTGGGACACGGCGATAAGACGCTGCTGGAGGAGCCGCTGTTTACCACGCTGGCCGACAAATACGGAAAAAGCAACGCCCAGATCATTCTGCGCTGGCATATCCAGGCTGGCAACATCGTGATTCCGGGTTCCAAAAATCCGAACCACATCAAAGCAAACTTTGACCTCTTTGATTTTTCGCTGACTGATGAGGAAATGGAGCAGATCGCAGCGCTGAATAAGAATGTAAGGTACTATAACAGCACACCGGAAATGCTGGAAGCGTATGTGAAGATGGCACCTCCGGTGGACCTTCAGAAATAATTTGAGGAAAGGCGGTAGATGGATATGCGGGCAGTAAATTCCGGGAGCAGTAAGAAAAAAATCGCCTTGTGCTGGGCTTTGATGTTTGTTCTCCTGCTGGCGTTGACCGGGTGCGCAACGCAAAGCAGTGTCAGCTCCGCTTCTGAAACATCTGATACGGAGCCAGTCGGCACAGAAAACGGTCAGTCACAGCAGACCGAGTCGATGGATACGGCTAATACAGAAATCTCAGAAAGTGAAATTACGGATGGAGAAATCGCATCAGAGAACGGCGTCAGCACCGTTTCCGTGAGCTTTGAAAATGAGGACTCCGGACTGAATCTGGCAGGTATCCTGTTCCTGCCGGATGGATTTGATGAAACCAGTCAATATTCTGCTGTTGTTGTGACCGGCCCCATGCTTTCCGTAAAAGAGCAGGCACAAAGCATTTATGCCGAGCGGCTGGCGGAGAATGGCTTTGTCACGCTGGTATTTGACTATTCTTATTTCGGAGAAAGCGAAGGGGAACCCAGGCAGCTGGAGGAACCGGACATCAAGGCCAGTGACATCAGCAGCGCTGTGACATATCTGCAATCTCTGGATTACGTGGACAGTGAAAATATTGGCGGCCTTGGAATTTGTGGTTCCGGCAGCTATATGCCCTATGCAGCCATTCAGGATGAGCGCATCAAAGCGGTCACATCTGTTGTTCCAGCCACAACGATGTCTTCCATGATTATGATGTCTACGGAGCAGGCTGAGGCGGATCGCGAGGCATACGAGGCTGGTGAAGCAGACCCAACCTATATCGACCTGATGCCGAGGGCATATGCAGAAGGCGCAGCTTACTATTATAACGAAGAACGCGGATATCGGGATAACTGGGACAATCATGCGGTATCCTGGAGTGAGCTTTCCTGGGTGGATTTCCATCCGGAGGAATTCATCGCAGAACTGGAAGCGCCTTATCTGATCATCACCGGAGAAAATGCGTGGTCGCGTTCCGGCGCAGAGCAGCTCTATGAAAACACCACATCCGAAAAGGAATTTTATGTGATCGAGGGCGCAGGGCATTTTGATATGTATGACCTGGAGCCGTATGTCACACAGGCGCTTGATTATATTGTACCCTTCTTTGAGACTTATCTGAATGCGGCTGCATGACTCTTGATGCAGGAGGTAGAATTTTGAAATGAAAGAGCAACTATTAAATACTTCAAAGGCGTTCTGGAGTGCGATGGAGCGTGCGGATGAAGCAGGTATGAGAGAGATTGCGGATGCGGAATGCACATTCGTACACATAGGAGTCACCTGCCGGTTCCCCCATGCCCCGGAATTATCACTGTTTATGATACCACAATCAGGAGGCTTTCTCAATCGGAGGTTGTCTGTATTTTAAGAATTCCTGCGGAAAATACCTGAGAGGATGACGGTTTGTTTTTTTGACGGGCGATTGACAAACGACCCAAAATGCTATATCATGTACGCATACACCCTTATGTATAAGGAGGAAACGACATGAGACAATGTATGGATGCTGAGAACCTGCACCGCAGATTAAAGAAAATAATCGGGCAGGTACAGGCGATTGACCGTATGGTAGATGAGGACGTTCCCTGTGAAGATATTCTGGCACAGATCAATGCAGCAAAATCTGCACTTCACAGTTGTGGAAAGGTCGTTCTGGAGGGTCATATCAAGCATTGTGTGAAAGATGGCATCGAACACGGAGACGCAGACAAGACTATTGAAGATTTTACCAAAGCAGTAGAGCGCTTTGCCAACATGGGATAATTCAGTATAGTAATTGAAAATTGTGAGATAAAAGCAGCCAGATTCAGGTTGCTTTTATTTTTTTACCTATTGACAACCTATACCCCCATGAGTATAATACAGATACACATACCCCTATTGGTATAAGAAAAGAAAGGAGCGTGACTATGAAATTACTGATGAAAAAGCTGGAAGCACTTTTGGAGAAAGGCGGTACGAAAAAAGATATTACGATGCTCGTTATCTCTGGCGTTTCGCTGATCCTCAGTCTGACAGGTTGGAATCCCTTTCCGTTCGACCTGGCGTGGATTTCGATTATCCTTTGTGGTATCCCCATTATCCTGGAAGCAATTATAGGGCTGGTCACTGCATTTGATATCAAAGCGGATGTTCTGGTATCTATCGCCCTGATTACCTCGGTCTGCAACGGCGAGGACTTTGCCGCCGGTGGGCAAGACGGTGGGTGATGAAGTATCCAGCGGAACGGTCAACCAGTTTGGAGCGTTTGAGATGCGGGCGACGAAGGTCGGTGAGGACAGTTCCATTCAGAGGATGATTCGGTTGGTGCAGTCGGCAGACGCAGGAAAAGCAAAAATCGTTGGTGTGGCCGACCGCTGGGCTACCTGGATCGTCGTGATTGCCCTCTCTGCCGCTGCCTTAACCTGGCTCATCAGCGGCGAGATCATCCGTGCAGTGACGATACTTGTTGTGTTCTGCCCCTGTGCATTGGTGCTTGCCACGCCTCCGCCATAGCCGCTCAGCTTCACATTGAGGAAGTCCATGCGAATTGTCTGCCGGAGGACAAATTAAACCGGATAGACGCTTATCAGAAAAAAGGTGAAGCTGTCTGCATGATCGGAGACGGCGTGAACGATGCGCCCGCTCTGAAAAAAGCAAATGTCGGCATAGCAATGGGCGGCGTAGGAAGCGACATCGCTGTCGATGCGGCGGACATTGCTTTGGTGGACGATGAGGTAAAGGAGCTGCCCCATCTGATCGCCCTGTCCAAGAGGATGATGACTACAATTAAGCTGAACATGACATTTTCCATGACGCTGAATTTTATAGCAATCATCCTGGCAATTATCGGAACATTAAACCCGGTTGTCGGTGCGCTTGTACACAACACCGGCTCGGTTTTAGTGATTATAAATTCATCACTGCTGTTGAAATGGAGGAAGCGTAATGGTTGTTAGTATTATTGGTGTAATAATAGGAGCGCTGATTGCAGCGTTCGGTCTGTACTATCTGGTCAAAGAGTGGAAAGACCCTGAGTCGAAAAAGATTTATGGCATTATCAGCGGAATTGGCGGAGTGATTTTCATCGCAATGCTTATAAAGTTGCTGGTAGAACTATTGTAAGTAACGCACGGATCAAAAAACGCAGTAATGCCCATCAGAGAAATTACGGTCTCTCTGGTGGGCATTATTATGTTTATATCCCTTTCCCTGCTTGGAAATTTTGGTGCATAATCGCGCAGGTTTCTCATTGATTTTTTCACTCATATCTGTTACAATACGAGTTAGTCTGCACTAACGACTAACAGAAAGCTGACAGCCTGAAACTGCGGCTGGCGTTTGCTGTGGGAGGGGTTATCATTTCCCTGATGATGATGTGGATTTGGTAAAACGACGAGAGGTGGAGTGAACATATGATTCGACTGACAAACCTCACCGATGAAGAAATAAAAGCAATCGGCAGAAGCATTGATTGAAAAAACACTTTCAGAAATAAATAAACCAAATAAGGAGAATTACAGGGTAATGCATGAATACTATCAGAAAAATTACGCTAAATTAAAGAAGTCCATGAATGGATACCTGAAACTGATTTCTGCTGAATTGCAGCAGGCCAGCGGAAAGGATTATTCCGAGCTTCTGGAAGAAATCTGGGATTTCTATGACAAAAATCTGCTTGAGCATTTTCCCTACATTGGCGGGGATGACGTGAGCGGTACCGGAAACCTGACGGGAGCCTACTGCTTTGTGGCGATGGGCGAGGTTCTGAAAAACTACGGCGTTTCTTTAGATGAGACCGGTCATTTGATGGTGCTGTCCTACGAACGAACCTTTCTGCGTATTCCGGGATTTGCCCGAAAGCTTATGGGAAAGATGTTCAACAGTCCGAAGATGCTGAATAAAATGTTTCAGAAGAAAGACAGGCAGAATGCAGCAAATGCGGAAAAGAATCCAGGCAGCTTCGAGACGAAAACCATGATCCCGCCGGAAGAAGGGTATGCATTCAGCTATCATAACCTTGTATGTCCGTTGGCGAACTTCGCGAAAGAACACGGTTACATGGAATATATGCCTTATCTGTGTAATCTGGACTATGTGATGTTCGGGGTGCTGGGTGCGCCGCTGTACCGTGAGCAGACCTGTGCCTCCGGTGGGGAATACTGTGACTTTAAATTGAAGTCCGGAGCCCCTGTCCTGCCATATTGGCCGCCGGTGTTCAGGCAGGGAGATGGGTATCAATAACAGAAAAATAAACCGGAAATGCGGGAAAAAATACGACAGGTCATGCGCTTTTCCGGGCCGAGGATGATCTTTCACCATCCGGTGGCCGCTGTCCGTCATGTAGTGGAAACCAAAAAGGAACAGAAGCGGCGGAATGGAGATTTTTATGAACGTAAAGAAGATAGTATATACAGTATTGGGATTTTTGTTTTTCGGCTTAGGCGCGGTCGGTACGGTTCTTCCGATTCTCCCGACCGTTCCATTTTTGATGCTTTCGGCATTTTGCTTCGGAAAAAGCTCGGAAAAGCTGAACCGCTGGTTCAAGGGAACAAAGCTGTATAAAAATAATCTGGAGACCTTTGTCAAAGGTGAGGGGATGACCATGAAGACGAAGCTGCGGATCGTATGCACGGTGACAGTCATTATGGCCATCGGATTCGCCATGATGTCGAGGGTTCCTGTGGGACGCGCGGTTTTGGCAGTTGTGTGGGTGTGCCATCTGCTTTACTTTTTCCTGGGGGTAAAAACGATAGAGCCGAAGCAGGCAGAATGATGACACAAGAAACCCAGAGGGAATCTGTAAAATGAAAAGCAAGAAATCATATATACTCTAAAATATCTTCTGCCTTGCAGCCAAGTGCATTGCAGAGTGCCATCACTGTTTGAACAGATGCTTTATTGATGCTTTTTGTTCCAAGCTCATACTGTTGCAGCGTTCGTAAATTAACATTTGCTTTCGCGGCAAGCTGTGCCTGGGTTAAGCCTGTCCTTTTGCGTTGTGCCTGAAGAGCTGTTGTCCCGATTTTGCGTGAGATAATAGCATTTGCTGTGTCTGCAAATTTATCTTCGGGTGCTTCGTGCAGAGTTGGGTATAGTTTATATACTTCTTTCATAGATATATAATCATATATATTTTTGAAAGATCGTGCCGTATACCATTGATAATATGCCAGAATCCATCCGCACCAATATTCTGCAGAATAATCATATACTGTTTGGCTTTCGGGGAAGTCCATGTTTTTCCCTGATTCTGAAATAATGTTCATAGCCAGTTCAGTGCCCGACATTCCGGATATTATTTTGGGGTTTCCGTTTCCGAATTGTTCTGCATATCTGCCGACAATAAAGTATTGCATAAATTCTTCAATATCTATTTTGCAGGCGTTCACTGCATAATCGAATGCTTCGCCTAAATTTTGCATTGCGTCGTTTAAGTAATCCTCAGCGTAAGCGTGGGTCATCAGGTTTCATCTCCTCTCTGAGAATATCTCTCATAAATATGCCGTTAAGATCATCAGTTTCCAGTTCTTTATAGTATGCGGTACGAGCATCCTCATCCCGTTTTATTCTTTTTTTATAATAGATGCGGTTATCGGCATGGACGCAGTCTATATATGTTATGGCATCGAATGCTTTTTTTGATTTGATTACATACTGTTCACCGAGTTTCCCGAGTTTCATTGCCCGACCTAACTGTGACAGCGAAATTTCATTGCTCAGAAATGATCTTGCGAATGAAAAATAGGAATCATCTGCCCGATAACCCACGATCACGTCGTAATCCGTATATTCCGGAAGAAAATGCTGTATGAGCCATTCCTTTCCGCGTTTGGCAACCGGAGTTGATAACCTTGCTTTTCTGTTTTGAATGAGAATGGCAAGCCAGTTCAAAATAGTATATGCATCGTCAGATAAATTTAAGATGCTAAGATTTTGCATATCAAGCTCATATTTGTTTGCATATCCGTCAGTGTTCAAACCGCAGGACCATTCTTTGGCGAGCTCGATATGTTCGGTACAATAAAAACCTTTGCCATAGTCGTTATTTGCCTTTCCTTTTCCGAACTCAGGCTTTTCTATGATGAAGGGTGAACCGTGATACAGAATAAGCTTATCCATAAAAACCTCCCTTGTACTTCTTTTAAATTATTTATATAATACTTCCAAAGAAGTAGTTTGTCAAGCGCTATGAAAAGGATCCGATATTTGCCCTGAAAGACTGACGACTGCCGGATCAGCGTATCATAAACTTTTTTGTCCATTCGTTCTTTTTTAAATTTACATTCCCCTAAAACAACGGTTTTATCAATGTCCGAGATCCCGACAACGTCGACGGATTGCTGATGTTTCCCGATACATTGCAATATACTGCGTAAAAATTTTCAAAACTATTTCATAGAATGTTAAGAAATGTCTGTTAAGCTGTTCCAATCTTCAGGTGGATATCTATGAAGATTCCTCCCTCTGCGCCGCGGACGCAATCAGGAAACGTAAGTGGTACGCGCTGTCTGCGCATGACATCAGGGGGAAATTCACTGCATGACACAAACAGGGAACGTAAGTGGCATACGCTGTCTGCGCATGATGTCAGGGCGTATCGCTGCATGGCACGAACAGGGGATGGAAGTGGTATGTACAGCCAGTCAGATCATGGAAAGCGGGGTGGATTTATGTGTAAAAGAAGTCGCAAAAATAAGTGGATCGCCCTGATGCCGGCCTACCAGCCCTCGCAGGTACTGCCGGGATTGCTGAAGGAAGTGCGGGAGCATGGCTTTCAGGCGGTGGTTGTCAACGACGGAAGCACCGCAGAATCGGAAGAAGTGTTCCGGCAGGCGGCAGAGTACGCCATCGTCCTTCGCCACGCGACGAATATGGGCAAAGGCTGCGCGATCAGGACGGGCCTTTCCTATATTCAGGAGCATTTTGCCCCGGACTGCATCGTTGTGACGATGGATGCGGACGGTCAGCACAGCGTGGCGGATGCGGAGAAAATTTGCATGGCAGCCAGGAAAAATTCGGGTCATCTGGTCTTAGGGAGCAGGAGGCTCGATGCGAATGCCCCGCTAAGAAGCAGGTTCGGGAATACGGTAACGCGGTTTGTATTTCGGCTTTCTACCGGTAAGTCGGTATATGACACGCAGACAGGGCTTCGCGCGTTTCATGCAGACCTGATTCCGATGCTGCTTGCGGTCGGAGGGGAGCGCTATGAATACGAAATGAATGTCCTGCTGATGTGCGCGAGGAAAAACATTCCGATTACCGAGGTAGAAATCGAAACCATCTATCTGGACGGGAATGCATCCTCCCACTTCGATACCATAAAGGACTCCTGGCGCATATATAAGGAAATCCTGAAATTTTCAGCGTCCTCTTTCGCGAGTTTTCTGATCGATTACGGGATGTACAGTATTCTGAGTGCGGCCACCGCGGGCGTGGGAAGTTCCGGACTGCTTCTTTCCAACATCGGGGCAAGGCTGGTCAGTGCCGGCGTGAATTATACGCTGAACCGAAATGTGGTGTTTCACAGCGATGCCGATGCTGCCCGGTCAATCCTGCAATATGCCGCGCTGGCGCTGGCAATTTTGGCGGGGAATACGGTCGTGCTGAGTCTGCTTGTAAACTACATCGGCGTAAACCGTTATCTTGCGAAGCTGTGTACGGAAATCCTGTTTTTTGCCGTGAGCTGGCTTGTGCAGAAACATTTTATTTTCAGAAAAGCATAAGAATATGGCGGACGTTTTTAAGGAGGCGAACAGGAAAATGAAGATAAAAAATCACTGGTGGGCAATCCTGTACAGTATTTTGCTGGTTGGATTTACGGTATATATTGCGTTGGACACTTTCGTGATCGCGAAAGTGTACCAGACAGTGAGCGAGGCGGAAGAGGGGACTTCATCGGCAAATTCCGGCGGGGCCTCCGCTTCGGCCAACTCAGGTTCCGGTTCTGCATCGACGGGATCCGGCTCCGCAGCGGCCGGATCGGATGCCTCATCAGACGGAACAGGCTCCTCGTCAGACGAAACCGGCGCATCATCGTCTGAATCCGATTCGGGATCCGGCACGGGCCAGGCGGCTTCAGAGACGGTCATAACGGAGAACTCTTATCAGGATGAGAACATCACCATCACGATCACGGAATATTACGAGTATGACACCGCGATTTATGTCGCGGACATCACGCTGTCATCCGCAGAATACCTGCAGACAGCCCTGGCGCAAAGCTCATATGGCCGAAATGTAACGGCGAAAACCTCGGAAATTGCCGAAAGCGCCGGAGCGATCCTCGCCATCAATGGCGATTATTATGGTTCGCAGGAAAAGGGCTATGTCATCCGCAACGGCGTGCTGTACCGTTCCACAGGATCATCCGGCCAGGAGGATCTGGTCATTTATTCCGACGGCAGCTTTGAAATTATTTCCGAGGATGAGATCACTGCGGAAGAATTGCTGGCAAACGGAGCCGTGCAGACGCTCTCGTTCGGACCGGCTCTGGTGGTGGATGGTGCCGTGTCTGTCTCAAGCGGTGATGAGGTCGGCAAGGCGAAAGCCAGCAATCCCAGAACGGCCATCGGAATCATCGATGATCTGCACTACGTGTTTGTGGTTTCCGATGGGAGAACCAGCGAGAGCGCCGGACTGTCCCTCTCCGAACTGGCTGAATTTATGGAAGGACTCGGCGTACAGACGGCCTACAATCTGGATGGCGGCGGATCGTCTACCATGTATTTTAACGGTGAAGTTGTGAACAATCCGACTTCCGACGGAAAGAAGATTAAGGAGAGGAGCGTGAGTGACATTGTTTACATCGGATATTAAAAATCAGCACTGGCGGACGGACGCGAACGGGGAGTCGGCCGGGGACACAATGTTTGCATCGGATGTTAAGGGACAGCGCCGGCAGGCGGATGTGAATGTGACTTCGGTCAGGGCCACATTGTTTTCAACGGACTTTAAGGAGAATCATCGGCGCATGGCGAAAACCGGGTTTGTCTACCTGTTTGCGACACTGTTTCTCGTGCTGTTCGGGGCAGTGTATGAGCGCTTTAGCCATGAGGTATATTCCTACTATATGCTGTATGCTTTCGCTATCCCGTTGGCCGGAGGGGTGCTGCCATTTTTCTCGCTTGCCTTCTCGAACCGTTTGCCGATGCCGGGCAGGGTCGTACGGAATCTCTACCATTCGGCAATTGCCACCCTGACTGTGGGCAGCTGCTTTGCAGGGGTGCTGGAGATTTACGGCACAACCAACAGCCTGATCAAAGTTTACTGGATCGTCGGAGGCGGATTTTTGGCATGTGCAATTATTTTATACCTTGCTGCGATTCACAGTCGGTCTTAGGTGAGACTAAAATTTCGCATCGGAAGACAAATTGCGAAGCGATTTCCCCTTCCTTGCACCGTAAGGGTAATTATAGTCTTACTTAAGATGACTGTGTAACAGTGCGGCTATGTGAACGGAGGAGACGGCTCACGCCAATGAATGATACGGAATACTCACGTCAGCACCTATATCGCCGTATCACACCGTCGCTTCAATCAGCGTCTTATCGCCGAGCGCAATCTCCCGTATCCCAACCTGTTTGTTCTTATTAAAATTAAAACTGAGCATATAGCCCTTTTTCATGTGAAAATAATCAAGATAACCGGAGAGCTGCTGTTCACCGCGCTCGTTGTAGGAATTTCCACGCCAGAGCTTGAGTTCCAGAATGTTCTGCTCGCCACGGTAAAAAATAACCAGATCCATCCGATCACTGTTTCTTGTCTGCGGTTCGATGCTGTAGTTGCCGATGCCGTTGATGATCGGCTTCAAAAACAGCAGAAAATAGCGCCGTCCCACTTTTTCGAGAAACTTTTCATCATCCGTTCCATAGATCTCTGAGAAAGCATCGATAAACTTTTCCAGGATCCGGCGGATATCCAGATGCCCGTCGATGATGAACTGGTTTTTCTCCTGCAGACCGGCCTCATACATTTTATTTCCGAAAAACTGCTCGGAAATGAAGTGATTATACAGGACAGACTCAAAAATGCGGTTAGCCACAACGGCCGTATCGTTTTCGTTCCGTATAAAACCGAACATGGCGGCATCCTTGATATAAGGATTTGTCGCGACATACGGGATGGATATGCCATTGAAGAGCAGATCCTGTAAAACGGTTTTCAGTTCCGGATAGAGCGTCAGCTTTCCAAGCATGGATTCATACAGAGGGTTATCCTCTTTAACAATTCGTTTCAGGACCTCGTTGAAGCCAGCTTCGGTCCATGCATCGGATATCATTGGAAATTCTGCGCTTCCAGCTATTCTCTCATCCAGCAATTTACAAATACGAGATACCAGTACCGGATAACCGGACGTGTAAGTATAAATCAGCTCTGATAATTTACTGACATTCATACCAGTATGATAATCGTTATCATATTCTGTCAGCATCTTTTCAATGTCAGAAGCTTTGAAACTCATATCAATATCAAACTCTGCGGCAATGTTCCACGGACTATTTTCCTGGTGCTCTTCGTCCGGCCTGATTTTCTTCTTCATGCTCCGAATATCATAAACCCCGGCTAAAATCACGGATTGAAAAGCCGGAACTCTCGGCCGCTTTAGATAGTAAGCCCGCAGCTGCGCCAGAAAATCAAGGAAGACCTGATTATTCGAGGCATAATCAACTTCATCAATGATTAAAACCGGAGCTTTCTCCGACTTCCCGCACCATGTTTTAATGACGCGAAAAAGAGCATTGAGGGAACAGACTTTCGCGTTGCCGTCCGCAAAGGAAAGCAGCTGTTCTTCGATGCCGTCCGGGAAGTTTTCGCCGTAATCCAGAAACTCTCCGGCGAGCGCGGTGACAAAGGAAGCTTCATCTTGAAAGGAAGCGGAGCTCATGGTCTGAAAATCCATTGAAATTACTTCGTAATCTTTTCGAAGAAAATCCGACAGCGCATGCAAAGTAGTCGTTTTGCCATATTGCCTGCCGCGGTTGATGGAAAAATAATTTCCGGCATCGACCATGTTTTTTATAGCGGAAAGTCTGGAAGACAGATCCACCATATAATGTATTTCCGGTCTGCAGACACCGGTTACGTTGAAGAATTTTGTCATAGGAAGCCACCTCCGTTCCGGGATATTCTAACATACATACATTGCAATCACAAGCAAAAAATTCACTGACTTTTGTCTCTGCACAAAATTTCTCAACTTTTATCTCTGGTAATTTTCCGATTTTATCCCTGGCTGTTATTCACGGGGATTCTCTGTGATTCAAAAATTTCAAAATGGCATCTGGCGGGCGGAATCCAAACGTTGTATAATGGATACGTCGGCTGAATTGCCGTTCCGGGCATCGGACGGACATTCGGATTTATCAGAATTAAAAGCGGCAATGAACAATCCGAAGAGAATACGGCAAACAGTACTTTGAGAGATTTGGAAAGACGTTGGTTCTTTTCAGCGTTTGGAGGTTTACAGATGGAATTAGTAGAAGGAATACTGAGCAGAAGAAGTATCAGAAAATTTACAGACAGGCATATCACGGACGAGGAACTTCACACGATCCTTCGCGCGGCGATGACGGGTCCGACCTGCGCGAACACGCGCGACTGGAGTTTTCTCGTGGTGCGTGACAGGGTGATGTTAAATAAAATGGCGGATGCCAACGGCAGGCCGGCAGAGCCGCTGCGCCACTGTGATGTCGGGATCCTGATCCTTGGTGATTTGGAACGCGCATTTTCGCGCGCGAAGGATTACTGGGTGATCGACGGTGCGATCGCGGGGCAGAATATGATTCTTGCGGCCGAGGGGCTTGGTATCGGTTCCGTGTGGCTTGGAACCTGGCCGCAGATGGAACGCGTGGAGAACCAGAAAAAGCTCTTTTCGCTGCCGGATACGGTCATCCCACACTCTGTCATTGCGTTCGGGTATCCGGCGGAAGACAGAAACGGCGAACATCCGGATTATGAAGAGAGTCAGGTGCATTTTGAGAAATGGTGAATCTACGAAACGTCAAACATATATATGCGAGTATCCGGATTATGACAGGATAAGAACTGAAGCCCAGGTAAGCTGATATCAAGCGCCTGGGCTTCGGTTTTTATATTACTGAATTGGTAACAAAAGAAAAATCGACTTGCAATTCTTCCAGAACTATGTTATATACCGTTGTTAGCACAAACTAACTTAAAAGGGAGGAAATACACGATGATAGATAAAAAGCTGGTTGGCCTGATGGACGGCAGCATGAAGTATGTGATCGGAAATGTGGTATGCCAGTGGTGTTCCCTTCTGGCAAATATTGCCATGATGACAGCCATCACCAGATTACTTGCGGGACTTTTCACGGGAACCACAGGGCAGACGGAACTGATTTTGACTGCAGCGGTGGCGCTGGTTGCGATGCTGATCCGCTTTTTTGCGGCAACGCTTTCTTCAAAAATGAGCTTTCTCTCATCGAAGGCCGTGAAGAAGACGCTGCGCGAAAAGATTTACTCGAAACTGCTTCGCCTTGGCGCGTCCTATAAGGAGCAGGTGATGACCTCGGAGGTAGTCCAGGTGGCAGTAGAAGGTGTGGATCAGCTGGAAACCTATTTCGGCGCGTATCTGCCGCAGTTTTTCTACGCGATGCTGGCACCGTTTACACTGTTCATTTATCTCTGCTTCGTGAATGTTCCGTCGGCCATCGTGCTGCTGGTGTGCGTTCCGCTGATCCCGGTGGCCATCGCGGCGGTGCAGACCTGGGCGAAGAAGCTGTTGGGGAAATACTGGGGGCAGTATACGGCGCTGGGCGATATTTTTCTGGAAAATCTGCAGGGTCTGACCACGCTTAAGATTTATCAGGCGGATGAATTTAAGCAGGAAGAGATGAACGACGCGGCCGAAAAGTTCCGCAAGATCACCATGAAAGTGCTGACCATGCAGCTGAACTCCATCACTATCATGGATCTGATCGCTTACGGCGGGGCGGCGCTGGGTGTCATCATGGCGGCCACACAGTACCGCGCGGGGCACGTTACGCTTGCCGGATGCCTGCTGATTATATTGCTGGCTGCAGATTTCTTTATCCCCATGCGGCAGCTGGGTTCTTATTTCCATGTGGCCATGAATGGCATGGCTGCCAGCGACAAAATCTTCCGCCTGCTGGAACTGGAAGAGCCGGAACAGGGGACGGCAGATTTCCCGGCGGGCGGCGGAATTGTCTGCCGGAATCTTCACTTTTCCTATGAGCCGGAGCGCGAGATCCTCCACGGCATTGACCTGGAGTTTCCGGCGGGAAGCTTTACCTCTATCGTTGGGGAGTCCGGCTGCGGGAAATCTACGGTCGCGGCGATTTTGATGGGGCAAAACCGCGGGTACCAGGGGAGCATAACGGTGGGGGATGGCGCAAATGACAATTGCGTAAATCTGAGCGATATTTCCGAGAAGAGCCTCATGGAAAATATTACCTATATCAGTCATCAAAGTTATCTGTTCAAAGGCACTGTCCGCGAGAATCTGCAGATGGGGCTGGGGGAGAGTTTTCAGACGGATGCAGAGCTCTGGAAGGTGCTTGAGCGCGTGAACCTGGCAGAGTTTCTGCGAAGTGAGGATGGCCTGGATACCTGTCTCACGGAGCAGGGAGCGAACCTCTCCGGCGGGCAGCGCCAGCGGCTGGCGCTTGCGCGGGCGCTTCTGCACGACAGCCCGATCTATATTTTTGACGAGGCTACCTCCAACATTGATGTGGAGAGTGAAAATGATATCATGGTGCAGATCCACGAGCTTGCGAAGGAGAAGACCGTGATTTTGATATCCCACCGTCTGGCAAATGTGGTGGATTCCGACCGCATTTATGTGATGGATGCCGGGACAGTTTCGGAGTGCGGCACACATGAGGAACTGCTGCAAAAGGGCGGCAGGTACGCCGAACTTTGGAACACGCAGCAGAAGCTGGAAAATTACGGGAAGAGTGTAGTTGCTTGAAAACACAGAGACAATAGAACAAGTTGAGAAGGAAGCAGTTCTTTCTTTAAGTTACGCACTTTTTTAATTCTGGTGTCAATCTATGCCGCCAACGAAAAGAGCGGCAGAATGGGGAATACTATGAAAAGAAGAAACGGATTTACCGTGATGCTTAAGCTGATCGGCCTGGTGAAGCCTCTCACGGGATATATGATACTGGCGATTTTGATGGGCCTTGTCGGCCACCTGTGCGCCACCTTTATCACTGTCTTCGGCGGATATGCAGTGTTGAACCTGGCGGGACTTGAGACGCCGCTCTCTTTGGGTGCTGTGTTTGCCTGCGTGTTGTTGTTTGCCGTGCTGCGCGCCGTATTGCGCTACGCGGAACAGGGCTGCAACCATTTTATCGCCTTCAAACTGCTCGCGATCATACGCGACAAGGTGTTCCGGGCGCTGCGCAGGCTCTGCCCGGCGAAGCTGGAGGGACGCGACCGGGGAGATCTAATCAATGTGATCACTTCGGATATCGAACTGTTGGAAGTATTTTATGCGCATACCATCTCGCCAGCAGCGATCGCGTTTTTATTTACAATTATTATGTGCCTGTTTATCGGCTCGTTCTACTGGGCATTTGGCGTACTGGCGCTGGTCGCGTACCTTACGGTGGGCATTGTCATTCCTCTTGTCATATCGAAGGCGAGTGGGGACACCGGAATGCAGTTTCGCACAAAATCCGGCGAACTGTCGGCATTCGTTCTGGACAGCCTGCGAGGACTGCCAGAAACGATCCAATATGGCGCGGGCAAGACGCGCCTCGCAGAGATGAACCGGCGCACGGATGCACTTTCCGATGACGAAGAGCGCATGAAGCGCATGGCGGGCCGCGACACGGCGGTGACAAATACCGTGATTCTGCTCTTTGATCTGGCGATGCTGTTTTTGTCCGCCTCTCTGTTTCAGGCAGGGCAGGTGGATTTCGCTGGGGTATTGATCCCGACAATCGCGCTGTTTTCCTCCTTCGGTCCGGTCGTCGCGCTCGCAGCGCTGGGAAGCACACTCCAGAATACCTTTGCGGCCGGAAACCGCGTGCTCGATATTCTGGAGGAAGAACCATTGACGGAGGAAATCGCCGGGAAAGAGGCGGTGGAGTTCCATGGAGCGAAGGTGGAGCATGTGAGCTTTTCCTACAGGAGCAGTAAAGGTGAAAAATCAGGTGCCACAGGAGAGGGATTAGACGTCAAAGAATCTGAAGAAAACAGCCTGATTCTCGACGGAATCAGCGCGGAATTCCCGGAGGAAAAAATCATCGGCATCACCGGGCGCAGCGGCAGCGGAAAGTCCACACTGTTGAAACTTCTGATGCGCTTCTGGAAAGTCGACCACGGAAACGTGGCTATTTCGGAGAAAAATATAGAGGAAATCAACACGGACAACCTGCGCGACATGGAAAGCTTTGTTACACAGGAGACGCACCTCTTCCACGACAGCATCCGCAACAACCTGCGCATCGCGAAGCTGGATGCCACGGATGAGGAACTCGTCGAAGCGTGCAAAAAAGCATCCGTGCACGATTTCATCCTGTCGCTGCCGCAGGGTTACGACACGCCGGCCGGCGAGCTGGGCGATGCTCTTTCCGGCGGTGAACGCCAGAGAATCGGACTGGCGCGGGCATTTTTGCACGGCGCACCGTTCCTTTTGCTGGACGAACCCACCAGCAATCTGGACAGCCTAAATGAAGCTGTTATCTTAAAATCCTTGCGTGAGGAGCAGGAGGAGCGCACGGTTGTGCTGGTGTCCCACAGAAAATCCACCATGCGCATCGCGGACAAGGTGTACTCTGTGGAACACGGGAGAGTGAGCTGATGAAAAATAAAACAGAAGCCAAACGGGAACGGGAGAAAAAGATGGTCTCGCAGATGATCGCACTTTACTGTAAAAAGAATCATCGGACAAAGACGCTCTGCCCGGAGTGTGCCGCCCTGGATGCCTACGCCAGAAAACGCAGCGAAAAATGCCCGTTTATGGAAACGAAAACATTTTGCTCCAACTGTAAAGTACACTGTTATCAGCCGGAAATGCGGGAGAAAATCCGCACGGTCATGCGATTCTCAGGGACGCGAATGATATTTCACCATCCGGTGGCGGCAATTCGGCATGTGGTGGAGACGAAAAGGGAGAAAAAGAGACTGGAAAACAGAGGTTAAATATTAACAGGCAGTAAACAGGGATGCAGCGTGAATTATACATGCTGCATCCCTGCCTTTTTTCATACAGGTAGAACAATTGGAATAAAAATGTTACCAAATCGACATATCAGAAATCCACTTATAGAAATGAGGACACTGATTCAATATTCTGTCAATCCCCATATCTTTTGCCAGAAGAGTTCCATTTCTCATTTTTGCGTAGTTCGGAATCAAATCTTCCAGCCGCTTTGTTGGCGCAGTTTGAGGCGAATTGTTAATGTGCTCGGATGTAGGAAAACTATCCCGTATCTCCCGAATGCGGTCTACGGTTTTATCAGAATATTCTTCTTCCAAAGTTCCCCCAGCGCATAATCTTCATCCAGCCAAAGCCGAAGTTCATCTTCGTTTAATCTTTTGAATTTGGAACCGTTCACGTCCCGGTCTGCCACGATCACGTCCCCTGCCTCGAATTCATCGAGCAATTCCACGGATTGCGTTGAGATGATGATCTGCTTCCGGTCGGAAATTTGCCGCACCATTTCAGCAAAAATGGTGATGGCGTAGGGATGGAGTCCTAATTCCGGCTCGTCTATGATTATGGTCGCCGGCTGAAGTTCGCAAGGCTGAAGCAGTAAGACAGCAAGGCAGATAAAACGCAGCGTGCCGTCCGAGAGCTGAGAGGCGTTAAAAATATCTTCACAGCCCTTCTGCTGCCAGCGCAGAATAATCTGCTCATCATTCCCCTCTCTGGGTTCCAGCACGAAATCGGAAAAGAACGGCGCAATCAGCTGGATGGTGCGGACAATATCATCGTAATTTGACCGCCAGGAGTTTCGCAGCCGATACAAAAAAGCGGCAAGATTTCCCGCATCGTACAGTAGCACGCGGTTATTGGAAATATTATGCTCCTGTTTCACGCGGGCACTGCGTCCTGTGTCGTGAAAGTGATATACCCGCCAGTTTTGACTTTCCAAAACGGAGGTAACATCTGGCCAGAGAGAGGACACAGCGGAGGAATCGCACTGAGACTCAGAATTCCCCTGACCAATCAGTACCTCCTCCTTCTGGTTTCCAAAATATCTGAAATATTCTTTTTGGAAGATAAGCCGTCCGTCGTCCGTGGGAACCAGGCAGAAGCCATAGGAATTCTGCCCGAAAAAAAACTCAAAAGATATCTCGTGAGTTACTTTTCTCCCGTTATACAGCAATGCATTGACGCCGCTCTTTGCGACGGACACCTGAAGATTCTTTGAAAGGATATCCTGCAGAAAAGAGAAGGCAGAAATAAAGTTTGATTTCCCGGCACCGTTGCTGCCGATGAGGACATTTATTTTTCCGAAGGAGATATCTTCGGATCGAATAGATTTATAACCATTGATAATCATACGGCTGAGCTGGTTATTCTGTAAAGGCATTGGATCACCTGCTTTCCTAAAGGTATGGATAGAGTACTATGGTTTCTCTTAAATCGTACCGATAGAATAACATGTTTCTGACGGAAATCCAAGAGATTATTTAAATCTTTCCGTGGCGAAGCGCTGGATTCGGGCGATGGAGTGAGTGCCAGCGTAATTTCGGTAAATTGTAAACAGGGATGCAGCGAGAATTGTATATGCTGCATCCCTGTTTTACCCCGAAGCTCAGACATTGCTCCGCACCTCAGCATCACTCCGAACCGGAATGCCGTGGATCGGCAATCTGATTCTTATTCCGCCATTCTCTGGGAGAAATCCCGTAGATATTCTTGAAAGCCCGCGAAAAGTGAAACTGATCCGAATACCCCACGGCATTGCTGATGTCGCCGATGGAAAGGTTCGTCAGCTTTAAAAGCTCGGTGGCTTTGATCATACGGTACTGGAGGAGAAAATCCTGCGGGGATTTCCCGACCGCATCCTTAAAAATTTTGCCGAAGTAGCTGCGGTTCAGGCCGCAGGTGGCGGCGATATCCTCCACGGAAATATCGTTTTGAAAATTCTGCTCGATAAATGTGAGGGCTTCGTGCACATAAAAATCCCGCAGCTTGCTGCCTTTGGAAATTTTCATGGAGGCGGAAGAGCGGCTGAAGGCATCGATAAAGAGGTACAGATGGCCGATCAGATGCAGAGGCGGCTCTTTTGCGTGCTCCGTGATATATACCATCTCATTCGCCATGGTTTCCCTTAAGTCATGGGATTTTGCGCGGTAAATCGGGTGATCCATGCTTAGGCCTGCAGTTTCAATGATTTCTTTTGCCCGCAGTCCGTCAAACTCCAGCCAGGCATAATCCCAGGGGAGCTTGTCATCCGCAATATAAGTGTTGATCTGGCCGGGAAAGAGCAGAAATCCCTGGCCGCTTTTGATCTGGTACGTGTGTGTCTCGCCTCTGGAGTCATCCGCATGGAGCGTGCCGGTTCCGGAAAAAACATAGTGAAACAGATAATGATTGCGCGCGGCAGGCCCGAAGGAATGCGCCGGCAGACACACCTCCCGGCCGAACTGAAAAAGTTCCAGATCAATGAAATTCTCGCTCGGAAAAATCGAAAAAATAACATCGCCCATTTTTTTCGTATTGCTCATGTCAGTTACCATCCTTTAAACATCCTGCATGGTTACCCTGGTGTCGTCACCTAATGTTGAAATCAAAAGTCGTTCGTTTCTGACCTTCTTGTCTCTTGTGCCATTGCATTTTACCTTGCAATTGAGGGAAATGCAACCCCCATCCGGAAGCAAATATGCCAAAATGCGTCATGACTTGAAGCTACAGGAAAAAACAGCGCAAGTTGGCATAAAAAGGAAGTGGTAAGCGTATATGACAAAAGCATTTTGGCATGTATAATTTCGCAAAATTTTTAATGAACCGACAGGTTTTCTCCGAATTGTGAGTTGTTCTTAATGCCGATATTGTTAAATGACAATTTAAATTTGCAATTGAGAAGCTTGAAAGTTTACCATAAAAATCATTGACAAACAAAAGAGAAAGGCGTAAAATATTTGCGTTAATATTTCATATAAGAAAAGAATGAAAAGCATTGCTATAAGTCATCATTTTTGCCAGCTCAAATATAATTTAGAAAAATATCCGCAAAAAGGCAAAAAAAGCGGATGATTTCAAAACGAAAATTGACAGGGAAACTGAGTTGTAGTATAATTTAGAAAAACATCCGCAAAATAATAAAAAATGCGAACTTTTTTAAAAAACGGGGAGGCAGAAATTGTGAAAACACGTGCGGAATGCTTAAAAAGTTATGGCTCGGATTATTACATTGAAAAAAAAATAGAGGAGGGCAAGCTGTTCAAGATAGGAAAGGGGGTATATTCAGAAAAGAAATATGTCCCGGAAATGGCAATGTTTTCATTTAAATACCCAAAGGCAGTCGTGACGATGAAAAGCGCCTTTTACGTTTACGGTTTGACAGATGTCATACCGGATGTATGTGACATGGCAACAGCACGTAATGCGGCGAAAATCCGGGATAAGAGAATAAAACAATATTTTATCCCGGATGATTTTTTTGAAGAGGGGATTGTAATAGTTGAATATAGAGGTTATAGCATAAAAATCTATAATAGAGAACGTATGCTTATTGAACTTGTGCGATATAAGAGCAAGTTTTCGTTTGATTACTATAAGGAAATTATTTTAAACTATCGAAAAATACTTCCGCAATTGGATATTCAGAAGATTCAGGATTATGCGTTGGCGGCACCGAAGAGTAACAGGGTGCTGGAAATTTTACAGTTGGAGGTTTTCTGATGATTAGTTTGGATGAAATGACAGAAAAATACAGAAATATTGGATATTCAGACCGTAACGCTGATGCACGTGTATGCCAGGACATTGTGCTAAAAGCAATCGAAAGGAGTAATTTTGGGAGAAATGTAACAATAAAGGGCGGCGTTGTTATGCGAAGCATCACAGGAAATGTGAGACGTGCAACGGAAGACCTGGATCTGGATTTTATCAGGTATTCACTTCGAGATGAATCCATCAGATATTTTATCTCAAAATTAAACTGTCTGGATGGAATCAAAATAGAAATTAAGGGTGGTAGGATTGAACCGCTTTCCCAGCAGGAATACAATGGTAAGCGCGTATATATCATAATCAAAGATGATAATGGAAATTCTATTGAGAGCAAGATTGATCTTGGGGTTCAAGCGAATATGAGTATTGAACAGGATACATATTGTTTTGATGTTTGCGTAGATGATGAGGGAGCAAGTTTGCTGATAAATTCATGCGAACAGATTTTCGCCGAGAAATTAAAATCATTATTGCGTTTTGGGCCGCTTTCTACAAGATATAAGGATATATTTGATCTCTGCTATCTGAAGGAACATGTAGAAATGACAAGACTTGCAGAATGCATAAAGGTTTATATTATTGATGAGCCGTCTATGAGAGAACGAGATATGAATGGGATACAAAAGAGAGTAGATACTACATTCTCAAATCGAAGGTTTCGGAATAATGTTGAAAATTCCGGAGACAGAAACTGGCTGCAGATGGATGTAGGAGCAGCCTTTAAGATGATTCAGGAATTTTTAAAGACGGTTGATTTATAAAAATTGATTCAGGTGTTAAAAGCAATCCTGCGGCGCGAGCATGGAATCGGACTGCAAACAGGCACTGAGATTTTGGACAGATACCCAAATGAGACATGGGAACAGGTGCGAGAAGGAAATATATATGCGCAAAAAATGGAGATTCTGTAACAGAATCTCTTTTTTTGTGCAAACAGCTGTGTTTTAAGCTTTTGCCGGAACGTGAGCCAGTGCAGTGTGTAGGTCAAATTACTGTATTTGACTGTGAAAAACGCATTCGCGCACGAAATACATCTATTTATGCAGAGAAGATCAATTTGCCTTGAGACAAGAAGAATTGTAACAGAACACAACCAGATGGAAATATGCCAAAATGCGTCCTGATTTTAACCTGTTGAGAAAAACAGCGCAATTTGGCATAAAAAGAAATCTATGTGCCTATATGACGGACGCATTTTGGCATGTATAATTTCACACAAATTTAACGAATCGGTAAATCTTCTCCAAATTGTGAGTTGCTCTTAGTGCCGTGATCCTTAAGTGAGTGAATAAATCCACTTACGGGCAGGGATGAGAAATCACAGTGCGATTTGTCTTTCGATGAGGATTTCTTACATCATTCAGAGGCACCTGTGGCAAGACAATTTCCGTGTGATTCGTCTTCCGACGAGGAGTTATTACATCATTCGGGGATGACTGTGACGAGACACTATAAGCAACAGAAGATTACCGTGGATTCCGGCAGGAACATGGCGGAAGAGACCGAAAGGGGGTATACAGATCATGGCAAAAAGAAAATGGATCCGGACATTTCTGGCGGCCTGCGTGGTGGCTGGCGTGGCAGCAATGGTGACTGGATGCGGCAGCACGAGCGATGTGGTTGAGATCGAGGTGATCCAGAGTAAATCGGAGGCATCCGACATTTTTGAGGAGCTGGAGGAGGAGTTTAACAAGACTCATGAGGACATCCACCTGACGATCACCACGCCGAACGACGCGGCTACGATCCTGCAGACGAGGTTCATCCGGGAGGATTACCCGGACATCATTCTCATTGCCGGGGATGTCAATTATTCCTATTATGTCGATGCGGGCATTCTGGCGGACGTTTCCGACTACGAGGGGCTGTCGCTGGTAAATGAGGCGTATATCGAGATTCTGGAGAATCTGGAGTTTGTGCCGACGGAAGGAACGTTTGGGATCCCTTATGTGGCAAACGCGGCGGGTGTGCTTTATAACATGGAAATGTTTGAGGAACACGGATGGGAAGTGCCGGAGACCTGGGATGAGCTGATCGAACTGTGCGAGACGATCCAGTCGGAGGGGATCCTTCCATTCTATTTCGGATACAAGGACACCTGGACCTGCCTGGCGCCCTGGAATGCGCTGGCGGTTTCACTGGCACCGTCGGATGTCTGCCAGCAGGTGAACAGGGGGCTTACGACCTTCACGACCGAGTACCGGGAGATCGCGGAGAAAATGCTGACTCTGCTGACGTTCGGTGAGAAAGGTGCGGTTGGCTATGGCTATAACGATGCCTGCACCGCCTTTGCGAACGGCCAGTCCGCCATGTACACCATCGGCAGCTACGCTATCCCGCAGATCAAGTCCGTGAATCCGGATATGGTGATTGGCAGCTTTGTCATGCCGGCAAGCAATGACGCAGAGGAAAATGTGTTAAATTCCGGCATCGACCTGCAGTTCTGTGTTCTGGAGGCCTGTGAAAATAAGGACGCGGCTTATGAAGTGATCGATTTCTTTCTGGAGCACGAAAATGTTCAGACCTATCTGGACTCCCAGATCGCGATCCCATGTCTGAACGACGGGGAATACGAGCTGGCGGATGAGCTGGACGGCATGCTGGCATATATCGAAGAGGGAAAGATGGTGGATTTCCAGGATCACTATTATCCCGCCGAAATGTCTGTGGATGCGATGATCCAGACGCTGTTGATCGATCAGGATGTGGACGAATTCTTAAGCGACTTCGACACAAACTGGGTGCGGTACAACCGGGATATTATTCAGATGGTGGAGGATTATGAGGCAGAGCGTGCAGAAGATTAGCTGCGAAACTTTGGAACAGAGAATAATGGAAATTAGCGTTAGTCCCGAACAATTTTAGAAGAGAGAAAAACGGAATTATGCGTCGGTTCCGAAAAATTCGAGAAGAGAGAAAAACGGAATTTGACATCGGTTCTGAAAAAATCGAGAAGAGAGAAAAACGGAATTTGACATCGGTTCTGAAAAATTCGAGAACAGAGAATAATGAATATAGCATCGGTTCTGAATAATTCCAGAAGAGAGAATGACGGAATCTGGTGCTGGAACCGAACAATTTTAGAACAGGGAGTGATGGCTTTTGGTCTCAGTTCCGAGCTGTAAATCTGTCGAAAGAAATAAGATGTTTTGGCATATGTAAAAGAAAAATGATGATTGGTGAAAAATACTGTCACGATCATCGGGAAGGGGAAGACGATGAAAAAATCAGAAGACGGAACGGCTGTCGTGATGCCGTCCGACCAAACGGGAAAAAGGGGCAGGAAGGCAGAAAGCGGACATTTAAAAAAGAAAAAGATCACCGGCCCCCGCAGATCATTTATGCTGGTCACGATACCGATCCTTGCACTGTTTTTTATCTTTAACACGCTGCCATTGATCAGGGGTGCCATCTACAGCTTTACCAATTTCCGCGGATACGGAAGTTACGACTGGGTGGGCTTGAGAAACTATATTGACCTGTTCTCCGACGCGAGAGTCGGCAAGTCCTATTTATTTACCTTTAAACTGGCCATTGTCACAACCATTGTGGTGAATATTGTGAGCCTGATTCTCGCGTTGGGGTTGAACAGCAAAATCAAATTTAAGAGCGCGCTGCGGGGACTTTATTTCATTCCGAACATCCTGGGAGCGTTGGTGGTGGGCTATATTTTCAGCTATTTCTTCACCTATATCGTCCCGGCACTCATGGAGATGATGGGGCTGGAGGGGACAAACATTCTGGCCAGCAAAAGCTGGGCGTGGATCGCCATCGTCATCGTGTGCGCATGGCAGTCGATCGCAATGAACACCATCATTTACATATCCGGCCTGCAGACCGTGCCGGAGGACGTGTACGAGGCGGGGGCTATCGACGGGGCAACGGGCTGGCAGAAGTTTAAGAGCCTGACCTTCCCGCTGATCATACCATTCTTCACCATCAATATGGTACTTTGCATGAAAAATTTCCTGATGGTGTTTGACCAGATCGTCGCGCTGACGCAGGGAGGCCCGGCGCAGAGCACGGAATCCATTTCTTACCTGATTTACAATAACGGTCTGTCGGGCGGCCAGTTTGGGTTCCAGAGCGCGAACGCGGTGATTTTCTTCGTCGTCATTGTAGTGATTTCGGTGTTCCAGATGAAATTCCTGGGCGGGAAGGAGGAGCAGTTATGAGCGAACATGGGGATAATAATTATGAAAGCATAACAGAATGGAGCCGTGAACGGATCCGGAACACGACAGGAAACACGGCCGGAGCTTTGCGACATGAAAAATTCCGGGGGCGCGGCAGCAGAGCAGCTCGTGGAAAAATAAGAAAGGCTGGTCATGGCAGGAGCCGCGCAAAAGAAAAAGTCAACTGGCCGGTCACGATCCTTCTGATCCTTGGCCTTGTGACAGTCCTGTTCCCGCTGTATATGACGGTGGTGATCGCTTTCAAGCAGCCGTCGGAAATGACAAACAGCATTTCGGGGATCCTGTCCCTGCCGAAGACCTGGAGCTTCAGCAATTTTAAAGAGGCGATGGAGGTGACGGATTTCTGGCATTCCCTCTTAAACAGCGTCCTGATCACGGGGGTCACCGTGGCATTGTCCATCGTCTTGCATTCTGTGCTCGGCTACGCGATCGGCCGCAACAAGGCCCGCAGCAAATGGTACAACCTGGCGTATCTGTATGTCGTCAGCGGCATGTTCGTTCCCTTTGCGATCCTGATGATGCCGCTGGTGAAGCAGACCGCGCAGATGGGGCTCGACAACATGGTGGGTGTGATCCTATGCTATCTGGTCTTCTACATGCCCATGAACCTGATGCTCTACAGCGGCTACCTGACGAACATCCCGGTGGCGCTGGAGGAGGCGGCCCGGGTGGACGGCGCCAGCACCTGGCGGACCTACTGGAGCATCATCTTTCCGATGATGAAGCCCATGCACGCGACGGTGGCGGTGCTGACGGCTCTGGGGACATGGAACGATGTCATGACGCCATTGGTCATCCTTGGTGGCGGGGAAGTCAACACGCTGCCGCTGGCGCAGATGACGTTCCAGTCCCAGTTTGGCACCAATTACAACCTGGCCTTCGCGTCGTATCTGCTGGCGCTGCTGCCGATCCTGCTGTTCTACATTGTGTGCCAGAAGCAGATCTTAAACGGCGTGGCGAACGGGGCGGTGAAATAAAAGAGTCGGCTGTATTCCCTGACGAATCCGCAAAGTTGGCAGGGGTGTAACTGAAAGAGGATCATTTACTTTTTATATATGGGAGACTTTCAATGGAGTATGTAAGCGAAGACAGATCATTGACTCATGCACGTTTAAAAAAGAGAAAAGGGCGTGTGGTTAGGAACGTGCATGTGAGAAGAAAAGGAATGGATGTCAGTCTGGAACAGGCAGACAGGGCAAAGAAATGTGCGATCGTATATGAGGCAGAGGATCGCACCTTTACGATTCACACGAAAACTACGACCTACCAGATGCAGGTAGATCGCTATGGTTTTCTGCTTCATTTATATTATGGAAAAACCGCGGAGGGCTGCATGGACTTCCTCCTGACTTATGCGGACCGCGGTTTTTCCGGAAACCCTTATGATGCAGGTCCCCGGCGGACGTATTCCATGGATGCACTTCCGCAGGAGTTTCCGACGCTGGGCACGGGGGACTACCGCACACCGGCCTGCATCTTAAAAAATGCGGACGGCAGCTATGCCTGCGATTTTCGCTACGAGAGTCACAGGATCCTGCCGGGAAAATATGGGCTGAAAGGTTTGCCGGCAGTGTATGTGGAGGAACCGGGGACAGGTAGCGCTGCCGAAGCCGGAAAGGCAGAACAATATGCAAAACAGTCGAAGAGCGAAGCGACATGTCCGAACGGCTGCGCGAAGAGTATGGATGCTCAGACGCTGGAAATCACCCTCATCGACCGGTCCACCGGCGTGAAGGCGGTGCTGCTGTACGGCGTTTTGCTGGAGCTGGATATTATCACCCGCAGCGTAAAAATCATCAACGGCGGTGCCGGGCGCATCTATGTGGAGAAGCTGGCTCCCGCATGTCTGGATTTTGTCGCCGGAAATTATGATTTTCTTACTTTTTACGGCCGCCACGCCATGGAGCGGAATCTACAGAGGATGCCGATTTCACACGGCATTTCGAAGATCGGGAGCTTCCGGGGGACATCGAGTCACCAGGAAAACCCGGCGGTGATCGTGGCGGAACATGGGACAACGGAAGATGCGGGGCAGTGCTACGCGCTGGCCTTTGTATACAGCGGCGGTTTTCAGAGCGAGGCGCAGAAGGATCAGTATGACCAGACGCGCGTGCTGATGGGGCTTTCGGAGGAAATGTTCTCCTATCCGCTGGCGGAAGGGGAGGAGTTTACAGCGCCGGAGGTGATCTTAAGCTACTCTTCCCAGGGGCTTGCCGGACTGTCCTGGAACCTGCACCGCTGCATACGCGGGCATGTGTGCAGAGGAAAATACCGGGATCAGAGAAGGCCGATCCTGATCAACAGCTGGGAGGCTGCCTACTTTGACTTCACCGGCGAGACGCTGCTGGAGCTGGCCGCGGAGGCGGCGGACTTAGGTGTCGAGATGCTGGTGCTGGATGACGGCTGGTTCGGGAAGCGTGATCAGGATGATCGTTCTCTGGGAGACTGGCAGGTGAACGAGAAAAAGCTGGGCTGCACGTTCGGGGACCTCACATCGAAGATTCACGCGATGGGCCTGAAGTTTGGCCTGTGGATCGAGCCGGAGATGGTAAATGAGGACAGCGACCTGTACCGGGCACATCCGGACTGGGCGCTGGCGATCCCCGGAAGACCCCCGGTGCGGGGCCGCAGCCAGCTGGTGTTGGATTTTTCGAGACAGGAAGTGGTGGACTATATTTTCGAACAAATCTGCAGTGTGCTGGATCAGGGGACCGTGGAATACATCAAGTGGGACATGAACCGCAGCCTGTCGGATATCTTTTCCGCCCGGACCGACTGCCAGGGAAAGGTTCTGTACGATTATGTCCTGGGCGTGTACGATTTCCTGGAGCGCTTGCTGACCCGGTACCCGGACATCCTTATCGAGGGGTGCAGCGGGGGCGGCGGCCGCTTTGATGCCGGCATGCTTTACTACACGCCGCAGATCTGGTGCAGCGACAATTCCGATGCCGTGGACAGGTTGCGGATCCAGTACGGGACATCGTTCATCTACCCTGTCTCGGCGGTAGGCTCCCACGTGTCGGCCAGCCCGAACCATCAGACCGGCAGAAGCACGCCGTTAAAAACCAGAGGCATCACCGCCATGGCCGGGACCTTCGGCTATGAGCTGGATTTAAACCGGCTTTCAGAGGAAGAGAAAGAGGAAATCCGCAGTCAGATCAGGGATTACCTGGCACATGCGGATCTGATCCAGAACGGGCGCTACTACCGCCTGACCAATCCGGCGGAGGACGCGGTGGGCGCATGGATGTTTGTCTCGGAGGACGGTTCGGAGGCGCTTCTCTGCGCGGTGGCGCTGGAGCAGCACGGGAATCTGCTGACTCCTTACGTCAGGCTGAAGGGGTTAAAGGAAAATATGCTTTACCGGGAAGTGGAAAGCGGGAAACTATATAACAGCACTGCTCTGATGGAGGCGGGGATCCCGCTGGTGCGCGATTACTGCGAATATCAGGCGTATGAGGTATATTTCATGGCCTGTGAGTAAAGGTGAAGATGTTGATCTGGTTCAGAAGAAAAGACAGGGATCCATGTAGTGCCCGCAAATCAGATTTGTAGTACAAATCATGACAGAATCGTGAGAAATCCTGCGCACTGTAACAGTTGAATCGTTTATTTTTTATGGGAAGGAGATCGAAAATGAAACAGGAATTAAAGAAGACTGGCCGTGCCTGGTGGAAGGAAGCAGTTTTCTATGAGATTTACCCTCGGAGTTTTTATGACGCAAACGGGGATGGCAGGGGTGACATCAGAGGTATCACACAGAAGCTTTCCTATCTGCGCGACCTGGGCGTGACCGCGCTGTGGATCTGCCCGTTTTACCGGTCACCCATGAGGGATAACGGCTACGACATCTCGGATTACTATGCCATCAACCCGGAATTTGGCACACTGGAGGATGTGGATGAACTGCTGGCCCGCGCGAAGGAGAACGGCATCCGGGTGATCCTGGATCTGGTGATCAACCACACTTCCGATCAGCACCGCTGGTTTCGGGAAGCCTGCGCGGACAAAAACAGCAAGTACAGGGATTATTATATTTTCCGGGATGATATCCGGGGGCTTTCAAACTTTCGCAGCTGCTTCGGCGGCAGCACCTGGACGCAGATCGCGGACGGAAGCTGGTATTTTCACTCGTTCGCCAAGGAGCAGCCGGATTTAAACTGGGAAAACCCGGCGCTGCGGCGGGAGCTTTACGACATGATCAACTGGTGGCTTGCGCGGGGCATCAGCGGATTCCGACTGGACGCGATCACCTATATTAAGAAGGATCCGTCCTTCCCGCCGGTGGAGCCGGACGGGCCGGACGGCCTGTGCGACGTGGCGGAGCACTGCCTCAACGTGCCGGGGATCGAAAAGTATTTAAGCGAACTGCGGCGGGAGACGTTCGGCTCCGGCGACTACGTGACAGTGGCGGAAGCGCCGGGAGTCTCAGGGGAGCAGCTGAAAAGCTACGTAGGTGAGGATGGATATTTTTCCATGATTTTTGACTTCACCTATTCGGAGCCGGATGCGGTGCCCGGCGGCGTGTGGGCCAGGCAGAAGACGTGGGACATCCCGGAGCTGCGGGAGAAGATTTTCCACCATCAGCGGCTGGCACAGGAGGCGGGCTGGACACCGGTTTATCTGGAAAACCATGACCAGCCCCGAAGCATCAATAAATATTTCCCGGGAGAGGATATCGAAACCTGGTCGGATAAGATGGCAAAAGCGCTGGCAACTCTGTTTCTGCTTCTGCGCGGCACGCCGTTCCTCTACCAGGGGCAGGAGCTGGGCCTGCGGAACACCGTATTTTCCGACATCTCTGAGGTGGACGATATCCATTCCAGGGGGCGGTACGAGCGCTGCCTGCAGGAAGGCTACACGGAGGCGGAAGCCCTGGATGCCGTGAACCGGAAGAGCAGAGATCAGGCAAGGCTGCCGATGCAGTGGAACGGCGGCGAAAACTTCGGTTTCAGCGGGGCAAAGCCGTGGCTCGTATGCAACCGCAACTGCGAAAAGCTGACGGTGGAAGATGAGCTGGGGGATGAAGATTCGATCCTTTCCTATTATAAGAAGCTGATTCGGCTGCGGAACCATTCGGAGTACTCGGATATCCTCATTTACGGGGACTTTGAGGAGGTGCCCTCGGCGGATGAGGTCATCTGCTATAAGAGGACGGCGGCGGGAAGTGTGGGGAGCGAGAACATCGGGAAGACCGGCAATTCGCTGGTGGACAGGATGGTCGATATCGTGAAAGGCCAGGAGTTATATATTGCAGTTAATATGTGCAGTAGAACCGTGGATTTTGATGTGAGCGGCCAGATAATTCTGTCGAACTATGATGCCAATCCTGCTGCTCAAAACTCGCCTTATTCTTACGAATCACTGCAGGAGGAACTTTATCACGTACCTGTAAGCGGCGGAAATGTCTCTGTACAAAAGAAAGAAACAGAAGATGGGATAAGAGGAAAGCTAAGGCCGTTCGAGGCGGTCGTGCTAAAGCGTGAATGAGAAGGGAGCTATCTGGCATGGACAGGACGATTCGCACACCTGTGAAACCGGAACTTGCCTGGAAGGCAGACCGTATTTACCGGGAACTGAAAAAAAGGCTTCCGGATATCTTAGAGAAAAACCCGCACTGCCGGGCGGTCGTTACCATCAGCGGCGGCTCCGGCTGCGGAAAGACAACAGTCTCCGAAATGTTAGCGGAAACGCTTGTGAAAAATGGTATCAGCTGCCTGGTCCTGCACGGGGACAATTACCCTCACAGAATCCCCAGACAGAACGACGAAGAGCGGGCGCGTATTTTCCGGGAGCATGGCCTTCGCGGCATGGTGGAGGCAGGCGTTTATACGAGGGAGCATTTCGCCGCGCTGCGCCAGCTGCAGGAGCGGGGCGAGGACGCGGATCCGGCGCTGACGCAGGCGAATCCATGGCTTAAGCCCTATCAGGAAGCCGGGCGGCGGGGGCTGCAGAGCTATCTGGGGGCGCCGGAGGAACAGGACTTCGCCCTGATGAAAGAGACCATGGACGAATTTAAGGACGGCGCGGACAGCCTGTGGCTCCGGAAGATGGGACGGTCGCGGGTATGGTTTGAAAAGGCTGATGTGAAGGGCGTGACAGTTCTTATTCTGGAGTGGACCCATGCGAACAGCCCGTATTTGAACCTCTGCGAGGATCAAAGAAACCGCGAGCTCGAGTCAGACGCGGAGGGTTCGAGTGAATGTAATCAGCAGGTAACCAGTCTGTCCGTGAATTGTTCGAATCGAAGTGACGCGTTCGTGAAAGCAGGCGATTTCTCAGTTTACCTGGATTCGACCCCGCAGGAAACCCTCGTTTGGCGAAAGCATCGCAGCCGGGACGGCGGCGTGGACAGCCCCTTTACGGCCATGGTGCTGGGCGTCGAGCAGGAGCAGCTTGTGGATCAGCAGAAAATGGGAGACCTTATTCTGCGGGATCGGGCAGACAACGGCCCGATGCTCAACGCCTACCCGGACAGCATGGGCGGGCAACTTTCGGATATTGTCCGTTTCTTAAATCAGGATGAATGCCGGGATGCATTTGGGGCGATGTACATCCTCCCGAGCCTGTACCATTCCGACCTGGACCGGGGCTTTTGCGTCGTTGACTACGGACTCAACGAGCAGTATGCCGGCCCGGAAGATCTGGAGACGCTGCAGAGGATGGGCATACAGCTGAAACTGGATTTCATCCTCAATCACGCTTCCGCAAATTCCCCTCAGTTTCTCGACCTCATGGAAAAGGGGAATGATTCGGAGTACAAAGACTTCTTCATCGACTGGAACCGCTTCTGGGAGGGGTGTGGAGACATGACGCCAAAGGGCTATATCGCCCCAGACCCGGCGTTGATTAAAAACATGTTCTTCCGCAAAAGCGGCCTGCCGTTTTTGATGGTGCCGTTCCCGAACGGGGAGGCGATTCCCTACTGGAACACTTTTTATCAGGAAATTCTCCCGGACGGAAAGATCCTGGGACAGATGGACTTAAATATCAAATCACCGCTGGTCTGGGAATTCTATGAGGAAACGCTGGCAACGATCGCCTCGTACGGCGCGAAAATCGTCCGCCTGGACGCTTTCGCCTACGCGGACAAGGAGCCGGGAGCCAGAAATTTCCTGAACGAACCCGGAACCTGGGAGCTGCTGGAGCGAGTGCGGAAGCTGGCGGAGCCTTACGGGATCAGCTTGCTTCCCGAAATTCACGCTGCCTATGCGGAAAAAACGCACGAAGTGCTGGCCGGAAAGGGCTATATGACCTACGATTTCTTCCTGCCGGGCCTTCTCATCGATGCGCTGGAAAGCGGCTGCGGGCGGACGCTGGTTGCCTGGGCGAAGGAACTGAAAGAGAAAAATATCCGCACGGTCAACATGCTGGGCTGTCACGACGGCATCCCGCTGCTGGACTTGCAGGGGCTGTTGCCGGAAGAGCGGATCCGGGAGCTGATCGCCCTGCTGGTGGCCCGGGGCGGCTGCGTCAAAAACCTTCACGGCAAGCAGACCATGTACTACCAGGTCAACGCCGCATACTACAGTGCGCTGGGGGAGGATGATGACAAAATGCTTCTTGCGCGCGCCCTGCAGCTTTTTGTGCCTGGTATCCCCCAAGTATGGTATCTGGATCTGCTCGCGGGGGGAAATGATTCCGAAGCTGTGCAGGCGGGCGGAGCGGGAAGTCACAAAGATATCAACCGCACGAACCTAAGCAACGAAGCAGTGCAGGAAAAAATGAAGCTTCCCGTCGTGCAGGAGCAGTTAAAGCTGCTGCGGTTCCGCAACAATTTCCCGGCCTTCGGGTTTGACGCCAGGTTTATGGCTGCCTGCGAGGGACAGGACGGGGAAATCGTGAAGTTATGCTGGGAAAACAGAGGGTGCCGGGCAGAGCTTACGGCGGATTTGAAAAGGCGTAAATTTCAGATTCAAACCTTTGAACCACGGAAAATCTGTGGCCAGGTATATTCTGAAATTCTTCTGCAGTTTGCGGAAAAAATTTAGAACTCTAATGAAATTTTGGCAAATAGTAAACATGGATGTAGCATGAATTTCATATGTTGCATCCGTGTTTTTGCTCAGGCAGATCATTTTCAGCATGCAGGCAACGCGCAGTTCGATTGCACTCCTGCTCTAATGCGCGAAAGATTGAATGATAATTTCGAAATTTTTCAGTTGTACATAAGAGAGTTTTATGCTAATCTAACGACAGTGGCTTGGAGAGGCTGCATTGATACGATTACGAGTATGGAAGAAGATTTGAGAAACACGTTGATCGTAACAAAAGATAAAACTCAATATGACATGAAAGCTAAGAGAATTCTGGCGCGGAAAAGTGTATTGTCACATATACTGGCCGCAACCGTGGATGAATTCAAAGGCATGCCCATAAAAGAAGTGGCAAAACATATTGAAGGGGAAATTTATATATCCAGGGTACCAGTCGGCTCGGGGCTGACGAATCACGAGACTGTAGATGCGAAGGGCGATCGCATCGTCACTCTTAATACAGAGGATTTTGAGAACGACGAAGGACTGGTCAGATTCGATGTCCTGTTTTATGTCAGAATGAAGGACGGCATTTCTCAGATAATTATTAACGTAGAAGCGCAAAAAGCTAAGCCTTCGGGATACAGTCTTTTAAACCGGGCAATTTTTTATGTCAGCAGGCTTATCTCGTCGCAGAAGGAACGCGATTTTGTTGGGGATAATTATGATGACATAAAGCGGGTCTATACGATTTGGATTTGTATGAATATGGACAGTTGTATATGGAACTATGTTCATCTAACAAACGATGCGTTCATGGGAAATTTTGACTGGGAAGGAAAGCTGGACATGATCAACATCGTTCTGCTGGGAGTTCCAAATGAATTGCCGGAGAAGGATGAGAAATACGAATTGCACCGGTTGTTGTCTACCTTATTCTCGGTGGATCTTCCGCCGGAAAAAAGAATTGATATTTTGCAGAATGAGTATAATATGGCGCATGAGGATGAGTTCAGAGAGGAGATGACTGAAATGTGTAATCTGAGTGAAGGCATTTGGGAAAGAGGCATTGAGGAGGGAGAAGCAAGAGGAGAAGAAAAAGGAAAAATAGAAGGTCAGATGGATGTTATTCGGTGGATGAAAGATCATCCGAACTCAACTCCTGAGCAGGCTATGCAGGCATTTGGTTTATCGTAAAACCTGAAAAAGTGGTATAGCGGGGAAGTGGATTCCTGCCTAATGAGAAAGCTTTCTAATTTATGAAATCAACCCCGGGGATCGTCGCATTCATGTGGCGATTCCCGGGGTTAATTTTACAGCAGAAGGTTAGAACGATATCAGGGGGTTCGAGAGTGCATGAGTAAACACTTCGTGTTGACTCTGAGTAAATGCTGTTCATTGACTCGGGGGGAATCACGGATGTTACTTTGGCGTTCGAAACGTTTGGCTTTCGCATCTTAGAATGGATTTATCGGATAAGCAGATTGGATGCGCCGATCACACCACCGTGATATCCACCCCGGTCTTTTCAAGGCAGAACCGGGCGATCTCCTGCATCCGAAAATCCTGATGAAGGGTCTCATAGATATGATAGCACATCCGGCACTCCAGGATGCACTGTTCCCGCAGGGCGGCGTTATCTCCGGGGCGTTCCGTCAGGCGGGCGAGCACCTGTGCCTTCTTCTGGTGCAGCTTCGCGGTGGTGCGGTAATCATACCAGTTTGACAGGCTGCGGATGGCTTCGTCTGTTTTTTCGAGAATATCGTGGTCGCTCCACTCCTTTTCGCCCTGGCAGATCATTTCCCACATGCAGGCAGTGCGCAGCTCGATGGCGCTTCTGCCCGTGAAATAACGGTCAATTTTCTGGATGAGAAGCTCCAGCTGCGAGATGAGATCCGTTCGGTTCCAGGCAGGGCTTTCCAGATGGATCAAACCCAGCAGGATGCGGATCTCCAGAGGCGTATAGAGTTCGTCCTCTGAGATGATGTTTGATCCTTTCGTAACTTTCCAGGCCGCGAGTAGAAGTTCTTTCGCGGCTTCTTTTTGGCCTTCTGCTTCCGTTTCCGAAATGTCAGAAGGCATATGATCCGGATGGTTCAGCTCCGCTTTCAGGTACAGCAGGATCTGCTGATACAGGGGCTGCCCCTTGGGGAGAAGGGCTTCGAACTGCGCCAGCGCCGCCACTGCTTCGTCCAACCTCTCATTTAAAATCATATTCTCGATTTCCAGCCGCAGCCCAGTCAGGCGTACATCTGCTTGGCTCAGCACGGGGGAAAGCGTACAGGCTTCCTGCCCCATGCGCCCGAAGAGGGCCTCTGCAAGCGAGAAGGCGGGGACCGTCTGCCCCTGCTCAATGCGGCTGTAGGTGGACAGCGGACACAGGCCGGCGCAGACCTGTGTCTGGCGCAGATTATAATACTGACGGTAAGACTTTAATGCATCAAAATTCATAGGAACTCCATTTTCATAGCAAGCTTTCATGCCCGCTTTGCGGCATCACCGGGGATGAACGCCGATTGCTCCCGAAAAAAGTGCCAGGCATTTTCTTCAGTAACGTGAAGCATTCACTCCAACTCCCGCGTTTGGCCGATTGCCAGACTTTTACAGCAGGTCTGCAAATTGCCTGCGCAGATTATTTTCAAGGAGCGGACAATTGGTGGCGATCGCAAGATATATCAGCATCCTGACAGAATATCTTAGCTTCTCCGGGTCTGAACCTGTTTTATGAAGAACCCAAAGAGATTCCGATATTGCGCAGGAGACTCCCCAGCCACTATCCGCAAGGACACTGCTTTCCAGAAGGTCATTCGCGATTGCGACCGCGTCCGTTCTCTGCCCAGCATCCGATATGGTATAGCACAGGTCAAAGGTTACTCGAAGACGCAAATCGTCAACATCCTTGCCAAACATGTATTTGGAATCAATACACCGAAGAATCGTGTGATAAAGAGAGACAGCTTTCTCGCTTTTGCTGTCATAATCACCATATGCATTTGCAAGATTCATGAGGTATCTGCACTCCTCATAAGACCAGGGAAAGATGTCTTCCAGTTGATCGTAATCGGGAGCCGTGATGCGTATGGCTCTGTCGATTATGTCGCATTTTTCGGAGGCAGTGATACGGTTCTGTCCGAAATGATTGATGGCTTCCATGATCATTATAAACTGAATGTGGGCAGGAATGTCGGAGGAAATATGTTTGAGTTGACTAAGCCTTTTTTCCGCTTCTGAATGATTATAATTTCGGATGGCAGTATCACACTTCTCACATAATAGATTCCAATGAGGATCGGTTTCGTTCGGATAAAAGCATCCCAGACGCTCTGCCAGCTGACGAAAAACGGAATAATTGATGCTTCGCTTTCCGGTCTCCATGCGGGAGAGCGTCTCAACTGCGCAAATGTCACGGCACAATTCTCCCTGCGTTATTTTTCGTGCGCGCCTGGCCAGCTTCAGTATCTTTCCGGCATCATAGTATGGCATAGTTTGCTCCTCAAGTTTACTATAAAAGTCTGTCAAGCGGCCGGATAGATGGGCAAGCTTGCTTGCACAGCTATCTGGACATTTGACAGACCCCGGGTATGAGCACGGGCCACGCGAAGCGGAGCGGAAAGTGCGAATGCCCGGGGCGATGACGGGAGCGCGTAGCGCGGAGTCATCGGCTTTTATCTCTGATGGTGCCCGCGAAGCGGACATGGGGCTATGATTCGAGTCACTGTCAGAAAATGACATTTGCTTCCTGAAGTGCACAGCCTGATCTGCAAATCGTGACTCTGTTAGATCAGTATAACATAAAAACAGAGAAAAACCATGACAAAATACGGGAAAATAATTTTCAAATTCGGGCAATTCTTATGTATGACGCAAGGAACAAAAGTCGAAGTCAAAGCGAAGCGTTGACTTCAAGGATTGAATGTTCGCATTCAAATTCATGATCTTGGGAACCGCAAAACACGAGGAAGAAGCAATTTTTCGAAGAAAAATGAACGGATTCCGAGTGTTTTTAAGGATTTCGGGAGCGCGAAGAAATCCTTGTATCATAAGATCAATTTGACCAATACTGAAAATCCAATCCGGCATATTTGTCAATTGACAGAGGGCAGGTGTCAGGTTACAATATGACATATCGCAATTGAACAACAATTGCAAACTTCGAATAATCAGACAATAAGGTATGTATTTATCAGATTTCCGCATGGCTGTATAAAAAGATGATACTATAAAAGTCTGTCAAGCGGCCAGATGAATGGGCATTTGACGGTTTTTCTATCTGTTGGTGCCAAAGGAGAGGGATGAATGCCTGGAAGGGGTGAAGTTATGAAGAAGCAAACATTTCCTTACATAGTATGCAGTATTGCCGCAGTTCTCCTGCTGACAGGCATTTTCGCCGCCTGTGCCCAGACGGGCGGGAATGAGATGATTGAGACAACGATAAACAGCGAAACGGTTACCCAGAGCGACAGCGGAAATGGGGACGGCGACAACGAAGCAGAGACAACCGAAACGTCAGTCGCTGTGACGCCTGTCCTCACGGATGAGGAAGCTGCGGCAGACCATCTTACGGCGGAGGTTTCAGATCAGATCACCATCGACGCGTATATCACCCCATCGTCTTATTACGAGGACGGAATAGGCGAGTGGGAGCTCGTTGATGTTTCCGAGGATGAAATGCGCACCTGGGTGGAAATGGATGGAGACACTCTGCTGTACGGAAGAGTGACATTCGATGAATTTGTCGAGATGATAGACCAGATGACAGATGAGTTGGGGCCTGTTTACCGGGAAGAATGGGAAGCGGTGAAGGGAACAGATGACATAAATGCTTTTATGTATCGATCATCTTTGAAAATCTGGACACCATCTTATAAGGAAGGGGAACCGTATGTAGACATTTCCCTTCTGTCAGAGAATGTGGATCTGGATTACCTGTCCATGCAGACTCTGTGTGATGCCGTGACGAAAGTGGCGAAGACCCTCTACCCGGAAGTCGGAGAGCATTATAGTCTCTCGGCGAACACCAAAGAGTATCAGAGTGAGAGTGCGCGGTTGTATAACGTGTTCTGGAATGTGGATAGAATGGATGAAGATTTGGAGACGACCTACGAGTGGTACTACCTGGAATATTATGTCACTCTGGATGGTATACCGCTGAAAAATGCAGAAGTCTTCACCGAGATTCCGGCCGGATCTATGGCGGAGGATTATGTTTATTATTCGGAGTATTATTTGGAGAATAGCTGGCGGTCGGGATGTACTCCTGCAATATTTATGAGCTGTTCCCTGTCCGAAGAAGGCATGTATTTGTATTTTGACAACCTGTATACGTATGAGAGGTATCAGGAAAAACAGGAAGTGATCGGAATCAATGAGATTCTCGCGGAAACGGTGCCGGTTCTCGCCGATTACGAGCGGGAAATCCTGGTGGATGAGATCGAGCTGGTGATGGCGGAGACAGAGGTGGAAGAGGCGGACGGAAAATACCGCCCGGTCTATAAGCCGTTCTGGACAGTGAACTTTTACATGTCGACACTCTACAGCGGGGAGGAGTTTTTCATCTCCTATCAGCTGGTCTTTGACGCTTACACCGGGGAACTGATCTATCAGGCTGACATACAGGGGCAGGAGTAGAGAAGCAGAGGGAAATATGAAAAAGTTTTTTCGAATTACCACGAAAGAGATGAGATACGGTTTCGGCAGCCCGAAGTTCTGGGGGACGGTCGTCACGCTGGCGGTTCTGATGCTCATCGACACGCTGCCGCTTCTGTACGCCGGAAGGACCGTGGATGCCGCAGGAAATGCTTCGTTTCGGACAGACATCCTGACCCTAAGCCTGATGACGGCGACCGGTGCCGGATACATATTTTACCTGCGTTTTTGCATGTATGTGATACCGTACGGATGCACATTTGCGGAGGAATTTGGTCAGTCTGCCGCGAAGTACCGGATCACGCGCAGCAGTGGAAGAGTTTACGGGGCGGCGAAGTTTGCAACTGGCATCCTTTTGACTGCAGCCGCGATCTTTGCCGCGGAGATCCTGTTCACACTCATTTTGAAGGCGCAGGGCGTGACATACCTGCTGCCGCAGGAGTCGGAATATGATGCCAACTATTATTTGTACAAATTAGTCGGGGAAGGCCATGTGGGGCTCTTCTTCCTGCTGCTGTGCTTTTATAAATGCCTGCCCGGCATGTTCTTCGCGGCGATGACGATGATGCTGTCCGCATTTATCCGCAACAAGTTTATCCTGGTCGCCATGCCGGTCACGCTGTTTTTCGGCGTGACAAGCTTCTGCGCTATCCTGTTTCCCTACGGGGAGGAACCCTTCTGGGCGAGCTGGCACCTGCTGTTTTTTGACATGTCGACGGGAACTGCGGGGACAGAGGCGGCAGCCGTCGCAAGGACAGCCATCTACACGGGCGTGGGAATTCTCCTTTTCTGTGTCATTTTTATAAGAAAAGTCAGGCGGGTGGTTGAGAATGAGTAGCAACCTTCTTAAAATTTGAGAAGCGAACTTTCGGATTCGCAGTATCCTTTCGTTGGGCAAAATGACTGCAATATGGGAGGCACGGCGTGTCAACTGCCCGTTTTGGTGAGGTGACTGTGAATCGACAATGAATAAGATACGGATGCAAGAAGGGGAGAGAGTCATGACTGCGGAGAGAAAAACGGAAAGAAAAGAAGTTTGTCCGGAAGATAATATTTCACAGAGAAAGACAAATGAGCAGAAAAGAAGATCGCAAAAGAAAAGCGTGGTTCGCTGCAGTCTGTGCGTGGCCTGGGTGAACCTTCGGAAAATGGCAAAAAGCGCGAGCTTCGCCGTGCTTCTGGTCTACACGCTCCTTTTCTGGTTTCTGTTCACAAGCAACATCAAGGCATTCGCGGGCGCGAACGGCTACGCGGTCACGCCGTATCTTCTGCCGCATTTTTTTGCCGGCGGCACCTACCAGGTCTACGGAAAGCTGATGCTGGTGATCCTCATGTGCAATGTTCCGTTTCTGGACAAAACGCGCATCTACTCCGTACCGAGGACGGGGCGGATCCCGTGGGGCATCGGGCAGATGATCTATATTGTGCTTGCGAATATCCTGTTCCAGATCATTTTCTTTGCGGCACAGATTCTGGCGCTCCTGCCGTACGTGGGCATTTCCGATAAATGGGGCAGCGTCCTCTACACCATTGCAAATGACCCAACCGTACTGTATTCCTGGCAGGGGTTTGGCACCGTAAATTCCGACATTGTGCTTCAGATGACACCGCTCGAAGCCATGGGAAAACAGATGCTTCTGTGCATCCTGCTGGGCTGCGTGATCGGGGCGGGGACCTTCCTCGTCAATGGCCTGACGGGAAAGAACTTTGGCGCTGTCGTGATGGCCGGCTGCGTGTTCGCGGCAGAGGTCTTTGCCAATATCGATCTGCTGTTCGGCACAGAGCTGTCAGAGCATTACATGTTTGGCTGGATGCAGCTGCAGTTCTATACCGACGGGACCTACAGCCTGCGGCAGAACCTGCTGGTCATGCTGGCGGCATTCCTGCTGCTTGCTGCGTTTGGTCTGCTGTGCGTGGCGAAGCGCTGGATCCGGGCGGTGGAGTGAACGCCTTTTCGATAACAATGCTGCAGAAATTATAAAAATAGTATAAAGAATCTTAAAAAACAATACTCGCGTTGCAATCACGGGAAATGGTGCTAAAATAAGCGTTCACTATCGGGAATGAAAACCGGAAGAAAAGTTGCTATTCACGGTCACTTCTTTGAAGTAACGAAGGGAACGCTTAAAATGGAAAAGACACTTAACGAAAAAAACAGGGAAGAGACGGAACTTTGTCTCGGAATAGATGTGGGCTCGACCACGGTGAAGGCCGTGGTCGTTTGTCGTGCTACGGGGGAAATGCTGTACCACACGTATGTGCGTCACAATGCCAGACAGCTGGAAACGGTGTGCGAGGTGCTGCGAAAGGTGGAGGAACAGTTCCCGGGCGCAGCCTTCCGCACGGCCATCTGCGGCTCCGGCGGGAAACCGCTGGCCGAGGCGGCGGGGGTTCCGTTCATACAGGAGGTCGTGGCGAATGCGTCGGCGATCCGCGCCAGGTACCCGCAGGTGCGGACCGCCGTAGAGCTTGGCGGGCAGGATGCGAAGGTGATTTTCTTTCATTATGATGAAAGCACGCAAAGCCTGAATGCCTCGGACATGCGGATGAACGGGAGCTGTGCGGGCGGCACCGGCGCGTTTATCGATGAGATCGCCGCACTTCTTGACGTGAAGACGGAGGAGTTTGAGTCTTTGGCGGCGGCAGGCACCACGGTGTACAATATTTCCGGGCGGTGCGGGGTGTTCGCGAAAACGGACATTCAGCCGCTGCTGATCCAGGGCGCGAAGAAGGAAGATATCGCACTCTCTGTATTTCACGCTATCGTGCACCAGACCATCGGCGGCCTCTCCCAGGGGCTGGAGCTTACGGCGCCTATTATTTTTGAGGGCGGCCCATTGACCTTCAACCCCACGCTGATCCGCGCTTTTGCGGATGAATTGCATCTGAAAGAGGAAGAGATCGTGGTTCCGGAGCACCCGGAGACGATCGTGGCTTACGGTGCGGCAATCGCGGCGGGGGAGTGGAAAGCGCCTCGGAAGAAAGTGGCAGTTGATGAAGGGGTGCGGCAGGTATCTCCGAACGAGGATGTACAAACAGCTGACAAGCAGGTATCTCCGAATGAGGATGTACAAAAAGTTGATAAACCGTATTTGGAAACAGAAGTGCGGGAGAGATATTTTGAATGTGATCAAAAGAAACAGAATGAGCGTGGAGGTTTCGGAAACGGTTCAGGCAGCGTAGAAAAGGAAGGGAAAAAAGCAGATATCGCCGGGGATTTTGAAAACGAAATAAATAGATCGGGAAACATTAGGAAAGGAGCAAATAATTCGAAAAACGTACAGGAGGATGTGGTATCTCCGGGAGAATTGATTGCCCGCTTTCGGAATAACGTCTCTGCGATCCGCGGAGAACTTAAAAAACCGGGCCGCCCGTTTTTTGCAACGGAAGAGGAGAAGCAGGCGTTTTGCGCCCGCCACGAAAGCGAGCTTATGGATGTCTGCGTTCCGGAGCCGGTGGATGGGGTGCTGTCTGTCTACCTTGGCATAGATTCCGGCAGCACCACATCCAAGCTGGTCCTGCTGGATGAGCGGGAGCGGGTGGTCGACCGTTTTTACGCGAACAACCACGGGGATCCGCTGCGGGTCATCTGCGGCGGACTCACAGCGTTAGAAGATAAGTACCGGGCGTTGGGCATCCGGCTGGATATTCTGGGTGTCGGCACCACCGGCTACGGCGAAAAGCTGTTTGCCGGGGCATTTCAGGCGGATTACCATGTGGTGGAGACGGTCGCCCACTCGGAGGGGTGCAGACATTATTACCCGGATGCCACCTTCCTGCTGGACATCGGCGGGCAGGATATGAAAGCCATCTGGCTGAAAGACGGCGTGATCACCAATATGATGTTGAACGAGGCCTGTTCCTCCGGCTGCGGGTCTTTTCTGGAAAATTTCGCGCTCACTCTGGGCATCCCGGTGGAGGAGATCGCGGAGGCGGCGTTCCGCTCTCAGGAGCCGGCAAATCTCGGCAGCCGCTGCACGGTTTTCATGAACAGCACTATCATCAATGAGCAGCGGGAAGGCAGACAGCCGGACGACATCATGGCCGGGCTCTGCCGTTCCATCATCGAAAATGTATTTACGAAGGTGGTTCGCGTCTCCAATACGGACGAGCTGGGAGACCGCATTGTGGTTCAGGGCGGAACCTTCCGAAATATGGCCGTGCGGCGGGCCATCGAGGAATACCTGGGGCGCGAGGTCTCGCTGGCACCATACCCCGGCGAGATGGGTGCGGTCGGCGTGGCGATCCTGACGAAGCGGAAGATGGAGGAGATGCGCGGGGTGAGCCAGGAAGATTCCGAATTATGCACAAATGGACAATCACGGAAAGAGACTGAACTTCAAATGCAGAATTCAGGGGAAAACAGTCTGGATGATACGGGTGAGACAAAACGTGTCAGGGAGATGCCTTCCGAAGAAGGAGGAAGTCAGGAATTGAGGTATATCGGTTTGGATGCAGTTCGGAGGCCGAAATCCCGCTTTATCGGTCTGGGCGCGGTTCGGAATTTTACTTACACCACGGAGACCGGCGTTATCTGCCCGCACTGCGCGAACCACTGTGCGCGCACGATCATGCGGTTTGGAACGGGCGGCGTTTATGTGACCGGAAATCGGTGCGAACGCGGGGCTGTAGTGGAAAAATTGACGGAAAATACAGGCAAAACTGTAGATGTATCTGGTCGGAAAAACGAAAATTTGAAAGAGAAACGGACTGCGGAGGTTCCCGACCTCTTCCTGGAGCGCGAAAAGCTGCTTTTTGCCGACTGGCCCTGCGACCCGGCCTGTGATTCGAACGGGAAGACCGTCGGTATCCCGCGCACCCTCGAATTCTGGGACAGCGCACCTTTCTGGAGCACGTTCTTCCGCGCACTGGGATATGAGGTGAAGTTTTCCCATCGGAGTTCCCGGAAAATGTACGAGGCTGGGCTTACCTTTGTGGCATCCGATACCATCTGTTTTCCGGCAAAGCTTGTCCACGGGCATATCCTTGACCTGGCAAAGCAGGGCGTGGACCGCATTTTTATGCCCTATGTCATGCACATGCCGCCGGAGGGAGTGGACAAGCAGAGCCCGTATGTGTGTTCTGTGGTGCAGGGCTACCCGATGGTGGTGCGCAATTCTCAGACGCCCGAAGAGCGCTACGGCGTGAAGTTTGACACGCCGGTATTTCACTGGTTTTCGGAAAAGAACCGGAAGAAGCAGATCCTGAAATACGCGCAGGAGGAGCTGGGCGTATTTGAAGGACAGGCCGAGGCTGCGTTTCTCGAGGGAGAAAAGGCCATCACGGAATTCCGGACTACGTTAAGAAGACGGGCGGAGGAGATCATGGAGGATGTCCGGGAGACCGGGAGCTATGCCGTGGTGCTGGCGGGCAGACCGTACCACACGGACGCCTTTATCAGCCATGATATTTCAAAGAAGTTTACCCGCAGGGGCATTCCGGTGCTCACGGTGGACAGCCTTCCGGGGTTAAATGAGGTAAATCCGAAGAATACGCGCATCGAGATCACGAACAATTTCCATACGCGCATGCTTTCCGGCGCGGTTCTCGCCGCGGAAACGCCGGAGCTGGAATATGTGCAGCTCGTCAGCTTTGGTTGCGGGCACGATGCCGTGCTCTCCGATGAGATCGTCCGCGACATGAACGCCGCCGGAAACAAGCCGCCGCTGATTTTAAAAATCGATGAAAGCGATGCATCCGGGGCGCTGGATATCCGGATCCAGTCTTTTCTGGAGACGGTGGCGATCAGGAGGAAGAAAGAAGAACGAATCCCTGGCGGGAAAATCGGAGCGTCTGATATAGTCCGCAGCAGAGAAAATGAAATCCCTGACAGAAAAACCGGAGACCGCAACGAAGAAAACGGAAAACGTGGCGGGAAGCTCGGAAACCGTGACGGAAAAATCAGAAATCATGACGGAAAAGTTGAAAACTGTGCCGGAAAAACCGGAAATAAGAACAACGATAAATCCGTAAACCGGAACGGAGAATCCCGCACACGAGAGGCAAGGCACAAAAAGGGCGAAATCGCACCCGGAAACCCCGGCGCCCTTGTCCCAGCCCCGAGCCCGGTGAAATTCTACCGGCCGGATAAAAAGAAGCGCACCATCCTGATCCCGAACATTTCCGCCGAGGTGAACATTCTTCTTTGCGCGATCCTGGAAAAGGAAAATTTCATCCCGAAAGCGGTGCCGGTGGGGCAGAGCGAGCAGATCCGGCTGGGGAAAAAGTACGTACATAATGATATCTGCTTTCCGTGTCAGATGGTTATCGGCGAACTGATCGGTGAGCTTCAGACCGGAAACTACCGGAAGGGTGAGGTGGCCGTGGGCATGGTGAAGTTCCAGTGCGACTGCAGAATGTCCCATTACACCGGCCTCCTGCGCAAGGGACTCGATGCGGCGGGATTTACGGAAGTGCCCATCGTCACGACCGATGTGGGGGACTCGAAGGACATGCACCCGGGAATTTTCCTGCTGGGGGTCAGCGCCGTGCTGGAGGCGGTCTGGACCTTCATGATGCTGGACATCCTGACGGAGCTGTGCCGGAAGATCCGCCCATATGAGCTCAATCCGGGGGAGACGGACCGGGTCTACCAGGCCTGTGTACAGAAACTCGCGGACGGCATCCGGAAGAGCATCCATGAGGCCAGAAAAGCCTTTGAAACCTGCATCAGCGATATGGCGGACATCCCCTATGACCGGTCTGTCTTAAAACCGCGGGTTTTTGTGACGGGAGAACTGCTGGTCACCTACCACCCGGGCTCAAACTTCGGCATCGAGCGCTATCTGGAAAAGAACAACATGGAGGCCGTATTCCCGCGCGTCACGGATCAGCTGCGGAAGGATTTTCAGGCCACCATGGCGGAAATTAAGGATTACCAGGCGAACATTTTCCCTTACCCGTTCGCGGTGGACTGGCTGTTCGACACGGTGCAGAAGAACCTGGAAAAGGTGGCCGTGCGCCATCCGCTCTATGAGAAATCCCTTCGCCCCCGGGACATTTACGAGGGCGTGCGCGACATCATACCGGAGACCTTAAGCTGCGGTGAGGGGTGGCTGATGGCCGCAGAGATCGACCATTACGCCAGGAAAGGCGTGAAATCCTTCGTCATCCTGCAGCCCTTTGGATGTCTGCCGAACCACATCTGCGGGCGCGGCGTGATCCGCCGCCTGAAGGAACGCTACCCGGAGATCAGCATCCTGCCGCTGGACCTGGATCCGGACACCAGCTTCGCGAACGTGGAGAATCGGCTGCAGATGCTGCTTATGAATTGTAATTTACAGAAGAAATGGGATTGACGGACATCTGTTTTTGTGCTAAACTTGCGCACAATATTAGCACTCAACAAAAGAGACTGCTAACAAAAAACATCATTTAAGCATCGCTTTTTCGGCAGAAAGGAGTTCGTCCATGATTATAAAACCTGCTTATAATATTTTGCTGTTGCCGGATGTGTACTATTATTTTAAAAAGGATTTTATCGCGGGAGGAGAAGATGAGGAGGTAGTTCCGGGAACCGAAGTTTTGTTCTTGCTGCGGAAGAACGAGCCGGGAAACGGTGATGTGACCGGAGATGAGTTTTATCCCATCGGCATCGTGGCTGAGGTAGGAAATGGCGGAGACGAGGATAGCTTTCAGCTCCACACCATCGAGAGAGTGGATGTGACAGATATAGAGGTAACAGACGTGATGACCGCCGTCGCCACCACGCGCCCGGATATTGACGACTTGAGCGATGAGGAGGAGAAGAAAATATTCTCTGACCTGAAATCTGTGCTGCTAAAGTTCGTGCAGAGCTATCAATGGGGATTTTTCGCGAGAAACTTTATCACACAGCGAAGGAACATCAATGACCTGGCGTGCGCGGTTTCCGAGTATCTGAATCTGGATCCGGAGGAAAAGTATGAGATCCTGGCCTGCGATTCCAGACGGGAGCGCTGTGAGAAAATCGACCGGGCGATCCGTGATATCATCGAGGTGGCCAAGGTGTCCCAGGAGGCAGAGGAGAACCATCAGGAAAATCAGCAGCAGATCTACCGCGAGGATGCGCTGAAAAAACAGATCAGCTACTTGCAGAAGGAACTGGACGACATGCATCCGGAAAATGTTTCGGATATCCGAAAGTTTGAAAAGAAAATTGAGGAAGCCGGGATGAACCCGGAGGCGAAGAGGGAGGCGGAAAAGGTCTTAAACCGCATGCGCCAGGAAGGAAAGGACAGCCACGAGTACGGGATGCTGTACGATTACCTTGATTTTGTGACCGGGCTGTCCTGGAAAGCCCCGGAGCCTGCGGAAATTGACCTCGCAAAGGCGGTGGAGATCCTCGATGAGGACCATTACGGGCTGAAAAAGGTGAAGAAGCGCATCATCCAGCAGTTGGCGGTCATGGCGCTGAATCGGAAGCAGAGCGGCGCGATTCTTCTTTTTGAGGGAGCGCCCGGCACCGGCAAGACGAGCATCGGCCAGAGCATCGCCAGGGCACTGGGGAGAAGCTATGTGCGCATCAGCCTGGGAGGCATCCGCGATGAGGCGGAGATCCGCGGGCACCGGCGTACTTATGTGGGCGCCATGCCCGGCAGGATCATGGAAGGCATGAAGCGGAGTGGCGCATCCAATCCGGTCATGGTGCTGGACGAGGTGGACAAGCTAACCAGGGATTACAACGGCGACCCGGCCAGTGCGCTGCTGGAAGTGCTGGATCCGGAACAGAACAGCACATTTACCGACCACTACATGAACGTTCCGTATGATCTCTCCAACGTGCTGTTTGTCTGCACGGCGAACACCACGGAGACGATCCCGGAGCCGCTGTTAAATCGGATGGAAGTGATTTCGTTTCCGGGCTACACGGCCGTGGAAAAACTGCAGATCGCAAAAAAACATCTGGTTCCGAAAGCCTGGGAGACCATGGGCATTGCGGAGGACAGCCTCTCGGTTACGGACGATGCCTTAAGGAAAATGATCGATGAATATACGATGGAAGCTGGTGTGCGGAACCTGAAAAAGCAGATCGAGACTCTCTGCCGGGAGGCGGCGGTGCGCCTGGTACGGGATCCGCAGGAGCAGCTGGCGGTGACGGAGGAAAACCTGACAGATTACCTGGGCAGAAAGCAGAGGACGCACGACCGGAAGCTTCGGGAAAGGCTCCCCGGCATCGTGACCGGCCTCGCCTGGACCAGCGCCGGCGGGGAGATCCTTTTCATTGAGACCAAGCTGACCAAGGGAAAAGGAAACGTGCTCATTACCGGACAGCTGGGCGATGTGATGAAGGAATCCGTGCAGATCGCCTTAAGTCTGGTGAAGTCCATTTATCCGGAGGAATCCGCTGTCTTTGAAGACCACGACCTCCATGTCCATGTGCCGGAGGGAGCCGTGCCGAAGGACGGCCCGTCCGCCGGGATCACGCTGACGACGGCGCTGGCCTCCCTTGTGACAGGTAAGACGGTCAGCCCGGATACCGCCATGACCGGGGAGGTATCCTTAAGGGGAGGTGTCATGCCGATCGGCGGCCTGAACGAAAAGCTGATGGCTGCGCAGCGCGCGGGGATCACGAGGGTTCTTATCCCGCAGGATAATGTGGAGGACTTGGAAGATGTGGCGGAAGAAGTGCGCAGCAAAGTGGAAATCGTGCCGGTCAGGACAGTGAAGGAGGTCCTGGACAGGGTGCTGGAGGATTCGTGCGAGAATCTTTTTGACGAATCGATCTCTTATGCGTCTGTTAGCGATATTTCGGAATGAGGATTTCCATAGAAACCTTCCCGCGCACAGAAAAAACTTAATTTTCTCCGAACTATTCGGCGATTTCTATGGAAGAAAAAATGGTTGTTGAGAAAGAGAGTCTTTTGTGGTATCCTTTGCCAATCTAAGTTTGGAAAGAAGCAGGACAACATGATGAATTTAAATGAAGAACATTTATCTGAAGGATATTCCAATAAGAAAAGATTACCCGAGATCTCCAAGGTGAGTGATCTGGCCGGATTCCTGTGCACGATCTCACCCGCTGATCAGGAGGCGGCCCGCCGCTGCGAGGCCCACTGGGACGGCATCGGCAAACCCTTAAAGGGTCTCGGCGAGATGGAGCACCTTTTGGAGCGCATCGCAGGCATCACCGGCACACCGGATGTAAGCCTGGACAGAAGAGAAATTGTGGTATTCTGCGCCGACAACGGCATCGTGGAGGAGGGTGTCACCCAGACCGGGGACGAGGTGACCGCCATTGTGGCGGAGAACATGGCGAAGGGATGCGCCAGCGTAAATCTGATGGCGCAGGCCGCGGGGGCGGACGTCCTGCCGGTGGATATCGGCATGCGGCATGAGGTTCTGCACCCTAACATGCGCCAGTGCGCGGTGGCGCGGGGCACGAAGAATTTCACGAAGACTGCCGCCATGACAGAGCAGGAATGCCTGCAGGCTATCTTTACGGGAATCCACCTGGCAAAGGAGCGGAAAGAAGCCGGTATCGAGATTTCCGGCGTCGGGGAGATGGGCATCGGCAACACGACCACCTCGGGCGCAATCGCGGCGGCACTTTTAAACAAAGACGCGGATCTTGTCAGCGGCCGGGGAGCAGGACTTTCGGATGAGGGATTAAGGAAAAAGAGGGAAGTGATTCGAAAGGGCTTAAGATTGCACGGACTCATGTCGGAGACTTTGCCGAAATACGGAATGCATCGGGACGCGTTAGGATCAGAGTCGCACGCGTCAGTATTCGGGATTTTACTGTCACATGGCGAAGACGGAGCTCCGCGTAATTTGGAAAATACAGACGGTGATCCGGCAACAGAAAATCCAGTGTCACGATATGAGACAAAGCAGGACGATGCTTTCTGTTTAGTTTCTGCATTTAAAACGCTGGCTTCCGTCGGCGGCTTCGATCTGGCCGGCATGGTGGGCTATTATTTCGGCTGTGCCGCGTACCGCCTGCCGGTGGTTCTGGACGGGGCCATCTCTCTTGCCGCGGCTCTGTGCGCCTGTGAGATGGAAAAGCAGCTGACAGGACGGAAAAATAGCTATGTGGCGGACGCGCTGATCCCGTCTCACCTGGGCCGTGAACCGGTCTGCGGCATGATCTGTGAACGTCTGGGGCTTCGCCCGGTCATCCATGCGGATCTTGCGTTGGGGGAGGGCACCGGGGACGCGCTGCTCTTCGCCATGCTGGATCCGGTGCTCGCGGTATATCGGGAGAACAGGACCTTTGAGGATATCCACGTCAGCGCGTATGAGAAGATGACGCTCTAATACGAAAAAGTAAACCGACTGAAAAGGGATATTCATGTCAGTGCGTATGAGAAGATGACACCGGAGCCAAAAGTCGAAGTCAACGCTTCGCGTTACTGAAAAAAATGCTTTGCATTTTCTTCGGGAGTAATCCGCAGTGTCATTCCTTTTGTCCCAGCATCAGAAGACGGGCTGATTGATACGGTTCCGGAGGTATTTGCCATGCTGATTTTAATTACGGGAGGATCCTCCAGCGGAAAGTCCGCATTTGCCGAAAAAACAGCCCTGGAGATGCGGAACAGATTTGACGGGCAGGCGGCCTCGCAGATGATCTATATCGCCACAATGGAGCCGTTTACGGAGGATGCGAAAGAGAAAATAAAGCATCACCACGAGCTTCGTGCCGGAAAGGGATTCCTTACGCTGGAGCAATACTCCGATCTGAAAAAAGTCATTCCGAAGCTTGAAAATCCAGATTCCGGCTGTAAAGATGTCCCGGAGGAGAAAATATCTGCGGGAAACGGGGAGCGGGTCTCAGAACCGATGTTTCAGAGAGAAAAAGTGTCTGCGGGAAACGGGGAGCGGGTCTCAGAACCGATG
>JAJQBQ010000057.1:15571-19839 GCA_021203205.1 Lachnospiraceae bacterium | reverse complement strand
GTTTCAGAGAGAAAAAGTGTCTGCGGGAAACGGGGAGCGGGTCTCAGAACCGATGTTTCAGAGAGAAAAAGTGTCTGCGGGAAACGGGGAGCGGGTCTCAGAACCGATGGTTCAGAGAGAAAAAGTGTCTGCGGGAAACAGGGAACCGATTCCAGAACCGATGACTCAGAGAGAAAAAGCGTCTGTGGAAAACGGGGAGCCGGTCTCAAAACCGATGGCTCAGAGAGAAAAAGCGTCTGCGGGAGACCGGAAGCCGACCCGGAAACCGGTGGTTCTGCTGGAGTGTCTGTCCAATCTTCTGGCAAATGAGATGTTTGCCCCGGAAATTACGGAAGGGATGCGTGCAAAGGCAACATTCGGGACGGAACTTTGTGAAAAAATCTGCGCGGACATTCTGGCGCTGGAAGCGGCCGCATCCTGTCTGATCGTGGTCTCCTGCAATGTAAGTGAGGACGGGGCTTCTTACCCGTGGGAGACGGTGAAGTACATCCACATTCTGGAGCAGATTCAGGTGAGAATCGCGAAAGAAGCCGATCGGGTGTATGAAGTCGTGTGCGGGATTCCGGTAATTTTGAAGGAATGAGGTTACCGGTTGTCTATTCACAGCAACATTTCATAAAAAACTGATTGAACAGTACCTTTTTTTGTGGTATCCTTTGCGCCATGAATAAAGAAACTTTTGCTTAAAAAGAGGATGATCCATGAGCGTGTTGAAGAGCTTTGCGATTGTGTTCTCCATGTATTCCCGCGTTCCGATGCCGCAGTTTGCCTGGAAGGATAAGGACATGCGCTATGTCATGTGCTTTTTTCCGCTGGTCGGCGCGGTGCAGGGAGGGCTGTTTTTTTTGCTGTGTTTTTTGCGCAGGCTGCCGGTTCTGTGCGGCATTACCGATGAAGTGTTTGCGGCGGCTGCGGCAGCGCTGCCTGTGTTTGTGACGGGCGGCATTCATATGGACGGTTTTCTGGATACGGTGGATGCCAGGCACTCTTACGGTGACCGCGGGAAAAAGCTTCAGATTTTAAAAGATCCCCATGCAGGTGCATTCGCTATCCTGTACGGGGGACTGTATCTTGCGTTCGGTTTTGCGCTGGCAGTGCAGGCGATGAAAACGGTTGGTGACGCGGGCGGAATCACGGACGGGACGGGCGGATTGCCGGACTGGGCAGGCTCTGCGCTGGTGGCAGCTCTGATTCCTGTGCTGTCACGGGCTTTGAGCGCGGCGTCCCTGATGTGGCGAAAAAGCGCGAAGCACGAGGGGCTGGTCTATACGTTCGCGTCAAAAGCGCAGAAAAAGACCGTGCGCGTCGTAAATTTTGCCACAGTTGTGGCGGCAGCTGCTGCCATGATATTGGCTGCGCCGTTCACCGGAGCATGTTCGGTGGCAGTCGCATTTCTGGTGTATCTGTATTATATAAAAATGGCGGATCGGGAATTCGGTGGAATTACGGGGGATCTGGCCGGATATTTTCTGTGTATTTGCGAACTGCTGGGATTTGCGACAGCAGTGCTTATTTAGCAGAGGGAGAGGACGGAAGCAATCAGCTTTCATTCCCGGTGTATCCGCAAAGCGGGCATGCGGGTTTTGAGCAGGTTTTGAGCAGGTTTTGGAGGGATTCATGCTTACAACGATGATTGTGGATGAAAACCCGCTTTCGCTGGTGTATCTGGCAAACCTTTGTACTGCATCGCAAAAACTGGGAAGTGTGTATATCTATAACAACGCAGCGCAGGCCATGACAGGTGTGCGAACCAGTCGGATTGATTTTGCACTTTTGAGTATAAAGGAACCGGGGACGGCAGAGCTGCAGCTGGGAGACTGGCTGAGAAAACGGTATCCGGATGTGGTGTTGGTATATGTCACATCTTCGGAACGTCTTTGTATGGAAGCTCTGCGCCATGGTGCTGATTATTTTGTGACGAATCCATACCAGGATAAGGAGGTAGAGGGCGCGATTGACCGCGCCGTTCTTCTTTACCGCAGACACGAAAACCGCCTTTATGTACATACATTCGGGCGGTTTTATGTTTTTTACAGCGGGAGTGCGGTATATTTCAGAAATCGGAAATCAAGGGAGCTGATGGCGCTGTGTGTCGACCGCTGCGGCGGAAATGTGAGCATGGAGGAAGTGATCGATGTTCTGTGGCCGGAAAAACCCTATGACAACAGGGTGAAAATTATGTACCGAAATGCCGTGCTGTGCCTGCGGCAGACACTGAATCTGCTCGGCCAGACGAATGTGTTTGTAGCAAACCGCGGGGAATGCCATATCAATCCCGGGGAGATTCAGTGCGATTACTATGAATATCTGGACGGGGTGGAGCGGGCGAGAAAAAGCTATCACAGGGAATATATGTTTGAATATACATGGGCGGAGCAGACAAATATCCGATTGACGAAGGAGATATACGGCGAAACCGGCGCGGGAATATGTAATGAACGGGACAGAATCCCATGGCCGGAGATCGCAGGCAGATAACACAGACACAACGGTGGACGGCAATCGACATGGTCGGATGCCGTGGAGGGGACGGGGGTTGTTGCCGGTTCTATCGGGATGATCGGCTCTGCGCGTTTGTCGGATGCCGTGGAGGGAACGGGGGTGTTGCCCGGTTTTTTCGGGATGATCGGCTCTGTGTATGTCGAATGTCGTGGACGGAACACGGAGTGTCGCAGTACGGCCATACAGGTGGACGGCAGTCATCGGTGTGCGGGGCTTTGGAAAGGAAAAGGTGCGCGGTTATGGAGTTATATATCGGGGGATGCGGGCAGGATAAACTGAGTGTCGTGCTTGACAGCCAAAAAGAATTGTCGAAATCGGAAAGTGGCAGGACGGCGGCCGGAGAGCGGCCGGAAATATTTCACGGGGAAGAGATTCTGAGCAGCCGTGTGTTTCAATGCCGGGTGATCAATCATTTTCATCTCATCCTGCGAAAGATGCCGGAGAGCGACATTCCGCTGTTTCTGGAGGAGCTTTATGAAAAAAATCCGGATGTGATCATCATCTGTGACGAGGTGGGAAACGGCATTGTGCCCGTGGAGAAAGAAGAGCGGCTGTACCGGGAGCAGGTAGGCAGAAGCTGCCAGTGGTTGGCGGCAAAATCCCGGCGGGTGGTGCGGATTGTGTGCGGATGCAAGCAGGTGATTAAGGAGCAGACCGACCGTGAAAAGAAATGAAAAAAATGAGAAAGCGTGTATCCGGCTGCTTTTGATCCGGCACGGAGAGACGGCAGGAAATCTGGAAGGAAAATATGTGGGGCGGACGGACGAATCCCTGTGTGCGTCCGGCAGAGAGAGTGCAAAGCGCCTTGGAGAGGAGGAGGTAATTTGCAATCTGCCGTATTTTCGGGAGGCCGGCTGCGGGGCGGAAACGGCGTCATTGTACGTAAGCCCGCTGCGCAGATGTCAGGAGACCGCTGCGCTGATTTTTCCGTCGGCGGCGGGACTTTTCCGCACGGTTCCGGATTTCCGCGAGTGCGACTTCGGATTGTTCGAGTATCGAAATTACCGCGAACTCATGGCGGAGGAGGAGCTCGCGCCGCGGTATCAGGCCTGGATTGACAGCGGGGGAAGGCTGCCGTTCCCACAGGGAGAAACGGTGGACGGGTTTAAGGAACGGTGTGTGCGCGCTTTCGGGGAAATTATGGCGCGGGAGACAGGCAGCTGCGCGGTTTTTGTCGTGCATGGCGGTACGATCATGTCGATTCTCGAGGAATACGGAGAACCGAAAAAAGGTTACTACGAATATCAGGTACCCTGTGCGGACGGATTTTTGTGTGATTACCTGCCTGCGCGGGACGCAATTACGAATATTGTAAGATTAAAAAGAGGTACCGTGTTAGAATCGTGTCGGTGAACCGGTTTTTGGAAGGGAATGCAACTCATCAAACGCAAGCCCGGTGTTGGAATTGTGTCGGTGAACCGATTTTGGAAGGGAATGCAACTTATCAAACACAAGCCCGGTGTTAGAATCATGTCGGTGAACCGGTTTTACAAGGTGGAAAGAGAAACATTATGCTGCAATTTTTATTATGCTCGCGTATGGCCATATGGATGGGATTTTTGCTGGATCTTCTTCTGGGAGATCCGTACTCTTTTCCGCATCCGGTGCGGCTTATGGGCCGCTGGATCGCCTGGCTGGACAGGCATTTAAGAAAAGAAAACGGAACGACAGACAAAAATCGCGGGGAAAAACAGGAGGAGACGTCGAAAGGGACAGACGGGGAAAAACAGGAGGAGACGCCGAAAGGAACAGACGGGGAAAAACAG
>JAJQBQ010000057.1:0-15471 GCA_021203205.1 Lachnospiraceae bacterium | reverse complement strand
ACAGACGGGGAAAAACAGGAGGAGACGCCGAAAGGAACAGACGGGGAAAAACAGAAGGAGATGTCGAAAGAAACAGCGGGCAAAAACAGCGGAGAGTCGAAGAACCAGACGCTGCGCGGCGGAATTCTGGTGCTGTTGGTTCTTCTGCCTTCGGTGGCACTTCCGTTTCTGATCCTGGCGTTCGCTTACCGGATTCACCCGGGGCTGGGGCTGCTGGCGGAGAGCATTTTCTGCTATCAGATGCTGGCCGCCAGGTGTCTGGAGGTTGAGAGCAAAAAGGTGTATACGGCACTGAAGGCCGGCGACACGGAGGGAGCGCGGTATGCCGTGTCCATGATTGTCGGGCGGGATACGGAGCGGCTGGATGCGCAGGGAATCACGCGGGCGGCGGTGGAGACGGTGGCGGAGAACACCTCAGACGGGGAGATCGCCCCGCTGTTTTACATGTTCCTCTTTGGCGCGGTGGGCGGTTTTTTCTACAAGGCTGTCAATACCATGGATTCCATGATCGGTTACAAAAATGAGAAATACAGAACATTCGGCACCTGCGCGGCCCGGCTGGATGATGTCCTGAATTTTCTCCCGTCCCGTCTCGCTGCGCTGCTGATGATTTTCTTTGCCTTCCTGGAGAAAAAAACGGCGGAAAACGGCAGGCGGAAGGCGGAGAAGAATCCGGGGGAAAATATCGCGGAACAGGATTTAAAAAGAGCGGAAACGGTCGGAATTTCCGGCAGGAACGCATTTCGAATCTGGCGGCGGGACCGCCTGAAACACGCCAGCCCGAATTCGGCCCAGACCGAGTCGGCCTGCGCGGGCGCCCTGGGCGTACAGCTGGCCGGAGATGCCTGGTATTTCGGGAAACCCGTGCGGAAGGAAACGCTGGGGGACGCGGACCGTGAGATAGAATATGAGGATATCTTAAGGGCGCACCGCCTGATGTATGGGACATCCGCGCTCATGCTGGTGCTCGGGACGGCGGTGTCGACAATTTTTGTGATCTTTTTGGGTTGAGGGGAAGTACGGTTGACGTGAAAACGGGGAGGAAATTCTGTTTTCTGCAGCGTGAAAATGCGATAAAAATGCGCGGTGTCAGGGGTTTTGCTCCCTGCATCACGATATAGATTTGAGAAAGAAAGGAAACCTGTGATGCAGATTCATGGCGGCGAAGGAAAAACAAAGGATATACGGCTGGATTTTTCCGTGAATGTGAACCCGCTCGGCATGCCGCGATCCGTTCGGAATGCTCTTGCCGGGCTCCTTTTGGACCCGGCGGCCATGGAGGTCTACCCGGATCGAACCTGTGAAGGGCTGCGCCGGGCGGCGGCCGGTCATTACGGTGTGCCGGAAGACTGGATTGTGTGCGGCTGCGGCGCATCGGAGCTGATTTACAAAATTGCCGGTCTTTACCGCGGCTGCAGAGCGCTGGTCATCTCGCCGGGATTTGGCGAATACGAAAAAGCCCTGCGGGAAGCAGGGTGCGGCTTAACCGTTTTGAAACTGAAAAGAGAGCGCGATTTTTCGTTCGACGAGGATTTTTATGAAAGGTTCTGCCGGGCTGTGGGAGCCGGAGAAAACAGGCCGGACCTTGTCTTTTTGTGTTCTCCGAACAATCCGGTCGGCGGGCGTATTCCGCACGAAATGCTGAAAAATATGCTGAGGCTTTGCATGTGCAGGGGAGTCCGGGCGGTGGTGGATGAGTGTTTTCTTCCTTTTGTCACGGAAAAAGAGCGGACGCTGGAATTCCTGAAAGAGTATGCACAGGAGTCTTTCCATACCGGTGCCGGTTTAAAGAACGGCCGGACGGAAGAAAGCCTGCCTGATGAATGGAACGGGAATGTCGCTCAGGTGAAAAACGAAGTCCCCTGTCCGGTGATTCTGAAAGCGCTCACGAAAAGCCATGCGATTCCGGGCGTGCGGCTGGGGCTGGCAATCTCCCCCGACACGGAGTTCGTCCGGAGCATCCGGGAAACCGGCGCACCCTGGACGGTTTCCGGCGTTGCCGCAGTACTGGGGGAGGCCGCGTTCTTAGCATGGGACGAGGGGGAATTCCGCCACATGCGGAATGCTGTGGCGGAGGAGAGAAAATTTCTGGTGAGCGGCCTGACAGAAGCGGGGGCAAAGGTGTACTCCGGTGAGGGAAATTTCATCCTGTTTTCCGTGTCTGCGGGGGAAAGCCTTTTCGAATTCATGCGCGGCCGGGGAATTCTGATCCGAAGCTGCGAAAGTTTCGGGCTTGGAACGGATTTTTACCGCATTGCCGTGAGAACGCGGGAGGAAAATGAGAGCTTTCTTTCCGCATTTTGCACCTGGGCAATTCGCGGCAGGAACTGAACCGGGATGAGAATTTCATACAGCAGGTCAGCTGTTCGGGACAGAATCGGCATAAGCAGGCCTTGCAGCGGGATTTCCTGCCCGATTTCGTACAAGGGCTGCCATCTCCATCATCGGCGGCGCGGACGGGCCTTGCTACGGGATTTCCTGCCCGATTTCGTACAAGACGGCCTCCCACTCCGTGATATCCGGCCAGCCGGTCGTGTCGAATCCCCAGCGGATGCAGTCACAGTAATACCGGTACTTTTCCTGCAGCCCTGTGATCTGGGCGATACCGTAGCCGTTAGCGCTCCATTTCCTGCCGAGGGCATCCTCCATGAGCTGCGCCCGATCCTCCGTTGCGTTGATGACAGAGTAGGCATCGAGAAAATATTCATCGTATTCAGACGTATAATTGTCCCAGTAAAAAGTATAGTAATCCGTATAATCCTCACAGTAGGAGAAACCGTCCGGCGTGTATGTAAGCCATGTTGTTTCGGAGTAGGGACTGTCCGTTTCATACATGCTGATGTACTCCAGATAGCGGTCGATGATGTGGGAGAACTCGTGGTAAAATGCGTTCTCCATGCCGCTGTCATTGACGTCGATGACGAGCTCAATACAGTTGTCGCCGTTTGTCACGTAGCCGCCCGCTGAAGTCAGGTAGACGGAACCGTCGGAGGTGATGCTCCCGGCGAGAGCCACACGGATGCTGTACATGTTGCCGAAACGGAGCTGATCGAAAAAGCCGTCAGGATAGCGTGACAGGATATATTCAAGCATGTCGAGCCCCGCGGCGAGGTCATCGTAATCTTCCTCCGGCGCAACGTCGTAGCCGCCGTCCGCCAGGAACGATACATCCTTCCCGACGAGAATTGTAAGGCCGGTCTCTTCGCTTAAGACCTTCGCCCGCTCATAGAGCGGCGCGAGACTTCCCTGCTCATCTTCGGGGGTTTCGGTCGAATCCTCAGCCGGAGATTTCCCTTCGGCTATATTGCCAAGCTCCTCCGGAAAGTCTGAGGGAGCGTCGGACGCTTCATTCAGCAGCCAGAAGAAGAGCCCCCATTCGCCTTCGTCCTCGGAATACGGGAAAACGACGCAGGAAATATCTTCCAGCCAGATGTAATCGTAGGTGGAAATGCCGTAATATCCGTCTTCCAGGGCCGTGTCCGTGCACCGGAAGGAGGAAAGGTAGCTGCCGTCCGATTCGTAACAGACGTAGTAGTGCTCAAAAGTGTCCAGGTCTTCGCAGGTTTCAAAGAACATGGATGTGCCCGTGACCGGGTAAAAGTTGTCTCCGGCACCGTCATAGGAAACCGTAAGCTGGGCACCGTCCAGAACGTCCGCGATGGTAAGGGAATCGGAGTAAGCGCCCGGATCATACACGGAGAGACAGGGAGATGCGCCCGCGGAATCATACCACATGGCGGTGCAGCTGCAGCTGTCCATATTCAGGTACGAATAATACCGGTATGGGAGCATCAGGACAATCTCCTCCGTGGCGGCATCCGCGATGACAATATAATCAAGATAATCCTCATCTACCACCTCCGCGGCAAAATAACCCGAGCCGCCGCAGGTATCAAAGATACTGGAGGCTTTGTAGTCCGGAAAGGCGCGGGTGAAAGTAAGGTTGGAGGAGGTCAGGAGGGTGACGGACCTGTCGGAGAGAAAAACGCTCAAATCCGCGCGGTAGCTCTGCTCCTCCGTCCAGTCCGTATAGTACAGTACGGTGCCGCCGGCCACAAGCTCATAGTTGTAGGATGGCGAGAGATCGGAGATCTGCGCCGTCAGAGTCAGGGTCTCGTCAAATATGTACATGGTGCCGTCCTCGATAAAGAACAGCACGTTGTCGGTCACTTTCGGGTATGCCTGCAGATAGCTGAGTTCATAATCCGCAGTCGCGACCGCCTGACCGCTGCGCGGGGAGTAGAGGATAAAATGAACCGCTTCCTCGGAAAAACCTTCATTATAATTGTAGTCGAACCAGTACAGCAGGATATTGTCGCCGAGGGCGAAGATGGCGGGGGCGTACTCCGGGTAAACGGTGTTGTCGGAAGATTCTGAGCCAGTCCCTTGCAGTTTCACGTAGCGTGTATTTCCGTCGCCCTCGCCGGACACCAGATAATAAGGCTGTGTGGTGGTTGTCTCCGCCTCGGTGGTCGCCTCCGGGGTATCGGTTTCGCTGTTCGCGGCATCTTTGTTTGAGGAGGAGCCGGATGCGTTCGAAGCCGTATCACCGGCAGTGGTCTCCACATCTACGGAAGCGGTGCGCAAGAAGCTGCAGCCGGAGCTGGCGGGAATACCGAAGAAAACGGCCGCCAGTACAAAAAACGAAAATATGTAACACCGGATAGATTTCATGAAACCTCCATTCTGCCGCATCTTCTAACCGCAGCAGGCGGAGAGAGGGCATCCAAAACATAGAAACAGTTTCCGAATTTCGTGACATCAGGGTCAAAAAACAATGTGTAAAGAAACATTTCGGCTTATGCCGAACGCGATCCGGTGTAGCGGATAGGGTGAGAGAACTCCCTGCCCTATCCGAATGGTCAACCGCGAAAAATACGGATCGCGAATCCCTTGAATTGCAAAAACGCCGGCAATGAATCGACCGCTGTGAAACTACTGATAGCGAAAACAGTTAACGGTGAATCGCTAACCGCGGAACACTGGATGGTAATCGCTAATCATCAGTCACCAACCATCAATCACCAGCCACCAATCACCAATCACTACTCACTAACCACTGGACACTAATCATTAGCTCTCCATCTGCCTTCCCAGAAAGGCCGCCGCGACCCCGGCAAGCTTCTGCTCAGTCTCGGACACGTCTGACTTCCCGTCTTTGCCGATGATCACGACGGAACCGATGATGTCCCCCTCGGAAATAATCGGGCAGATGATTTCCTCGTCCGGACAGGATTCGCTGCCTTCCGTCACCGGGATTGGCCGGTCTTTGCCGCGGGAAGTGTCCAGACTCTCGCGCTCATTGATCAGTTCCTCCAGGTCGCGGCTGATATTTTTTCCGAGCAGCTCCTTCTTTGGCCCGCCTGAAACGGAAATCACCTGATCCCGGTCTGTGATGACAACCAGATGCCCGGAAACCTGCGCCAGCGCATCCGCGTATTCGGTTGCGAACTCACTGAGTTCGCCCATGGGTGAATATTTTTTCAGAATAATCTCGCCGCCATTGTTGGTAAAAATCTCCAGCGGATCGCCTTCGCGGATGCGCAGCGTCCGGCGGATCTCTTTCGGCACAACAATGCGGCCGAGATCATCAATTCTTCGTATAATACCTGTGGCTTTCATCCTTTTACGTCCTCCTTATCCTGCTCTCAGAGTGTTACATTCGGGCCATTATAACCGGCCGCGAATTATAACTATTATTTGCAAAATAAGACAGAATATGAGTGCATTGGCAGGAATTCGGCTGGTATCCGGACTTTCAAATTTTACCAAAATAATCGAGTACATCCCATGCGCTCTTCGCCGTAAACATCGCCAGCCGCCCGATTTCCGGGGCCGGCTGTTTTAAATCCGGGATGCAGATCACCGGAATGCCGCCGTTTGCCGCCGCGAGGATACCGTTTTCCGAATCCTCCAGCACCACGCAGTTTTCAGGCGATACCCGGAAGTGCTCCGCGCAGCGCAGGAAAATTTCCGGTTCCGGCTTCGAGCGCTCGACCATGTCGCCGCACATGAAAAAGGAAAAGAAAGAGTACAGGCCGGCGGACTTTAACTGGGATTCCACGCGCTGTTTTCTGGTGGAAGACGCGACGCAGCACGGCACCCCGCGCTCCCTTAAAAATTCCAGCAGCGGCAGAATTCCGTCCTTTACCGGAATCGGTTGTTCCGCGCAGTAAGCGTCCATGCGCTCGGCGGCCTTCCGGCTGATCTCATAAAAGGGGTAATCCGGGCCGAACATCTCGCGCATCGTATTTACGAGGAGCTCCCCGGCGATGCCGAGGGTTCGGCAATACTGCGAAAGCTCCAGTTTATAGCCTGCTTCCGCCATGCATTTTTTCAAAAAAGAAAAATACAGGCGTTCCGAATCCAGAAGCAGACCGTCCATATCGAAGATAAAAAGTTGGGGGAAAGTTTCATTCATCATCATCCATCTCTTTTCTGAAATCCCTGCAAGAACGGTATGTTTTCCTGTCCGGATTTTCTTCTGCATGTCGGGCTTCTTCGATGGCTTTTGTCGTTTTCGCATTAGGCACATTTCTGGAAACCTGAAACGGAATTGCCTGTTGACGAAGCGATTGTTTCAAAAACACGTTAATTGCACCTGACAAAGTCAGTCCCAAATCTGCAAAGAGGTCATCAGCGTCTCTTTTTACCTGTTCATCTACACGTACTGTGATATTTACAGTTCCCATTATTCTGACTCCTGTACGTTCTGTTATTACTCGTTGTTTCGCAATTTCGTTTGCACTATAACATGATTTTTGTGCATTTACAATATATCGCACGGAAATTCACAACTATTTTACAACGAAATGACAGTGTGCAGATCAAGTGCATCTTTTGCCCATCGTCGGTTGGTAAAGCTGAGTTTACGTTTTTTGAGATTACGAAGGGACTATAACAGTACAATCATAAAAATGTCTGCAAGTAGCTTATTAGAGTAACTATAAAATCAAGTTTGCACACAGGCAGGATAAGAAATAGTTTGACACGGTCGATATTTCGGCGTATAATCCCGGTTTAGAGTTTCCTGCAGTAGATATGATTATAACTTCAGGAAGGATTCTTTAGGTTTATTTTGAGAAAATCAGAGACAGAATTGAACAGAGGTTTAAAGAACTGGGGATCCGCGGCAAGCGGCTGAGAGTGGAGTGATGGCCTCCTTACCCATGGAACCTGTACGGTTAGCACCGGCGTAGGGAGTTCGCAAGATCCGAAAGTTTCATATATGAAATGCAAGACCGCGGGCTTCACGTATGAGCCTGCGGTCGTTTTTGCTATTGTAAGAAAGGAGGCTGAGCATGAGGGTAAATGATGAACAGATTTCGCTGGACGGAACCATGCCTGTTGTGGAATTACTTCAGATGAAAGGATATCCGCTTACGCGGATCGCAGTTGAGGTAAACGGGCAGATCGTGCCGAAGGCGAAATATGAAACTTATGAACTTCACGATGAAGATACGGTGGAAATCGTGTGCTTTGTAGGTGGAGGCTGAACAAGCGCATGGCGCTTGTTCGCGACGTTCGGCTGCGTCGAAGTCGAGACGGAAGAAACACTGCGTGTTTTTTGCGGCGTTTCGCTTCGCGAAAGTCAGATGAATAAGCACAAATAGATTTGTGAATTCAAACCGTGAATCTGCATTGCAGATTTGTGAGGATGAAAGTGATAAGAAAGGAGCAGCAATAGCTATGGAAGAAAATCAGAAAGAAAAAGACATTTTTACCTTAGGCGGGCATGAGTTTACGTCCCGCTTTATCCTTGGGTCGGGAAAATATTCCCTCGACCTCATCAAAGCAGCCGTGGAGTACGCTGGTGCGCAGATCATTACGCTGGCGTTGCGCCGCGCTACGCTGGGCAGCATCGACAATATTCTGGACTATATCCCGGAGGGCGTGACGCTCCTGCCGAACACCTCCGGCGCCCGCAACGCGGAGGAGGCGGTTCGTATCGCCAGACTTGCCAGGGAGGTGGGCTGCGGCGATTTCATCAAAATCGAGGTGGTGCATGACTCGAAATATCTGCTGCCGGATAATTATGAGACCATAAAGGCGACGGAGGTCCTCGCAAAGGAGGGCTTCGTGGTCATGCCCTACATGTACCCGGATCTGAATGCGGCGCGTGACCTGGCAAATGCGGGCGCGGCGGCCATCATGCCGCTGGGCGCACCGATCGGCACGAATAAGGGACTGCGCACCCGCGACTTCATCCAGATCCTGGTGGATGAGATCGATCTGCCGGTCATCGTGGACGCGGGTATCGGCAGACCCAGCCAGGCCTGTGAAGCGATGGAGATGGGCTGCGCAGCGGTTATGGCGAACACGGCCATCGCCACGGCGGGCGACATTCCGGCTATGGCGGGTGCGTTTAAGAAGGCCATCGAGGCGGGGCGCACGGCGTACCTTTCGGGGCTCGGGCGCGTGCAGGAGGGAGCCACGGCGTCCTCGCCGCTGACAGGATTCCTGGCAGACTGACGATAGAAATAGAAAATAATCGAAGAAAAATGATGTTCGAGTGATATAAAGACGGACACACGAATTATTCTCACGAAGCTGACGTGAAGAGTTTTTTGCCGGCAATTTGTGTTCCGACTGTATTCCGACAGATTCAAAGTATGGTTTTGACAAGATTTATCGGAAGACAGGTTTTTCGTGAAAAAGGTCGGGATACATGTCAGATTGAAACTTTACAGGAAGGAAGCGATTGTCATGACTGACAACATCATCAACGCAAAATATATTACAAGAGAAACAAACCACATGGAGTACCAGCCGGGCATGGAGGTGCCGCCGGGAGATATCATGGAGCAGGTATTGGCCGCCCGGGCCGGCTACGATGAGACGAAATACACGGCGAAGGATGTGGAGCGGGCGCTGGCTGCGGACGGGCTGACCACGGAGGACTTCGGAGCGCTGCTGTCCCCGGCCGCCGCGCCGTATCTGGAGCAGATGGCGGCGCGGGCCAGGGAGGAGACCAGAAAGCATTTCGGCAACTCCGTCATGATGTTTACGCCCTGCTATATCGCAAACTACTGCGAAAATTACTGCATTTACTGCGGCTTCAACTGCCACAATAAGATCCGCCGGGCGAAGCTGACCATGGAGGAAGTGGAAAAGGAATTTTCCGCCATCGCTAAAACTGGCCTGAAGGAGATCCTGATCCTGACTGGCGAGAGCCGGAACATGTCGCCGGTGGACTATATCGGCGAGGCCTGTAAGATCGCGCGGAAATATTTTACCGTGATCGGCATCGAGATTTATCCGCTGAATTCGGACGAATACCACTACCTGCACGAGTGCGGCGTGGATTACGTCACCGTTTTTCAGGAGACCTACAACCCGGACAAATATGAGACACTGCACCTGGGCGGTCACAAGCGCATCTTCCCGTACCGCCTGAACGCTCAGGAGCGCGCGCTGATGGGCGGCATGCGGGGCGTCGGCTTCGCGGCGCTTCTGGGGCTGGACGACTTCCGCAGGGACGCCTTCGCCACGGGCACCCACGCGTATCTTCTTCAGAAGAAATATCCGCATGCGGAGATCGCGTTTTCCTGTCCGCGCCTGCGCCCCATCATCAACAACGACAAGATCAACCCGAAGGATGTGCATGAAACCCAGTTACTGCAGATCATCTGCGCATACCGGCTCTTCATGCCGTTTGCCAGCATCACCATCTCCACTCGCGAGCGGGAGGGCTTCCGCAACGGCGTCATCGGCATCGCGGCCACGAAGATTTCCGCCGGAGTCTCCACCGGCATCGGCGAGCACATTGAGGAGGGCGAGTCCAAGGGCGACCCGCAGTTTATCATATCCGACGGGCGCAGCGTGGATGAGGTGCGGGATGCTATCCTGGCGCAGGGACTGCAGCCGGTATTCTCGGACTATATTTATGCGGGGTAACTGAGTAAGCGAAAAGCGCTTACTCGCGACGTTTCGCTTGCGCGAAAGTCGGAATGAGTAAACGCTTCGCGTTGACTCATGACATCCCCGACTTCAGCTTTGCTGAATGTCGCAAGTTCCGCTTCGCGGAACTTATGAGCTGTCGCCGGAGTCGGAACTTACGTTTGCTGTGTCTTCGCGACGTTTCGCTTGCGCAAAAGTCGAAAAGAAAAAGAACGGGTGCCTGTTCCCACGGTTGGTACCAGAGAACAGGCGCAGGAGGAAGAAGATTAGATGTTGATCTGTGTAACCAACCGAAAATTATGTCAGGACGATTTTCTCCTGCGGCTCGACCGCATCGCGGCGCAGCACCCGTATGCCGTTATCCTCCGGGAAAAGGATTTGTCGGAGGATGAATACGAGGAGCTGGCCGCGAAGTGCCTTGCCATCTGCAAAAGCCACGGTGTGCCGATGCAGGTGCACAACTGGGTGGATGTGGCCAGGCGCATCGGGTGCGACGGCATTCATCTTTCATTCCGCACTTTTATGGAGTATGTGAAAAAAGACGGCGAGTCTTCGGGTCCCTGCGGTTTTTCAGATGCAGTACGCGGAGAAAGGATCGCGGCATGTCGGGAAAATGATGCGCTGCGATATCAGGAAAGCCAGAAAAATTCAGAAAATGTTTTTTCCGGTTTCAATCGAATCGGAGTTTCTCTTCATTCCGCGGAAGAGGCAGGCGCCTTACAGGGAACTCCTGCGACCTATATCCAGGCCGGGCACATCTTTGCGACCGACTGCAAGCGCGGCGTACCGCCGCGCGGCCTGAATTTCCTGCGGGAAGTATGCCGGGCAACTGACCTCCCGGTCTTTGCTATCGGCGGCATCACGCCGGAGCGGTATCCTGCGGCTCTCGAAGCGGGCGCCGCAGGGGTGTGCGTCATGTCGGGACTTATGGAATGCCGGAATGTGGAAGAGTACATGGGTAGATTCTGACAATAACGAGTGAAAAAAAACATCCTAAAAAATGAAATTAGTGGGTTGACAAAGCGCCCCAATTCTGTTAAAGTAGCGCTTGCGTTTCGTGGGTGAGGCGATAACCACACGGAGAGGTGTCCCAGTGGTTTAAGGAGCCGGTCTTGAAAACCGGTGATTCCGCAAGGAACCGTGGGTTCGAATCCCACCCTCTCCGCTTTACAAATTTATAATTGAACATCGACAGATGGATCAACGACTATGGAGAAGTAACCAAGTGGCTGAAGGTACTCCCCTGGAAAGGGAGCAGGTCGTTAACAGCGGCGCGGGGGTTCAAATCCCCCCTTCTCCGTTCAAAAGCACAGCGTCAAACATTGGATGCTGTGTTTTTTCTTTTTTTTACTTACAGGGAGAGTTGCATGCTTACAATTACAGAATTTAAAAACCCGGTTCTGCCCGGCGAATTTGCCGATCCGGATCTGGTGTGTTTTGACGGAAAACTTTACATATACCCGACGACGGACGGTTTTGAGGGATGGAGCGGTACGCAGTTTCAGGCATTCTCGTTGGAGGAGGATGGGCGTTTTCAATCCCACGGCGTGATTCTGGACGTGGCCTCCGACCAGGTCTCCTGGGCCACCGGTCATGCCTGGGCACCCTGCATGTTGCGAAAAAACGGGGTATATTATTTCTTTTTCTGCGCGAAGGATGCCACCGGGGAGTCCTGCATCGGGCTGGCAACCGCGAAAAGCCCGCTCGGCCCTTTTGCGGCCCGGCCGCAGCCGCTTGTCACCATGCCAATGATGCGCGAGCATGGAATCCGCATGTGGCAGACCATCGACCCCTCGGTTTATGTGGAAGGGGAGGATATGTGGCTGCTGTTTGGCAACGGTGCACCGGCCATCGCGAAGCTTTCGCCGGATCTGACCGGTCTTGTGCCGGGAACGCTGAGGAATATCGACGGGGCGGAGGATTTTCGGGAAGCCATAGCCGTGATGAAGCGGGGCGGATTCTATCATTTTACATGGTCCTGTGACGATACGGGAAGCGAAAATTACCATGTAAATTATGGCGTTGCGGATAACCTGTACGGGCCAATCCACTATCAATACCCGATTCTCGAAAAAGATGTGGCGCGCGGTATTCTGGGAACCGGACATCACAGCATTGTGCGCATGCAGGGGACAGAAGAACATAGTTCGGACAGGTACTTCATCGCATATCACCGCTTCGCAACTCCGATCGGGAAATATACCGAAGGAAAAGGATGGCATCGGGAGGTTTGCATTTCGCCGCTGGCATTTGGCGACGACGGGCTGATGCAGAAAGTGCGTTAGTGCGGAAGAATCCGCGTGTCACACTCCTTTTGCCGCTCGAATTATTTTGAACCTGGAGTCATCATTATATATAACAAGGCAGACAGCCCTGATGGTACATGGAAAAATCCATGTCATACATCAGGGCTGTTTTTTACAGTGAACGAAAGGTTTGTGATAGTGTGTCGTTTCGATCATAATTCCTTATAGCACTGCAATGTCACCATTCACTGCGCTGCCGTCAGTCGACTTAACCACCGCTATACTTCGTTCCTCTGCCATGTGGTTAATTCTACCCTGCGCTAACAGTGGTCTGACGATATATTCAGCACTGTAAGTTAAAAATGATTGAAATATGAAATACCAGCTGTGACAGTAAATTTTTTGTGGAAATTATGTTACCCATGCGATAAAATGAAATTTAATTTCATTAACAATATAGAAGCTCGAACAGTATCGTCCGGCGAATCGGATGTATGCACCTCGTTTACTGATAAACCAGCCGATGATGCTGTTTCATGTACCTGTAGAAGCAGACAAAAGTCCTGATCAAACTTGTCTGTTTTACTCTCTGGAGGTGTCCGCAACGCGGGCATGGGAGTTTGGATAAATGGAAAATGGGAGGAAAAAATGTTCTTTTTATTTATGGCTCTGTCCGAGTCGCTGGAGCGCGGCGACAGTGAGCTGCTGGACGATTATATCCGGCGGACGGCCGCGGGCGACGAGGATGGCCTGACAAATCTTTATGAAAAGACCCGCGTGTCGGTCTACGGCATCGCGCTGTCCATCACGAAAAACGCGGAGGATGCGGAGGATGTGACGCAGGATACCTACATACGCATCTGGCAGTCCGCGCACCAGTACAAATCGAAGGGATTTCCCCTGGCCTGGATTTTAAAAATTGCGCGGAATGAGGCGCTGCAGACCCTGCGAAAGAGAAAAGACGTGGCGACAGACCCGGCGGACCTGTCCGCGCTGGCGGAAAAGCCTGCGGTGACGGCGGAAGATCGCATGGTGCTGGAAAGTCTCTTCTCGGAATTGGAACAGGATGAGCGGGAGATCGTCACGCTTTATGCCGTCACGGGCATGAAGCACCGGGAGATCGCGGACATGCTGAACCTGCCGCTCTCCACGGAGCTGTCGAAATATCAGCGGACATTAAAAAAGCTGGGGAAGCGCTGGGAGCGGGAGATGGAAGCCTAGCTGTGCAGAGGAGAGAAATCATTCTATGGAAGAGCAGAAAATAAATCAGAAAATAAAAACGGCGTACGAGCACGCCGCGCCGGAGGATGCCCGGACGGCAGTGTCCGCAGCTGCAGCTGAAGGCACAAAACGGCGCAACAAAAAGAGAGCAAGGCTGCGATTCATCTTAAGTGCCGCCGCGGTGCTGGCTGTAGTGGCGGGGGTCGGCATCTATCAGATGTACGGGAAGCAGATCCTTTTTTCTCTGAACATGGCAGGCGTGAATCTGTCGGACTATGTCCTGGCGGCGGCGGAGTACCCGGAGACATCGGATGAATATTCCGTAACCGGAAATGAACTGGAGGAAGATAAGGCGCAGAGGCTTGCAAACCAGGAAAACTATCCGGAATATTATGACGAGTTTGCCCTGTCAACGCTGCGGATGATTCTGGCCTCGGGGGAGGATACGGAAAATATCGCGTATTCGCCGATTTCCCTTTACATGACGCTGGCCATGCTGGCGGAAACGACAGACGGCGACAGCAGGGCGCAGATTTTGGAGGCACTTGGCGCCGAAGATACAAAGGATACGGGAACATTGCGCACGCAGGCGCAGGCCCTGTGGATGGGAAATTATATTTCTACCAGAAAGACTACCAGCATTCTGGCGTCTTCCATCTGGCTGAATGAGGATTTAGATTTCATACAGAGCACACTGGATACGCTGGCTTCTGGCTACTGCACGTCCACTTACCGGGGGGATCTGGCCTCCTCTGATTGCCAGAACGCTATTTTAAAATGGCTGAATGAGAATACCGGAAATATGCTCGCGGATCTGGATGATTCCGCGGCGAGCCAGAGGAAAAAGCTGGAGATGGACGCGGACACGGCCGCCGCGCTGTTTTCCACCATCTACTTTGACGTGGAGTGGAGTAAAAAATTTGAGGAGGAGGACACCGAAGAGGGAGAATTTCAGACGGCTGACGGAACCGTCACCTGTGATTTTATGAATCAGACCATCAAAAATCAGGATTACTGGAAGGCGGAGCAGTTCAGTGCTATTTTCAAGGGATTTTCCGGAACCGGCGGAGGCATGTGGCTGATCCTGCCAGACGAAGGCGTATCCGTATATGATCTGCTGGAGGATGAAGTGCTGGCCGCGATGCTCACGGACGGGTATACCTGGTCAAACGGGCACGGCTCCATAGACTGGAAGCTACAGCTGGATCTGGAGCTGGAAGCGGATCAAATGATCGTAAATCTTTCCATGCCGAAATTCGACATTTCTTCCGAGCTGGATTTGACGGATACCCTGACTGCTCTGGGAGTGACGGACGTGTTTGACGAGAGGCTGGCGGATTTCTCGGCGCTCACCGGCGCGGCCGCGGGCAGTGATGACAGCGCATATTTAAGCAGGGTGCAGCAGACCATCCGCGTGGAAGTGAACGAGGAGGGAGTGCGTGCGGCCGCTTATACGGAAGCAGACCTTACTTCGCTGGGGTCGGCGCCGTCCCAGACAGATGAGATTGATTTCGTGCTGGATCGGCCGTTCCTGTTCGTGGCGGTCAGCGATACCGGGACGATGCTGTTCGCGGGGGTGGTGAATCAGCCGCAGTGAGGATGGCATAGAAAAGTCAGAGTCTTTAGATTATGGGAGCCGGAATGCACAAGTTTGAGAAGCAAAATGTCGCTTAAGTTCCGATGAGTTCATCAGGAAACGGCGGAAAGGGAACTGTTATGAAAAAGAAAAAATTATCAACTCCCATCTTTTTTGTGATATTGATTGCAGCCGGACTATTGCTCGGTGCGGCGGCAGCACTAGCGGTAAACGCCGGACTTCTGTTGTGGGAGCAGACTTCCGGGGGAGGCTCCGCGGCGGGCGGCAGCAAAGAAAGCGTCTACAGAGCGGACGGCACCATCCTTTACGAAGGGGTGGAATACACCGCGCGGAGCAAGGAAATTGCGGAGGAGTATGTGGGAGAGCTGTTGATTAGCCTGCCTATGGAAAGCCTGGACAGTGATGAACAGGAAGGGGGAGAACAGGAAAACGAAGGCCAGGAAAACGAAGGCCAGGAAAACGAAGAGCAGGAAAACGAAGAGCAGGAAAACGAAGAGCAGGAAAACG
>JAJQBQ010000021.1 GCA_021203205.1 Lachnospiraceae bacterium | reverse complement strand
AGAACCAACGTCAGAATCAGGAAATCAGAGAAAAGTTCTTTGTTTTGCTCGGGTGAAAACCTCTTTGTTTTCGTTCCCTCGCGAAAGCTTAGCTATAATACATCATTGTCCTTTTTTTGTCAACCACTTTTTTTCGTTTTTTTCATTTTTTTAGTGAACAATTTTGCGCAGTTTTTTCGCTGTTTTCGGAATATCGTCCGCAGCAATTCCGGAATAATTGATCACCAGAGTTCCGTTTTCCCCATCCTCCCGGTTCCGATACAGCCTGCCTCTGCCCGATTCCTGTACTATCCTCCCTTCTTCCTGCGGCATTTGCTCCTCATAGTAATCAGAGAGACACGACACCCGAATTCCTTCCTCCAGTGCCCGGGCCTTTAATTCGGCATCTGACAGTTTTGTCTCAAGATGCAGCAGAAAATGAAGCCCGGCCTCTTCCTTTTCGATTCGAACCGTTCCTTTTGGAAAGTCGTCCAGCAATTCTTCAATCAGATAATCTCTCTTTTCCCGGTAATAATTGCGGAGCCGGTTGATATGCTTTTCAAAATATCCCTCTGACAAAAATGCTGCCAGTGTCATCTGTTCAAAGTTGGACACGGTGCAGGAATAAAAGCCCAGCTGTTCCCGGAACCTTTCTGTAAGGCTTTCCGGCAGCACCATATAGCTGATGCGGATGGATGGGGTCAGGCTCCTGGAAAATGTATTCATGTAAATGACGCGATCATGCCGGTCAATCCCGGCCATGGTCGGAATCGGACGGCCGGTAAACCGGAACTCGCAATCGTAGTCATCTTCGATAATATAGCGATTTTCCCGCTCACACGCCCAGGCAAGCAACTCTGCCCGGCGGCTGATCGGTGTCACAATTCCCGTTGGGAAATGATGTGACGGTGAAATGTGAATGACATCCGCCCCGCTCTTTCTCAGTGCCCCGACGTCAATACCGTTCTCATCCATCTCCACCGTGCGGTACTGTATGCCGTTGCTGCGATAGATTTGACTGATTTTCCGGTATCCCGGATTTTCCACTCCGTATATCCGACCGCGCCCGAGCAACTGAATCAGCAAACCATATAAATACTCTGTCCCCGCGCCCGCAACGACCTGCTCCGGTTTAGCTTCCATTCCGCGGAAGCGGCGCAGATGCTCCGCTATTGCCGTGCGAAGTTCCCACATTCCCTGGGCAGGCGGTTTTAGGAGAAGTTCCTCCCGTGATTCCGTGAGCACGCGGCGCATCAGTTTTGCCCACACGGAAAACGGAAAATTTTCCGGTCGTATGGAGTTCGATGTAAAGTCAGCAATAACCATTCTTTCCTTGTCGCGGTTTTCCTTCGGAATTTGTTTTTTCTGTTCATCTCCCGAAGCTCCCCCGGCAAAACCTTTCTCCAAAAAGGATGTGTCCGCCGCAAAATATCCCCTTCGCTCCACAGCGATGATATAGCCCTCCACCATCAGCTGGGCATACGCATTTTCAATCGTCATGACACTAAGGGAAAGCTGGGCGGCAAAAGCCCGCTTGGAGGGCAGCTTTTCCCCGGCGGACAGATTTCCATTTAAAATATCATTTTTTATTCTTATGTACAGGTATTCATAATACGGCGTGTCGCCGCGATCTTCAAATGTATAGGTAAGCATCTCGCCCTCCTCTTTCCGAATTTCTTTTTTCTGCATTCGCCCCCCCCGCAGGCTGTCCGAAAACTCGTTTTTCTTCATCTTCGGACACAACATGTAGTGATTCGGGTTCTTTCGGAACACCACATGTTGTGAAATCGGAGAGACTATTTTCAGTTTTCGGACAGTCTGCCCGGCCGTTTTGCTGTCCATATTGGCGAACACGCCTCTTCTCTCTTTTCCCCATTACTTTTTTTCGTGTTCGCAGCGGCAGCAAAAAAAGTAATTCCCGTTATAAACGCCCATGTCAGTATCACGAGCGTTGTCGAGAATACCGCCCGTCTTTTTGCAATCTGGTCTGGTCAAATAGTATTAAATTGGATATTTTCACATGGTCAGATCATATTATAATGCCATCAATCGCAAAACGCAAGCCCCATGATTGCACTATTGGGGATGCAGTTAAGCTATGAACAAGGAGGATACTTCAATGGCAAATGATCGTTATGAATTAAATAAACAGTTGGCACAGATGCTCAAAGGCGGCGTGATCATGGATGTGACCACGCCGGAGCAGGCACGTATCGCCGAGGCGGCAGGCGCCTGCGCGGTGATGGCCTTAGAGCGCATCCCGGCGGATATCCGGGCGGCAGGCGGCGTGTCCCGCATGAGCGACCCAAAAATGATCCGCTCCATTCAGGATGCGGTCAGCATCCCGGTGATGGCCAAGTGCCGCATCGGACATTTTATGGAGGCGAAGATTCTGGAAGCGATCGAAATTGATTATATCGACGAGAGCGAAGTGCTTTCCCCGGCAGACGATGTGTACCACATTGACAAGACGCAGTTTTCCGTGCCGTTCGTGTGCGGTGCCAGGGATCTGGGAGAAGCGCTGCGCCGCATCAATGAGGGAGCGTCCATGATCCGCACAAAAGGCGAACCCGGCACCGGCGATGTGGTGCAGGCGGTGCGCCACATGCGGAAAATGAATCAGGAGATTGCCCGGATCGTCTCCATGCGGGAGGATGAGCTGTTCGAAGCGGCAAAGGAGCTTCGCGTGCCGTTTGATCTGGTGAAGTATGTACACGAAAACGGGCGCATCCCGGTGGTGAATTTTGCGGCAGGCGGCGTGGCGACGCCGGCGGACGCGGCGCTGATGATGTGGCTGGGCGCCGAGGGCGTATTTGTCGGTTCGGGTATCTTCAAATCCGGTGACCCGGCAAAACGCGCACAGGCTATCGTGAAGGCTGTGACAAATTATCAGGATCCGAAAATGCTGGCGGATCTTTCCACGGATCTCGGCGAGGCGATGGTCGGCATCAACGAAAATGAAATCCGGCTGATTATGGAAGAAAGAGGGCAGTGATGACCATTGCGGTACTGGCCGTGCAGGGCGCTTTTCTTGAACAGGAGCAGACTCTGGATATGCTCGGCGTAAATTATTTTGAAATCCGTCAGAGGCCGGATCTGAGCCGGCCTTTCGACGGGCTGATTCTCCCCGGCGGGGAGAGCACGGTGCAGGGAAAGCTTCTGCGCGAGCTGGGACTCTTTGATATTCTGAAAGAGAAAATTGAGGACGGCCTGCCGGTACTTGCGACCTGCGCCGGCATGATTCTGCTGGCCGGGGCCCTCGCGGATGACAGCACCGTTCACTTCGGCACCATGCCCATCCGCGTGCGCCGTAACGCCTACGGACGGCAGCTGGGCAGCTTCCACACGACGGCAAACATGGCAGGCATCGGCCCTGTGCCGATGACATTTATCCGCGCGCCCTATGTGGAATCTGTCGATGACGGTGTGGATGTGCTGGCGCGTGTGGATAATCGGATCGTCGCGGTGAGATACGGCAGACAGATCGCCCTGTCCTTTCACCCGGAGCTGGACCGGAAAGAGAGTACGGCAATCCATGAAACTTTTTTAAGAATGCTTGTCGAAAGGTAAGCCCCGCAGCCTTTTCTTCGCCTATACGACAGCAACGGCATGCGAATTCAGACGCTCGTCACAAATGCCACGGATATACATTGACATTGGTCTGTATGTCCGTGGCATTTTCAACTTACAGTGTTCACCTGTTCCGGTGTCAGATAATATTCATCAGCACTTCTGTCGTCTTTTTCGGCGGCGTCTTTGGTTCTTCGTCCGCGTAGCCCATGGCGATGAGTGCGGCCACCTGCTGGCCTTCCGGCAGGCCGATGCATTCTGCAACCTTATCCTCATCGAAAATACCAAGCAAAACCGTGCCCACGCCGTACGCATGTGCCGCGAGGCAGAATGTGTTTGCCGCACCGCCTGCGTCAAACATCTGCCAGCGGTCTCCCTTTTTTGTGGTGAAGCTTCCGTCGCGCTCATAGCCGCAGCGGCCGGTCACCATGGAGACCACGACAAGATTGTCCGCGCCGCTTACGATCTCCTGGTTGTGGGCAAAGCCCGGAAAGCACTCCGCCACCATGCGGTTTAACAGTTCTTTATCCTGCACGATATGGTAACGGGTGATCTGTGTGTTCTTCCAGGAGGGTGTCATGGATGCCGCCTCCACAATTTTCGTTAAAGTTTCTCTGTCCACCGCGCCCGGTTTAAATTTGCGGACGCTCCTTCTGGTTTTGATGCATTCGATCGCTTCCATATATTTGTTCCTTTCTGCCGTTTTCTTCTAAATTTTCGACAAATTCCTGTTTTTGAAGCCTCCCCGTATTCACGATCCAGATTCCCAGGCACACCAACAGGAGCGCGCCGATGTTTTTTGCCTGCAGCAGCTCCCCTTCACCCAGAAAGATCGCCGAGAGCAGTGCCCCGAAGACCGGGGTCAGGAATCCGTAGACCGTGACCTTTGAGAGCTCATATTTTTTCAGTAAAATCCCCCACAGCGTGTAGGCCACCGCCGACACCATGGCAAGATAAATCAGCATGGCACACCCGGGCAAAGATACCGCGCCGAATCTGCCGCCGCACAACAGCCCAACGCCCATCATGATCAGGCCGCCGACGGCAAACTGATAGCCGCTTAAGACCACCGGTGATTCCTTCCTCGAAAAAATTTTGATAAGTGAGACCGAGAACGCGTGGGCCACCGTGGAGAAGAAGATAAAGCCTTCCCCAGTAAGTGTCAGATGAAAATCCAGCGCTCCCGCTTCCAGGTTCACCAGGATAACGCCGGCAATGCCAACGATACATCCGGCCACTTTTTTTCGCGTCATCTTCTCCAGACGGAAGACCCAGACCGAGATGGCGATCGCCACAAATACGTTGACCGACTGCACGATGGAGGACTTCACGCCGCTTGTGTGCGCGAGGCCGACGTAAAAGAACAGATATTGCAGCACAGTCTGAAAAAGCGAAAGGCAGAAAATATATTTCCATGACCCCTTTTGAGGCGTAAGCAGGCGAAAGCCGTTTTTTCCCCCGGTCATCGCTTTTTCCGCCTCAGATCGCCCCTGCTCCGCTTTTCCCGGTTCCGTTGCGAAACTGTCCTCTCTTCTTTTTTCCATCGCCGCCAGCAGACTTCCCGCAAGGATCGTGAGCACCCCGGCGAGGAAAAATCTCGTTCCGGCGAACAGCAGAATCGCCGCCGTGTCCGAACTTTCAATCTGAAACAGCTGATATCCGATTTTCACGCCCGGAAATGCGCTGCCCCACAAGGCGCAGCACAGACACGCAGGCGGAAAAATCCACTCTTTCTTTCTCTTCATCTCGCCCTCACATGAAAATCTAAACGGTCGTCTTCCGATGCTCCTTCTGTGTACCCGGAATCTTCGCGGTTCCGAATTCTGCCGGAAGTCCCGGCACTCAAAATCTCTTCCATCCGGTTTTTTTCCGAAAGTCCCGCACCCAAAAATCTTCTCCATCCGGGCTTCTCCCGGAAGTCCCGCGCTCGAAATCTTCTCCACCCGGGTTTCTCCCGGAAGTCCCGGCACTCGAAATCTTCACTGTCCGAAAGATTTCACATTTCACTGCCTTTTTTCCTCCAGCAGTTCATTCATATACTCGGCCGTAATGATACCGGCCGGGAGCGCCACCACCGCGATGCCGAACATGGCAGACACCATGGTCACCGTCCGCCCGATATTCGTGACGGGATAGATGTCGCCGTAGCCCATGGTGGTCAGCGACACGGTCGCCCAGTAAATGGCATCAAAAAATGTGGAGAAGGTTTCCGGTTCGACATTATAGATCACCAGCGCGGAGATCAGGATATAGGCCAGCGCCAGCGCGACCACCGCCAGCAGTGCGTCCTTCGACCTCTTCAGCACCCGCACCAGCAGCTCGATGTTCTTCGAATAGCGCGCCACCTTGAAGATTCGGAACACGCGCAGCGCCCGCATCAGCCGGGTGATCATCCTTAAGGATTTGTCCGCACTGTTTAGCGGGACGATGGACGGAAGGATGGAGAGCAGGTCAATGATCGCCATCGGCGAGAACGGGAAACGCAAAAACGGGTTCCGTTTTTTTCCGCCATTCCTGTATTCCGCGTATTTGAAATCCGCCGTGATGAAGCGGAAAATATAATCTGTCAGGAAAAACAGGGCCGCAATTTTGTCCGCCACTTCAAAGAGCAGATAATCTTCCTTAAATGCCAGGGGAATGACGCTGACGAACACGGCAAATATGATGATGCCATTGTAAATAGTTCGCGCCCTGCTCTTTTTATCGGTTCTCCTGACCAGTTCGTAAATTTTTCTGCGCATGCTTACGTCCAACTCCCGGAAATACGTGAAAAGGGGCTGCCGCAATTGCAGGCAGCCCCGATAAATGGTCCGCGGTTCGCGGTCGCCTCCCGAAGTTTCGTGAAGCGACACTTCTACACTCGCAAAAACTTCGACCAGCATTTCATGAAAATGATATATTTCAGTAATGCTTGAATTACAGGTTTTCTACCGCAGCCTTCTCGATCGCCAGACCCTTCTTGTAACGCACAAGGAATTCATCAAATCCCTTTACGTCGTCCGGATTCGGCCAAAGCTTCGTGCCGACCTGCCCCGCGAACACTTCGTTCTTGAGGTATGCTTCGAGGGTTTCGCCTTCGCCCTTGTTCACCATGTAAGCGGCCAGAAGCGCAATGCCCCAGGCACCGCCCTCACCTGCCGTCTCCATGACGACTACCGGGGTGTCGAGCGCTGCCGCCAGGAAGCTCTGCCCTACGCCAGGAGTCTTGAAGAGCCCGCCGTGGCCGTAGATCTCATCTACCTTCACATGCTCCTTCTTGGAGAGGATGTCGTTGCCAACCTTTAAGGTTGCCAGTGCGGAGAACAGGTTTGCGCGCATGAAGTTTGCAAGGTTGAACTTGCAGTCCGGCGTGCGGACGACCATCGGACGGCCTTCCTCCAGGCCGGTCACCGGCTCGCCGGAGAAGTAGTTGTATGCCAGAACATCGCCGCAGTCCTTGTCGCCTTCGAGGGCTTTGCGGTACAGGACGCTGAACAGCTTTGTCATATCAATCTCAATGCCGTAGCTTTCCGCAAATTCTTTGAAGAGGCCTACCCACGCGTTTAAGTCGGAGGTGCAGTTGTTGCAGTGAACCATGGCCACCGGGCTGCCGGTCGGTGTGGTCACCACGTCGATTTCCGGATAATAGCTGTCAAGTTCCTTTTCCAGCACTACCATGGAGAAGATGGATGTGCCGGCGGATACGTTACCGGTGCGCTTCGCCACGCTGTTCGTCGCTGCCATGCCGGTGCCCGCGTCGCCTTCCGGCGGGCAAACCGGGATTCCGGCCTTCAGGTCGCCGCCCACATCCAGCAGCTTCGCGCCCTGCTCCGTCAGTGTGCCTGCCGCGTCGCCGGCCAGCAGCACCTTCGGGAAGATGTCGCGGAATGTCCACGGGAAGCCCTTCGGCGCGATCAGCGCGTTGAACTTCGCGATCATGGTTTCATTATAATCGTTTGTATCCGAGTCGATCGGGAACATGCCGGACGCTTCGCCCACGCCCAGAACCTTCTCGCCGGTCATCTGCCAGTGTATGTACCCTGCCAGAGTTGTCAGGAACTTGATGTCCGGAACATGCGGCTCTTCATTTAAAATAGCCTGATACAGGTGTGCCACGCTCCAGCGCTGCGGGATGTTGTACCGGAACAGTTCGGAAAGCTCTTCCGCCGCCGGTCCGGTGATGGTGTTGCGCCATGTGCGGAACGGAACCATCAGCTTGTCGTTCTCGTCAAATGCCATGTAGCCGTGCATCATTGCCGAGAAGCCGATGGAGCCGATATTCGTGAGCGTCACATCGTACTGCTTCTTTACGTCTGCTTTCAGATCCGCGTAGCAGTCCTGCAGGCCTGTCCAGATGTCGTTTAAGGAGTATGTCCAGATGCCATTTTCCAGACGGTTCTCCCACTCGTGGCTGCCGGACGCGATGGGTGCGTGATCCTCGCCGATCAGCACGCCCTTGATTCTGGTCGAGCCGAACTCGATGCCCAGCGCGGTGCGGCCGTTTAAAATGTCTTCCTTTGCCTTACTGCAATTGCCCATGTTAAAAACCTCCATTCTTAAGGAAGCGCCGGAATAAGGCGCCCCTGTTTCGCTACTTCCGTGCCGCTGTCCGCAGTCCTGCCATCCATTCGCAGTCGTCTGCAGGAGCATGGTTTCGCCCCTGCCTTCCTTCGAAAAGCCGGACTTCATGCCTTTTCTCTCCTTAACCGCCGTAAATTTCAGGTCCGTTGTACGTTCGCGGTCAGCAGCTTTACTGCCCGTCAGTATACACGAAAGGGAAATGTTTTTCAAGGTTCAAATAGGAAAAGTTTAACACCAGGCGACCGTGAATACTATTCACCCTTCAACTCTTCCGCCCTCTTCTTTATGTTCTGATGGAAATCAATGATCTTATGCTCATACTCCTGATCCATAAACGTCGAGTGGATCATAAAATCCGCCGAGGCGATATTGTTGGCGATGGGGATGTCGTAGACCTGGGCGATGCGCAGCAGCGCCTTCACATCCGGGTCGTGGGGCTGTGCGGTAAGCGGATCCGAGAAGAACACGACAAAGTCGATCTGCCCCTCCACAATTTTCGCGCCGATCTGCTGGTCGCCGCCCAGCGGGCCGGAGTTGTAACCGCGCACCGGGAGACCGGTCTTTTCCGTGATCATGCGGGCGGTAGTGCCGGTGCCACAGAGGAAATGCTTCTGCAGGATTTCCTTATTCCGCTCGCACCAGGCGATCATGTCCGCCTTCTTTCCGTCGTGCGCGATCAGAGCGATATTTTTCTGTTTTCCGATGGTCATTTCAAGATAGCTGGTCATGTAGATATCTCCTTTAAAACTTTTCAGCGGCCGGATCAGGCGGAAATGTCTCCCCAAATCCAGCCACCCAATCCAAACTTCGTTGGATGCAGACTGACATATTTCCGTGCATAGCCTGTATACATAAATATATCTGCCGGCAGAGTTCGTATTTCTGCCGACAGACGTATCTTACTTTAATTTTCTTTTTCTGTAAAGGGGAAATACATGCAGTTTTCCCTTCTCCTGTATCGGGGAAGCGCGCCTTCTGTTTTCTCTCCTCCTGTATCAGGAAAGTGTGCCTTCTGTTTTCTCTTCCCCTACACCAGATGCTCAAACTTCGAGACAGGCACATCCGCCGCCTTCAACACCTCGCCGATCACATCGTCAAAACGGATTTCCCGGTAATTTTCTCCATCCCGGCTGTAAAGGACGCAGGGGATTTTTTTCGCGCGGAGCCGGTTTTTACTGACGTTTCCCGAAATCCCCAGTTTCGGGCATTCATCCTGCGCCTCGCAGGCCTGAAATACGGCAGTATCCGCCGGGAAGTTCAGCACCACAGCATCCTCGATATACGCGCTTCCGACGGTTCCCGCATAGAATTCGTACGGTGTTTCGTCCCAGCCATCGCCGCTGTAATTCTCAAGTTCCGGTTTCCCGAGGTAGAGAATCACCTGATTTCCCCTTACATCGAAATCAATGACCTTTAGCGAGGGGTCCGGACTGCAGGCCTGTGGAAAATAAGGAGAAAGCTTTTTTACCATCTCGTCCACATCATCCCCCCGGTAGAACCGCAGCGCATCGAAGGCACCGATCAGGAAGCGCTCATCCCCGTAGCCGTCCTGATACAGCGCATGATACGGGATCAGTGCCAGCTCCGGAATCAGCTTTTGCTCCGCAAAGCTGTCCCATTCCCGGATGTCCGGCGCAAAAGTCCGCGAAGTCACTGCCATATGTGCCACGTCAACCAGAATGTTCAGAGTCTCCTCCCTGCCATCCTCCTCGCAGACAAGAGAAATTGCGCACTCCATTGCCTCCGCTTTTCTTAATTTTTTCATAAATTACCTCCAATCCGCTCATGTATTACCTGATATTTTTACGTTGCGATCAGACGTCCCGCATCTCAACCTTCCATTATCATATCACAAATCGGAGGAAAATAAACTGATCAGTTAATGCAATCAATTGTTTAACATCATTATTATTCGAAGCCATCTTTAAGCGAAACAAAAAGCCAACGTCGAGACGACTCATACGAGCAGGACAACTGCAAATCACCCCGGGATTTCCGTTTTCGTCACATCCACCTTGTCTGCCTCCATGATAAGCTCACCGATGCCTTCCGCGCGGATGCTGCCGCCGGACGGATTTTTCACGCTTTCGATGCGGCTGTGAATGTCCGCGTCCACCGTGGAGTACTCGAAAGCAAGGGTCGTATTCAGGAGTCTGCAGTTTTTCATCACCACATGATCCATATAGCACATGCCCTGCAGGCTTTCGATGGTGCAGTCGATAAATGTCACATTTTTTGAATTCCATCCGAGGTATTCGCCGGAGATGAAGCTGTCCGTAACCGTAATGTCCTCACAGTTCCAGAATGCGTCTTTTGAAATCAGCTTTGAATGGCTCACCGTCACATGCTTCGCGCCGTCAAACGGATAGTTTCCGGCAAGCACAAGGTCTGAAATTTCCATATTCTCGCTGTTCATGGCGAAGTAATCGCCCGAGGCTGTCACATACTGCATGCGCACATCCCTGCAGTGCCATAGGGTCTCCTGCGCATTCGTAAAGCTGACGTTCGCAAGCGTTAAGTCCGTCACGCGTCTGAAATTTTTGGGTGCTTCGATCAGTGTATTTTCCACCGTGATATGATCCGTGTACCAGATGCCCGCACGCGCCATATCAAAAAGGGTCGAATCTACAACACTGATATTTTTACCATACCAGAGCGGATATTTCCAGCGAAACATGCATCTTTTTGCCTCGATATTCTCACATTCTTTCAGCGGGGACTCTCCGTCCTCAAATATCGTGTCAAAAATGCGCAGATTGCGCTCATGAAAAAGCGCGCGCTCACCGGTGAGGCGCGCATCGCGGATTTCTCTGATTTCGTCTGACATGTCTTCTCCTTCCAAAATTTATGATACCGGAGTCAAAAGTCATGACACCACGGATCCCAGGCACTTGAATTCGGATTCAAGCATCCGATTCATATGCTTTTGACCCTGGTGTCAAATTAATTAAGATATCAAAAGCTGACTCACGGATTTCTCCATGCTTCGGTTTCGATGCGATTCATTTTACATCCCACGGATGGTGTAATGCACCTGAAGCACACGGTTCATGCAGCTATGCCGGAGACGTTCATTTTACATCTCGCAGATGGTGTAATGCACCTCTTCAAACCGGTCAATCTCAATAAGACCATAGGTCGGTTTGCGCGGCACCTGCCTCGGATAACCGAGACTTCCCGGATTAAACAGGGTTACCCCTTTTTCCTCCGTCAGTGACGGCACATGCGTATGCCCATAGAGCGCAATATCGCAGTTTCTGGCGATGGCTTCCTCGGCCAGGCGCACCGTCGTGAAGGACACGCCGTAATTGTGCCCGTGCGTCAGGAGAATCCTGTGGTTCCCCAACGCCATCACCCGGTCGCGCTCCTGCACGGAGAAGAAGTCGTTGTTCCCCCGCACGATGATGACCGGACATTCGCACAGGGACATCAGCAGCTGATCGGAGCCCTCGATATCGCCCAGATGGAACACCATATCCACCTTTCCGACACGGCTGATTACTTCCCGCATGTATACGTCCTTCCTGTGTGTGTCACTGATTACCAGGATATGCATGTTTCCCTCCGCATTCTTATATTTCCTCATTGTGCTTTCTTTAACAGCTCCCTCATCTGCCGCAGAGCCTTTCCCCGGTGGCTGATGGCGTTTTTCTGTTCCGGCTCCATCTCTCCCGTGGTCATGCCAAACTCAGGCACAAAGACGATCGGGTCATAACCAAACCCGTTCATCCCCGCCGGTTCGTACGCGATACGCCCTTCGATGGTTCCCCGCGTAACGAGCGTTCGCCCGTCCGGAAAGGCTGCCGCAATGGCACAAACGAAGCGCGCGCTGCGCTTCTCCCCCTCCGCATCCCGCAGCTGATCAATAATGAACTGATTTTTCACCGAGTACGGCGTCTCCTCACCCATAAAGCGGGCCGAATACACGCCGGGCGCCCTGTCCAGGTAATCTACCTCCAGACCGCTGTCGTCCGCCAGCACCAGCTCCCCGGTCAGACGGCTCACCGCGCCCGCCTTGATGCAGGCGTTCTCCTCGAACGTGGTTCCGTCCTCCACGATATCCGCATGGATACCGGCCTCCTTTAAGGAAAGAATTTCCACCTCCGGATCGTCAAAAATCTGGCGGATTTCCCGAAGCTTGTTCGGATTTGAAGTTGCAAAAATAATCCTTTTCATACGTGAAATTCCTCTTTCTGCGCAAAGCTCCCCTTTTATCTGTCACTCCGGGTCATTCGACCCGAATCTGCTTTCTTAAAAGATTCCCAACCACGATATTTCCGTCACGAACCACCGGCCACCGGCCACTGGCCACTAGCCACTACTCACTGATCCACCGTATACGCCTTCAGGCAAAGGTTCACGCCCCGGCTCTCTTCGGTATTTTCCCAGTGGTTTCCGTCCGAACTAATATACCCCTCTCCGTCCGAAACGTCAATTACAAGATTGCTCCCCTCCGATGCATATTCAATGGCAATCGGCATGGTTGCGCCCGGCGTGCGGATATACACAATCACGGCAAATTCTTCGCCCGCACTCACCGTAAGGCTCAGATCCAGGTCAATCGTGTAATAGCCCGCGTTCTTCAGCGTGCCGGAAGCCGCGCGGACACGGTTGTTCAGATCCCCCGAGTTGCGGTAGCTCCGGGCGATGTAGATGGTATACTCGGTACCCGCCGCCGTCGCGTAAAAGCCCACCGCCTCAATCCGCTCATCGCCCCCGGCGGTGTATACGTTTGCCATATACGCGTCCTCATCGCTGTAACCCATATTTCCGGTCCAGCCGCAGAGATCGCTCTGGTAAATATTGTCGTAATTGTCTGCGTCCTCGATGCCCGTGTACACCACATTGTGGACGCCGATGTTCGTGTCATAGTAGGAAATGTAGAAATTTCCCTCATCGCCGAAGTCGCTGCCCCAGCTGTTGCGGCAGATAAACGCACCGTCCCCGCCGACCTCGATGCCGAAGTTTTCCGCGGAATAGTTGTCGTCCCACCCGACAATCACGATGTCATGATTCGGGTTTTCCGTGCCGATGTAGGCATAGCCGTACGTGTCTGTATTATAATAGAGAGATTCGGAGTCTGCGCTTGCCAGCGACATGTAAATGGAGCTCTGCACGCCGCCGTACTGGTAGATCATCTGCTTTATCTGCTCGAAATTCTTCGATTCCAGAATCTGTACCTCCTGCACATGCTTCACCACGGTGGCGGACTCGTTGCGCACACCGTCGCCGTACGGATCCTCCGACTCCAGCACCGGTCCCTCCCAGGAGAGCAGGTAGGCCAGCGCCATGCTGTAATCCCCGCCGTTGCCGCTGGCGTTCGCAAAAGAAGGGCGCAGCCACAGGTGTTCCACCGAAAGCAGCAGGTTTTCCTCCGGAAGGAGCGTCGTCTCTATGGCGGTGAGGGCCGCAAACGCCCAGCAGTTGCCGTCGCTGCCCTGATTTTTCGCCGCCGTCGTCTTTCCCATTTCGGAATAATTGTAGTACGAGGGCAGCATGGATGTCTCTTCCGCCGTCGTTTCAAGGCTTAACAGCGTCTGCGAAATATCCCACGAGTATGTATACGAAAAGATCGTCCTCACAGCGAGAAGCGGAATATAAATCGTGTCATTCACCTTCACGACCGGCGTCTGGAGGGTAAGGGTTGCAGAATTCAGTCGGTACTGCGTGCTGCCGACCGTGAGCTCTGCAGATGTATCGCCGCGCTCAATCAGGATAGTTGTGCCGTCGTAAATGTTTACGGCGCAGTCAAAGCTGTCCTGAAAGATGTCCAGCGGCAGCATGATCTCGAGAGAGTCATTCATATAGGCGGCGCTCTCATCGAAAGCGACGGTTTTTCCGCCGACCATCAGCGTGATCTCCTGCTCGTTGACATACTGCGCGATCAGACGGTTCCAGACCGAGTCGTAATCGTCTCCGTTACCGTCCTCTTCATCCTCTTCATCATCCCCGGAGAGTTGCTCCACGGTATCTCCACCCGCGACAACCTGCTCCGAAGTCAGAGTGAAGCGAATGCCGAACACCCCGACCCAGAGCAAGAGAAATAAAAGAACCGCCGCATATTTTTTCTGCAAATTTATTCTCCCCCTGTATCAGAACCCCTGTCTCTTCGCCCCGGGTTTTGGCCCCGGGAACTGATAGAAATACGTTTTAATCATACCGTTATATATCTTGCGGTTTTTCGCCGCTTTCATGCCCATATCCCGCTCCACGCGGTCGTAAGATGATATCACATAAGCCGACCAGCTGTCCAGCATTTTTATGCGGTCACCGAGCGCCCGGTAAATGGCAGGCAGCGCTTCGCGCTCCTCCATGCGCTCGCCGTAAGGTGGGTTGGTGACCACAAACCCGTATTTTTTCGGATGGGCAAGCTCCGCGACCGGCCGCTGCTGAAAATGGATCAGGTGCCCGACGCCCGCGTCCGCCGCGTTCTGTCTGGCCGCGCGCAGCACCTCGCCGTCGATATCATAGCCCTGAATGTCCGTCTCGATATCCGGCGTTTCCAGGTCGCGCGCCTCCTCTATCGTGTCATCCCACAGGGACGGCGGAATCAGGTTATCCCAGTTCATGGATGTGAATGTCCGGTTTACGCCCGGCGCAATGTTCGCCGCCATCAGTGCCGCTTCGATGGGGAAGGTTCCGCTGCCGCAGAAGGGATCCACCAGGATGCGGTCGCCCTTCCACGGGGTGAGCATAAGGAGCGCCGCCGCGAGGGTCTCCGAGATGGGTGCCTGGGACGTCATCTTCCGGTAGCCGCGCTTGTGCAGGGATGTTCCCGTCGTTTCCAGCGCGATGGTCACCAGGTCTTTATTCAGGAACACGCGGATTGGGTAATCGTCGCCGTCCTCCGCGAAGTACTCCACCGGGCAGCTTAGTTTCATCTTCTCCACGATCGCCTTTTTTACGATCCGCTGGATGTCCGACGGCGAAAAGAGCGCGCTTTTCACCGAACTGGCCTTCGTCACCCAGAAGCGCGCGTCCTCCGGCAGGAAGTCCGCCCAGGGGATTTTCCTTGTGCCTTCAAACAGCTCGTCGAAGGTCGTGGCCCTGAATTCGCCGCATTTTAACAGGATGCGCTCCGCCGTGCGCAGGAACACATTCCCCCGGCAGACAGCCTCCGCATCGCCCGCAAACGTGACGCGGCCGTCCTCAACCGCGGTTACATCGTAGCCGATGTCCGTAATCTCTCTCTTCAGGCACGCCTCCAGGCCGAAGTGGCAGGGGGCGATTAAATCCATGGTTTTCATATATTTCTTCCTCGCAGTTCAATTTTATTATTTCACACTCTCTTTTCGGACATCTTCCGGGATCCGCTTTCTTCAGCTGCCGCATTACCGCCGTATTTTTGCCAGTCTGTACATTTTACATTGTGTGCGAAAAATGTCAAGGCTTAAAAAACAACCTCTTTCCCGCTTGCAATAATTCTCTTCATGGGGTATACTTTGACAGTCTTTTTGTCGGCACGTCCGACAGACTGTAAGATACTTAAATCATACTTTTTCTGCCGCAAAATAACAGTGTTCCTGTCCCGCTGTGATGATTTACCTTACGTTTCACTTCCACAGCATGAAACAGACTGTTTATTTTAAAGCAGTTAATACTCATACGAAAGGGCAGGTACGTATACATGGCAGTAAAATATGTGTTCGTCACGGGCGGCGTCGTTTCCGGGCTCGGGAAGGGCATCACGGCAGCATCCTTAGGCAGGCTTTTAAAAGCAAGAGGATTCAAGGTCACGATGCAGAAGTTTGACCCCTATATTAACGTGGATCCGGGCACGATGAACCCGGTGCAGCACGGCGAGGTGTTTGTCACGGACGACGGCGCCGAGACGGATCTGGATCTCGGGCATTACGAGCGTTTTATCGATGAGAACCTGACGAAGAACTCGAACCATACCACCGGAAAGATCTACTGGTCCGTCCTGCAGAAGGAGCGGCGCGGCGACTTCGGCGGGGGCACGGTGCAGGTCATCCCTCACATCACGAACGAGATCAAATCCCGCTTCCACCGGAACTATTCCGACAGCGAAACGGAGATCGCCATCATCGAGGTGGGCGGCACGGTCGGCGACATCGAATCTCAGCCGTTTTTAGAGGCCATCCGCCAGTTCCAGAATGAGATCGGGCGGGAAAACGTCATGCTGATCCATGTAACGCTGATTCCTTACCTGAAAGCTTCGCAGGAACTGAAGACAAAACCGACACAGATGAGTGTCAAATCCCTCCAGGGCATGGGCCTTCTGCCGGACATTCTCGTGTGCCGCTCGGATTACCCGGTGGACCGCAAGATGCGGGAGAAGATTGCCCTCTTCTGTAACGTCTCGGCGGACCACGTGCTGGAGAATCTGGACGTGGAGGTTCTCTACGAACTGCCGCTGGTGATGGAAAAGCAACATCTGGCCGAGCTCGTCTGCAAACGTCTGGAACTGCCATGTCCGGAACCGGATCTAAACGACTGGACTGCAATGGTTCACGCGGCAAAGAACCTGACCAGAGAGGTGAATATCGCGCTGGTCGGAAAATATATTTCCCTGCACGACGCCTACATTTCCGTCGTGGAGGCTTTAAAGCACAGCGGCTATGCTTACCACGCGAAGGTAAATATCAAGTGGGTGGATTCCGAGAAGGTAACCCCGGAAAATGTGGACGAGATCTTAAGTGATGTGTCCGGCATTCTGGTGCCGGGCGGTTTCGGCGACCGCGGCATCGACGGCAAAATCTACGCCATTCAGTATGCCAGAGAACACAAAATCCCCTACCTCGGCCTTTGCCTGGGGCTGCAGCTCGCCATCGTCGAGTTTGCCCGCCATGTGGTGGGCTTCGAGGACGCCCACAGCGCGGAGCTCAACCCCTCCACGACACATCCGGTCATCCACCTGATGCCCGAGCAGGACGGCATCGAGGACATCGGCGGCACCTTGAGACTCGGCTCCTGGCCCTGCGCCCTGGTGGACGGCACAAAGGCAAAGGAAGTCTACGGGCAGGATGTGATCCATGAGCGCCACCGCCACCGCTACGAAGTAAACAACGACTACCGCAGGGTGCTGACGGAGCACGGCATGGTGCTCTCCGGCTTCTCGCCGGACGGGCGCATCGTGGAGATGATCGAGTTAAAGGATCACCCCTGGTTCGTCGCCACCCAGGCACACCCGGAATTGAAAAGCCGGCCCACCAGACCCCATCCGCTGTTTTTAGGCTTTGTGGGGGCGGCGCTGGAACAAACAAAGTAAGTTTTCATGATGACCTTACAAATTTTAGCGGCCCAAAAAAAGAGTCGCTGCATTATGTGTGGTTCTTTCCCGGCTTTGGGTACGCTTTTTCCGGGAAAATGTCTTATATATAGAGAGACATTTTCCCGGAAAAATTGTCCCCGAATTTGAGAAAGAACCACCTTTTGTACAGTGGCTCTTTTTTATTTCTATTCTTTTTTTACTCTTTTGCTGCAGTGGCAGGTGCCCGGTTTCGCAGATCGATCAAAACGAACTCCCTCTCACTTCTTCTTCCGAAACACCATCCACTTTCCCAGCACATAGTTCAGTATCACCACAAATACGCTCACCAGAATCTTCGCCGCAAAGCCTTCGATGCCAAAAATCTTCTGATCGAGCCCCATCGCCACAAGAATGCCCGGAGCGAAGATCTCAACCACGCCGGACAGCATGCGAGCGCCGAAGAACAGCACCAGTTCCTTTAAGAAAACCTGCTTTTCAAAGCTTTTGCTTTCGAACACCAGCACTTTGTTCGCGAAGAACGCGAACAGCACCGCGCCAAACCACGCCCCTGCGTTGCTGAGTGTGATTGCCTGTGCGCCGACTTCCTCCGTGCCCGTGGCATGGCGCACCAGAAGAATCAGCAGGGAATAAATGACCCAGTTTGTCAGTGTCGTCAGACCGCCCACGATAATATAGGCAATAATCTCGCGGTATTTATGAAATAGTTGTTTTGGCTTATCCAAGATAGCTACCTCTCCTGTGTTTTTGGTTCCTGCTCATCCGTTACCGCTCCTGCAACAGCTTCCCCACACTCACAAAATTCAAACCTTTTTTAAATCGCAGGCGATGAGTAAATCCGGAACTTTTGTGGATAGGGGACGACCGTGAATAGCGGCAATCTCTTCAAGGCACCGATACTGTTTATTCCGTCATCTTATCATAAATATCTGCCACTTCATTCACATCTCCGCTTGCGATCACGCTGCCTTTTTCCAGAATGATTGCCTTGTTGCAGAGTCTGCGTACCTGGTCGGTCGAATGGGACACAAACAGCACGGTCACACCCTTATCAAACATGGACATGATTTTCTTTTCAGATTTTTTGCGGAATTTTGTGTCCCCGACAGAAAGCACCTCGTCCAAAATCAGGATCTCCGGCTCCACCACCGTGGCTATGGCAAAGCCAAGCCGGGCTCTCATACCGGAAGAATAGTTTTTGAGCGGCACATCCATGAACTCGCCAAGCTCGGAAAATTCCACGATCTCATCGTATTTGGACTCAAGGAAATTTCTTCGGTAACCGAGCACGGCTCCGTAAAGAAAAACATTTTCCTTCCCGGTATACTGCGGATCAAAGCCGGCTCCCAGTTCCAGCAGCGGCGCGATCTTTCCTTTCACCGTTACCGTTCCGCTGGTCTGTTTATATACGCCGGCGATCACCTTTAAGAGGGTACTTTTCCCGGCTCCGTTCAACCCCAGAATGCCCAGCCTTTCGCCTTTCCTGAGGCTGATGCTCACATTTGTGAGAGCCCAGAATTCGTTATATTTGAGCTGACCTTTGATCAGCTTGATGCAATACTCCTTAAAATCATCTACGATTTCCTTGCTCAGGTTAAAGCGCACACTCACGTGATCCAGCGCCAGAATCGGCTCTTCCTGCTCTGTCTGCCCTGCGGCTGTTTCTTTATCTGTCTGTTCCAGGCCCGGCTTTTCGGATGTTTCAGATTCTGTTTTTATATCTTTTTTCTTTTCCACTCTAAAATTCCTCCTTGCTATGATGCTGTGGTTAAGAGTCATAACAGCTCGGATCTCTTCGCGCCGAATCAACGTAAAACGTTTACTCATGCGCTCCCGAAATCCTAAATATGCAGGATAAACTTGTCCTCGTTCATCTTAAACAGAACATACCCCACCAGCACCGAGCCGACCGAGCAGATCGTTCCGTAAATAACCCAGTTCCATTCCATCGCAGTCCCCAGGATACAGTGTCGGAAGGTCCGAATAACCATATAAAGCGGGTTGCACTTCATAAGCAGCGCATATTTCGATTCCAAAATGGTTTCCGCATCATAGAAAATAGCGGATGCATACATAATGATCAGCAGACAAACGTTCCACATATATTCCATATCGCGAAACGGTACTTCAATGGTGACAAGAATCAGGCCCACACCGAACGACAGCAAAAAAAGCTGCAGCAGCGGTATCCAGACCCATAGCAGATTCAGCGTCGGATGCACATCCCTCACGATCATGGCGCCGACCAGCACGATCAGAGAGATTAAAAATATAATATAGGTATAAAGAGAGTTTGCCAGCGGATACAGTATTTTGGGCACATAAACTTTTTTTATCATGGATGCATTCGCCCGAATGGATTTCATGGCAGCATTTGTCGATGTCGAAAAATAACTGTACAGCATACGGCCGGTCAGAATGTAAACCGCAAAGGATTTATCCGACTTATGGAAAATCGTTCCGAATACGATGGTCAGGACGATGGTCGTCAAAATCGGCTCGATCAGCGTCCAGATAATGCCCAGATAGGATCTGCGGTACTTCAGTTTGATTCCTTTTTTTACCAGCTCCCAGAGCAGGAAGCGGTAGCTTTGCTTTTTCTTGCCATTCATTTTCTATTCCTCATATCATAACGACACCCGGGGCAAATCTCATAAATCAGAAGTTTGCTCCCTGATGTGATTTTCCTGTAATCCTTCCGAAACAAAATCGACCTTATGAAATCCTTTACCCGATGATAAAATGTGTTCTTAAAATCACGCAAAAATTATCGGCCTTCTTTGAGGATCTTCACCGTCTTTTCTGCCTGCTCCCGTATCCCGGCCTCCGCCGTCCAGCCAAGGCTTTTCAGCTTCGAAGAATCCAGAAGCGCCAGTGTCGCTTTCGAAAAGCCCTGCGCTTCCACCGCATCCGGCAGATCGAAGACCACCTTTTTCCCGGCGCATTCCGCCAGAAGCCCCGCCAGGTCTCTCAGGTGAATATCCGACTTTTCATCGGCAATATTGTAGGCTTCGCCGTCCTGTCCGTAAAACAGGATATAAAGCAGGCCGGACACAACATCCCCCACATAGCAGTAGGAAAAATACTGTGTGCCCTGGCTCTTTAAGACGATATCTTCCCCCGCCACTGCTTTTTTGATAAACTGCGCAAGCGCTTTGGAATCGGACGCAAGCATCGTCGGGCCGTAAACGCGGCAGATGCGCGGGATCACCACGTCCAGGCCGTACTGCTTCCGATATGCCTGACAGAGGGCTTCGCCGGTGCGCTTTCCCTCTGAGTAACCCGCCCGCAATGTGTTGCAGTCGATATAGCCAAAATCGCTTTCCCGGAAGCGCTCCACGGTTCCCTTATTTTCCCCGTACACTTCCACCGTGGACAGGAACATCACGCGTCTGGCATGGCTCTCCACCGCAAGATCCAGAACATTTTTCGTACCGATGACGTTCGTCAGGATCGTCCCGACCGGATCTGTCACGTAGGCGTTCGGGTGCGTGTTGCTGGCACAGTGGAAGAGATAGTCAAAGTGTATCCCCGTGGGATATCCCTTATTTATATCACAGGAAATAAAATGGAAGTTGTCCCGGTCAAAGTACTCCCCAAAGCGCTGCTTTGCCCGCTCTTCGGAGCGCCCGAGTGCGTAAATCCGGATCCCGTCACCGTTTTTTAAGTTTCTTTCCATAAGGACGTCAACGAGAAAAGTGCCAATCATGCCGGTTGCCCCGGTGATCAGCACAGATGTGTTATGAAGCTTCTCCCATGGGAGGGAAAGCTTTGAAATATTTTGAATGTCATTTACATAAAGTTCATTCTGAAAATACATGTTTATAGCTGCGCCTGCAAATCCGCATTCAAATCCCGTTCAGACATATATCCTGCCAAAAACGCTGTCTGTTTTTCGAATTTTGTGAAATCCCATGCCCGCTTCGAGGCAAAACCGTGGATATAAGCTATGAATGCGGCGGCTTCCTCCTGTTTTTATGCCCCGCATTCTAAACCCAATGACTTTTTCTGTCAACCCTTTTCTATTTTGCCGCTTTCTCTGCAATTGTCTCCCGTATCACCCGATTCAGTTCGTCCGCGCTGTTTATGATCCTTATATCCATAAAATAGTATTTCGGCGTAAAATATGCTTTCAGGATTTCATTCGCGATATTATCATCCCGGTTTCCGTTTAGCAAAAGCAGCACCGGCTGCAGCCCCCGCTCACAGCAAAAAATCAGCATCTGATCCAGAATACCCGCGATGCGATATACTTTTCCGGTATCAATGTCCATGTTTTTGTCCGCAGTTACCTTCCATGTGGCATTCCGATAAAAGCCGCTGTATTTTAACAGCTTGCACCAGACAAAACCGATGGTTATGCCGGGGTAAAAGAGGATCGGCCAGGAGCTTTTCTTCTTATTTTCCTTCTCGCCCGTATACAGGAAGTAATGCGGATGTACATATTTAAAATCCCTCGGAAGGACACGGTCTCCCATCTTCCCGGCATCCGTGTAATCGACAAGGATAAACACCTTTCCGCCCTTTTTCACATGACTGTGATACGTCTTTAAAGTGGCGAAATCCATCCTCAGAGAACGCCGATATACGGTACAGTTATATAACTCCTTTTCCGGATCGTAAAACAGATCCGAACGCACATATTTCCACGCTTTTGCGGAGCCCAGTACCAGCCCTGCCGTGTTTCGGTGCTTCAAATCCGAAAAATAGCTCGTGGGCTTTTCCCAGCTGATCCAGTGTTTATATAACGAATTGACCGCGAAGGCCGTCACGGCAAGCACGATGCCGGTCACCACGATCAGCAGCGCAACCCAGGCAGCTCCCAAAAAGGTCAGAAGAAGGAGCACCAGGGCGAACAGTACCAGGGCAGCAGCCGCTGCCGCGCAGAGAAACATTTTCTTTCGCTTTCGGATAAAAGCAAACGCCTGTTTTATCAGTGGCGAACGCCTTTGCAGCGCTCTTGCCTTATTTTTTATTTTTTCCCGCATATTTATACCGCCTGTTTTCAGTCATGTGATGCCTGAATCAAAAGTCAGGACACCACTGCTCCCTTCACGCATTCCCGGAATCCCAAAAATACCCGAATTTTACTCAACTTTTTCGAAAAACAGCCATATCCTCGTACTTTTTGACCCTGATGTTATCAATACCCCGGGCAACACCTGGATTCCAGAAATACTTTAAAATGCTGATCCAGCTTCGAGATCGCAGCGTGATCTTCCTCAGAAAGGGCGAAGGAAAATATATCTGTATTTTCCTGTACGCGCTTTGCGCTGCCGGTCTTTACCACCGGAATATTTCCCCGCTCGATATGCCAGCGCAGGACGATCTGCGCCACCGAAACCTCATATTTTTCCGCCAGGATATTGAGCAGCGCGTTGTATCTGATCTGAGGCAGCATTCGGCACAGCGGGCTGTACGCCTGCAGGGCAATGTTGTTTTTTCGGCAATATTCCGTTAGTTCCTCCTCCGTGTTCAGCGGATGGATCTCATTCTGCGCAACCATCGGAACATAGTGTGCCCCCGCCCGGGCGATCGCCTTAAAATGGCGCACTGAAAAATTACACACGCCAATGTTCTTAACGATGCCTTCCTCGTACAGTTTCTCCATGGCCAGCCAGGTTTTCGTAAAGAATTCCGGCTGGGGCCAGTGGATCAGCAGCAAATCCCAGTAGTCCATGCCGCACTGTTTTAAGGAAGCCTCCACATAGGGCCGGATCTGACCTTTTTTCGCGATCATCTGCCAGGAATCAATTTTCGTGTCCAGAAAAAAATCTTCTCTGCGCAGGACAGCGGCAGAATTTAAGCCGTCCGCAGCAGGATATGATCCGCCTGCGTTGTCTTTTTTCCGGCCGGAGCCTGGTTCCGGCAGACAGGCATCCGGTTTTAACAGTTCGGAGTCAGATCCCGACTCCGGTCGGCCGGCGCAGGATTTTATCAGACTGTTTACCGACGCAGCCAGCATTTTTTCTGTCTGATAGCTTGGCGATGTGTCGAAACCGAACACGCCCCGCCCGGCCGCGGCGCGAACGACCTCATCCATATCCTCCTGTTTCTTCATCTGAAAGGATCCGAACATCATGCGGGGGATACGGTTGCCGTTATTTAAAGTGATATGATCCATAATTCTTTACCATAAGATGAGTCGAGCGTGACACACGGGTTTCTCCGAAGTCAACGCGAAACGTTCACTCCAGCTCTCAAAACCCTAAAAACATTCGGATTCCGCTCATTTTTCTTCGAAAATGGCTGCATCCTCATGTTTTGCAGCCCCCAAGGTCACGAATTCGAATGTAAACATTCGATTCAGAAGTCAACGTGAAGCGTTCACTTCAGACTTTTTTGTCCCTTTCGTCATAAGATTCTACTCCTCTCGCTTAAACGACTCGTAATACGCTTTTAAAATCTCCGCATCCGCCTTTTTGTCCGTAAACACCTCAAGGACTGCGGAGCGGTCCGCCGCAGGATCTATGAATTCATCGATCACCGCATCGAATTCCTCTGCCGTCCGTGCGCTGTAGTAGCGCAAGTTCCGGCTCTCCACCCATCCCTTCGCGCTGGTGGAATGTTCCGCCGCGATATGTTTGTTGATGGTGGGGATCACTTTCTCGCCGACAAAGAAGTGGAACTCTGCGGCACCGCTGTTATTGATCAGGAGAATGCGCGCGTTTTTGCCCACGTGGCGGTTCTGCAGAGCGTTCATATCATAGAAGAAACTCAAATCCCCGATGACCAGAAAACACAGTCTGTCCGGCGAAGCGCAGGCTTGCCCGATGAAAGTCGACATGGAACCGTCGATCCCGAACGCGCCGATATTGCTATAGGCGGTCACGCCCTGCGCCACCTCACAGTGCTGCATGATGCGCGTCGCATTTAAAATACCCAGATGCATCAGCGCGCCGGAAGGGATCTTCTTTGAGAGCGCCTTAATGGCGTATGAATTACTGAACGGAAAATCCGGGTAAGCCGTGCGATCGCGGTATTCTTTCCAGAGGCGATAATATTTTTTATTATTCGCCGCCCCGGCCGGCGCCGCATCCGCGAACCAGGAAAAGAAATCGTACGGTTTGCACTCATAGATAACCCGGAGGTTTTTAAACACATCCGTGACTCTGCCCGCTTCATCGATGAGCCAGTGCTCGCATTTTCCCTGTTTTGCGCGAAGCAGAAGCTTCAACTTTGAGACAAAATTGCTGCCAAAAGAAATCACGATATCCGGCAGATAATCCGTAAAGACATCGTTCGGCATCACCTGAGCCGCGCCGAAGAGATCCAGCGAGCCCTCGCACTCCACATTTGACACATGCTCGGTCGCGATCACGCAGTTATATTTTGATGCAAATTTCGTAATTGCCTTAAGTTCCTCGGCAGACGGCGGGATCTGCTGCCCGCAGACCACGAGGATGCGCTGCGCCTTTGAGAGCTTCTTTGCCATCTCCTGCCACTGTTCCATATCCCGCATATAGTCGAGCCTGCGGATCACCTTCACCCAGGGCAGCTTCGGCTCCGTAAACATGCCGATATCCCCGGCGATCGGGATATTGATCTGCACCGGGCCGCAGCCGTGGTGTTTCACCTCCAGCAGCGCTTCGTTGATCATTCGCTGGCAGGCCCAGCCGTCCTCCGGCGTCTGCACCATCGGCAGGTTCACGCATTTTTTGCAAAAGTTTCGGAACATGTCTGCCTGGTTAATCATCTGATCTTCCAGCTGACCGAGCAGGTGCGGGTTGCGGTCCGCCGTGATCACCAAAAGCGGTATTCCCAGATAAAATGCCTCCGTGATGCCAGGCGTGTAGTTGCTCGCGGCCACGGAGGAGGTGCAGCAGATGCCCACGATTTCGTTTCCAAGCTGCTGCGACAGGCCGATCGCGAAATACGCCGCGCTGCGCTCATCCACCACCGAATAGCAGGTGAAAAAATCGTCCTGCTCCAGGCTGTGATTGATAGGAATATTCCTCCCGCCGGGGGACAGCACCACATGGCGGACGTTGTGCGCTTTCATCAGCGCGACCAGATACTGAACACTTTTTATTTTCGAATACATATTCTGCTCTTTCCGGGGAGCATAAGCCCGCCCTGATTTCTGATTCTATATGGCGCCAATCCAAAAATGTCGCTTCTCATTTTCCATGTTTCGGACAAATAACCGAATTTATTCCGGATCCGCGCTGATACGTATTGACGAAGTACATTCACTTAAAATAGTTCTATCTTCGACATATTTTCGTTCTCGTTTCAATTTTGCAAATTATCGATAATAGAAGCCAGATATTTTACCGATTCTCCCGCCTGCTCCCGCCTTTTCCGCTCTGTCAGTTCCCAGTCGATCGGCTCGTCCATGATGACCCCATCGTTGATCCCCGGCACCTGGTCCAAAATGCGGCGCGGAATGCCCAGCGTCTGAAGCAGTTCCCATACGCGGTTGTTAAATCCGGCTTTTGTCTCCAGTTCCGACAAAAAAGGTCTTTGAAAAAGAATGGAAAAAACCGTTCCGTGGAAAGAATTGGTGACCACGCAGGCCGCATGGTAAATCAGCGAGAGGAACTCCTCCGGCGAGCTGTCAAAAATCAGGCGCACGCCGTCTTCCCGCATATCCTTTTTCACGCGATTATGCAGGTGTATGATGTCGTAATTCTTCTCCTTCGCCAGCTTTTTCGCATATGCCACCATACGGTTCTGCGGGTGGACGGAGTAAATAAAAATATACGGCCTTCCACCGGCTGTCCTGCCGCCCGCACCTCCGTCTGCATGTGATTTCATATTCGCCGGTTCTGCCTCCCGGTCAAATTCCGTCCGGAACGCTTCTCCTGACGCTCCCGGCACCAGCTTTTCCCACTGCTCTCTTGAGAGCAGCAGCGTCGGGTCGATATCCACCCTCGTTTTCCGTCCGGTTTCGCGGGCCACATACTCTGCCGTTCGTTTTTCGCGCAGCGAAAGTTCCCGGAAGTCGGCAAGCAATCCGGCCTCTTCCGGCGTAAGGGTGTAATCACCCAGGCTCACCGCGTAAGAATATTTTTGGCATGCCACCTGCTTCTGCTTTTCATCCGCTTTATGCTCTCCAAAAAAATCCAGCAGATACGTGCGGTCTTCGCCGCAAAGCTTCATGTTCCACACCTGATCGCTCCCGGTGATCACCGCGTCAAACCCGGAACATACTTTTTTCGCCGTTTCCCGCTCACATTTTTCCGTAAGCCCCAGATACCTGTGCGCAAACCGGCGGAAGCGCTTCGTCTTTCTCCTCACCTCGGGGATTCCGCGGAGCACGGTCAGCCGGCTGCGAAAGTCCTGCTTCTCCATCCCCCGCGTCAGGCGGTACGCCCGCTCGATAAACGGGCAGCGGTAGTCGATCATATATACATCCGCGCCGAGCTGCTTTAATTTCTCCCGCAGTGCCCAGCCCTGCAGCAGTGCTCCGTAGTTGATCGCGCGGTGATAGGTTAATATTCCGATTTTTTTCATCAAATTTATGATTCTCTCTGTCTGCACGTCATTAAAACAACGTGCGATCCATGGGATTCTTTCCCGACTTCATGGCTTCTTTCATCAAAAACACATCTCCCTTTTCGGAAGAATAACTCAAGTGTTAAAAGTGGTTCACAGATTGTTCTGCGCACAGGGGGCAACACGAAGCGTTTACTCCTGCTCCCACAGTCCTGCCGGAGCCAAAAATACTTTCCCGACGATGCCTCAGCCCTGTATTTTCTTCTTTATACCCGACAGCCCGTTTGCAATCCCGACCGCCGTTTTCACTGTTCTCCGGTTTAAAAGCTTCCTGTTTTTCTCGCAGATCCGCAGCAGTCCCAGGATCTCCTTTGCCAGCGCCTGCGGGCAGCGGCCGTCATTTATTTTTAAAATATTTTCAATGGTTTTGCCGACAAAATATGTCTCCCTGGACCAGGGATTTGTCTTCGCCATATACCAGAAATAGTCCGTGCATGCATCCCGGTGAATGACAAAAAATTCCTCGTTAAAGTCGCGCAGAATCTGCAGCATTTTCATATGGCTTTCCTGCGAAGCCAGCCGGGTCTCGCTGTAATTCTTAAAGGTATTCATAACACTGTCCGGGTTGCGCAGATAGTGATAGTAGGGCCTGGGGTCGAACACACCGATTTTCCAGCGTTGCGCGGCCTGTACCAGCCAGATGCCGTCCTCGGCGATCTTCACCGCCGGGTCGAAGAGGATCTGCTTCGCGTTTTCCGCCGGTTTCCCGGATTTTTCAGAGTCTCCGGACTCCGTTCTTTCCGCGGTTTTCCCGGATTTTTCGGCTCCTGCTAATTCTGTATGTTTCACTGATTTAACAGATTTCTCCGGTTCCGCGGATGGTTCAGATTTCCGATTTTTTTCTAATCCTGTAGAATCTTCTGATTCTTTTCTCTCTGCGGATTCCTCAAATATTGTTGATTTCCGAAAGATCTTGTTCCATACATAATTTCCGTACCCCATCTTGCCGCCGTACGCGCCGCTCATGATCAGGAAAGAATAAAAAATATCATACTGATCCCCCACGCCGCCTTTCGCGTCGTCCGCCTGGCTGACGCTCTGGAGATTCCCGTTTACGTCCATATCCACGGCCCAGCCGAAAAACGCCGTGTCCGCCTGCGCCTTCTCCATTTTCGGAAGCAGTTCGCTGTAGGTCTGCGGCTCGAGCCAGTCGTCCGCGTCGCACAGATGGATATATTTCCCTGTGGATTCACGTATTCCGATATTTCTGGCGGTGCTGACTCCCTCGTTTTCTTTATGAATCACCCGGATCTCGCCGTAATTTTCCGCGTACTCATCGCAGATGGCGGGCGAGCCGTCCGTCGAGCCGTCGTCAATCAGCAGGATCTCCCGATTCTGCCACTCCTGATTCAGCAGGGAATCCAGACACTTTCTTAAATGTTTTTCTGCATTGTATACCGGCACAATGGTGCTGATTTTTGCGTCACTATATTCCATACAACGTCTTCCTTTCGCCGGAAACGGTCACCGTAATCGACAAAGACCGCCTGTCGGCTCTGCAGTATTTTTCCGGCAGGCAGCCTGCCCTCCACGATATAATTTTGATATGCTTCTGTCCGCCACAAACTGTCCGCATAACCACAGACAGAATCCCGCAGGAAAGGCAGCCACCGCTGCCTGCGAATGCACGCGGGGAGATAACGGCGCAGTCGGTTCCGCACACGATATCTCACGCTTTTTCCTTCTTTGTCTCTGGTATTCGCTATGATGATACCCGCCCCCGGAACATCCAGCAGGCCGCGAAGCATATTGGAAAGCCCGGAACTGATCATCCCCATGGGTTCCTTAAGTGGGAGAACAAAATCGGCCGTGACCCGGTCCCCCACCGCGTAGATGTTTTCCATGGCGCGAAATTTTTCCGGCAAATCCCGTTCCGGGTGCTCCATGATCACACAGAAGGACGGAAAATCCTGCCGGTAAAGGCTTTCCAGGGTGAAGGTGAGCCCGGCCTGGGACATCCTTTCTAAAATCAGAACCGCCACGCCGTAGCAGAGCATGGATTCTTCTTTTTTCACCCGGTACGGCCGCATGGCAAACAGGTGATCCAGGCCAAAATAAATATATTCCTTTTTCGGAAAGGCTGCTCTCCGATAGGATTCCTTCGTCATCCGGCTCTGGTAATCCGCAAGCCGCTCTTCAATCTTATCTCTGGTCTCCACGGACAGAACCCAGTAATTTCTCCAGAAGGCCCGCACGATATTTTCGCAAACCCGCACATAAAAACCGTCCAGATATTCCGGCAGCTCATCGGCAGGAATATTTTCCCGTATTCGCGCTTCCACATACCGGTTCGAGCGGTCAAAATCATCCCATAAAGTCGGGCGCAGCTGCTGTGTCACGGAGCGCTGCTCCAGAAATGTCCGCTTGCGGTACTCATACAGGATGTGATCGCAGCCAACGATTTTTTCGGCCGCAAAAACGCAGTCCATGTAAAACGCCGCATCCTCCGAGTAGGAAATGGGCAAAAACCGGATATGCCGGCTTTCGATCATGTTTCTGCGATAAAGCTTCCCGGTAATCATCATGGTGCGGTACAGAAGCGGATGATCCGACGAAATTTCTCCATCTTTTGTTGCGGCAAGCGTGTCCGCGGCCTTTGCCGTGCTGTACCCGAACGTGTTAAAGTTCTTCATGCGCCCGATCACCAGATCAGCGTTCGTTTCCTCGGCCCTGTCTACAGCCGCCTTCAGCGCCCCCTTTGCCAGCCGGTCATCCGCATCGCAGAACATGATGTATCTGCCCTGCGCCACATCCAGCGCCATATTTCTCGCATGAGAAACGCCCAGTCCCTCACCGTTTAAAAATCGCAGCTGCCGGTTTGCACCGTAACAGGCCCGGACAAGCTCACGCGTCCGGTCTGCAGATGCGTCATCGACAAAAATAACTTCAAAATCTGTAAAATCGCTGTTGTCCTCAAAAATGCTGTCCAGCGCCTCCAGTACATATTTTTCCTCGTTGTAAGCCGGGATAATCACGGAAACCATACAATTTCCAGAGTTTTCTCTCTTCTCATCTTCCATAAAATTTCCCTCCTGTAAGTCGCTGTACCAAACCACTACAGCGACTACACCATTTTTTCTTCGGTTGCTGTACCAACTCCCCCACAGCGGCTGCAGGGAGTACATTATTTTTTGCCACGAGTTTTCCGTTCATCATTTCAGAATGTTCTTTTCGTGTGTCATTTGCTGCCGCCTTTCCGGCGGCAGCTCTCATAATCATAGTGAAATGACCTGAAATCCCCATCATGGATCTCTCAGATTCTGATCTCACTCGCTGTATTTTTCAATTGAACCTCCCACAGGTCCTGTTTCTCTCCGCGTTGCCCTTCATGTAACTTTCTCCATGTTTAGTGTGCGCATTTTTCTCCGTACAATTCTGCCTTTCCGCAGCCAGTCTCTGCACATGACAACATATTTTACATATATTACCGCCTGTTTGTAAAAATCATATGCTTCTGTCTGTAAAATGCGCGTAAAATAAGGGCCGTCATACCAAAAGTTTACAGCTTTTGATATGACAGCCCTGTTGTTTTCTTACGTTTCCCGTCCTGACTCTGATTAAGTCAATATTTCAATCTTGCAGCGATGTACTTTATCTTTTTTGTAATAACCAATCCCCACCAGGATAATCCTGCCCGTCGTCTTTGGCAGTTCTCCCAGTTTTCCCTGAAACTTCATCGCGTAATTCTTATCCTTAATCTGTTTCAAGGCGGTCTCCGGGGTATCATCCACTTTCAATTCAATTATAATACCATCATCTGCCCTGTTATATGGGTAGAAAATGTAATCCACATACCCGATTCCTGCCTGATCCTCGCGTTGCATATCATATTTATTTCTCGCAGCCAGATATGCAAGCTTTACACTGCCGGAAAGTTCCGCTTCATCACTATAGGACTTCAACGGAGACTCTGAATTATGAACATATGCAAGCACGTCACTGATGGTATCCGTATCTCCTTCATATGTTGCCTGCAAAAGCTTCAGAGATTCTCTCTCGAGCCCACGCATGTAATTAAACCTTGGTGCCGTCTGAATTATCTTATTGAATTCTATGCCGAGCTCCTTATTCGGAATTCTCACATATCCATCGCAATAATTTAAATACCCGTAAATCGCCATGACCGACAGTATCTCATCCCTCGTCTCCAGTTTCGGAGCTGCTGTTGCATATTCATCGATATCCACTTTCACAGGTTCGCCTGCCGCCAGCAGGATCACCGCGTCACGAACACCATCCATATCGTCCAGCACATAATCCTTCAGCTCGCTATGTTCTCCCGCTTTCGCCCAATAATTTTTCAGATCATTTCGTTTTAGTGCAAGCACGACAGAATTGGGATTGTACATACTCTCCCCATCTTTTGTGTGGTACCCATCGTACCATTCTGCCAGCTCTTCGCGCGTGATCGCCGGTTCGCGGCATATTTTCAGATAACGTTGATATAGTTCATCTACTTCAGCTTCCGTAAAACCGAAATATTTACTGTACATGTCACTGTTTGCCATGTTATATTCATCAAAGTGGTTCATGGTATCACTAACGGAATACTTCTTGATTGGCAGAACTCCGGTCAGATAAGTCATTTCGATATACGGCTGATCCTTTGTTAAGTCTCCAAGGAAAGCAGTAAACCTGCCTCTGTCTGATTCTGTAAAATAGGGCCTGTGGAAAACATAATCCCACTCATCAAAGACCAGGATAAATGTTTCATTATCATAAGTCTCAATCACATTGTGAAGCATGGCACCAATGGTATCGCCTTCGCGGTGTACCACCTGAGGGTATGCCTGCTTAATATCCTCACTCAGTCGTTTTTCAAAGAAAGTGATATATTGGGAATAGGAACCGCATTCCCCCGGTCCCTTGCTAAAATTAATATAAATCACATTATGCTGATTAATATGATCTTCAAACTTCGGGTTTTCCGCTATTTTTAATCCGGAAAACAGTTCTCTGCTGTCAGTTCCCTTATTAAAAAAGGAAGCAATCATAGCGGCCATCACAGATTTTCCAAACCTTCTCGGTCTCGTAATAGAAATATTACTGCCTTCCTGCTCCACAAGAGGGAAGAGTTCACTTAAGAATTCTGTCTTGTCGACGAAATACGGTTTTCTTGTCTCTCTCCCGTATAAATTTACAATACTCTTCGGATTCAAATATGTTCCCATCATCTCACCTCCTGTTCAAAACTCTGCTTCTGCATTCCTTCTTATAACACATTTCTTAGGCATTAGCAAGCCAGAATAAATATCCGGAAAAATCAAAAAAATTTCTGTCTGTAAGATGCGTGTAAAATAAGGATTGTTACTCCCTTGTCCTATAGTATCCCAACTCCACCAGACTTAAAATCCGGTTCGTCGCGTTCCCGTCGCAGGCGCAGAGATAGCGGTCGCGAAATCCGGCAAGCCACACCGAGCTGTACGGGTCGGCGAGCGCCTTTAAAACCTGCTCTTTCAATTCGCCGCCGCTTTCGGCAAGCCAGGGGCTCATGTTCTCATACTCTACGTAAAATCCTCTCTGCTCCCGGTACTCATCCAGATCCGGCGCGAACAAAACAAATGGCGTGTCCAGCAATGCACTGTCGAAAATGACTGAGGAGTAGTCTGTGATCAGCAGATCCGCCGCAGCCAGCAGCTCCTCCGTCGGGATCCGGCTATTTGAAAGCGGAAATGCCTTCTCCATATGTGGGTGCATCTTTTTAATGATGATATATTCATCTCCCAGCGACTCTTCCAGCGCACGGATCTCTTCAAAACCTGCACCGCTCGGATTTGCCGCGTTTCCGCGAAATGTGGGTGCCCACACGATCACTTTTTTTGCGGCCGCCTCAGGATGGTCCTCAATAAATCTCTTCCGGCAGTTTTCCCGCCATTCCCGATCAAAGTAGACATCCGTCCGGCTCACTCCGGTCGCCCGCACCACGCCTTCTTTCTGCCGCATGCCTCCGGTAAAGGCAGGAACGGAGTATGGCGCACTAACCGTGACAAGGTCATAATTTTTATATACATTTCCGATATAATGCGGCGGCACATCGTCCGGCGCATCATAGCCGGTCTTTTTCAGCGCACCGCAGGCATGCCAGAGCTGCACCACCTTCGTCTCCCTCCTCTTCCTGCAGGAAGAGACCGGGAGAAAATTGTCACAGATAAACACGTGGGATGCTCGTACGTAGAGCCGCATAAACTTTGCCGCCGAGGTAAACGTTTCCTTCGCCGACATCGCTTCATAGTCGCAAAACACATCGATCAGGGCGAAGCCTCTTCTCTCCAGTTCCCGGTGAATATGCTCCATACTGACCGGCAGCGACGTGTGATGCGCGTCCGCGAAGATAATGAAATCCGGCGTGCGGCCGACATAGACCACACGCCAAAAACGATACACCAGCGGCAGCAGAACGTGCTGGGTGAGCATCTTAAAAATTTGCTTTAATATAAATAAGAATTGTTTCAATGAAAAATCCTCCGAAAAGCCCTGTCGATCCTGAAATATCCTTCTTTATGCCATCAATCCCTCCGAAAGACCAAACTCCCGCATTGCCTGTTCCGGCGTCGCATTCGGATTATCGATCATCCAACGGATCACATCCATCTGTCCCTTCTTTTCCCCCTTCTTTTCACCTCTCTTCTCTCCTATCTTTTCTCCTTCTGCTTTTCCTTCCGCTTTTCCTTCCCTTTTCCCTTCATCCATGATGTATTGAATTAACTCGTCCATAGAAACCTCCTCTTCTTCCATGTTTGCAGGTAAAGTCTTCCTGCGCGTGATACTGTAAACCGCTCTTGTAACCTCCGTTTTCTACTTTCGGAGAGAATAGTGCTCTTCTTTGCAATATTTGCTTAAATATACAGCAAATAGCATCCTTCTGTCAAGCAACTTATGTAAAATAATCAGGCATTTTATTACACAGAATTTTACATGTAGTATCTTTTTGCTTGTATATTTGTAAATTTAGGGATTTTGTGCAATTTTGTCGTTTTAAATTTGGGGATTCTGTGCATTTTTGGTGTTTTAAATTGGGGGATTTTTGCCATTACCGCTTGATTTTTCATTCCCCTGTGATATACTAACGCATGACAGAGCAACGAAATACATACAATTCCCTAAGAGGTGCACAATATGAACAACAAAACATTCAAACGAAAAATTTACGATCGCATGCTCCAGTGGAAGCAGGATTCTGACGGTGATTCAGCCCTGCTGGTGAAGGGTGCAAGGCGTGTTGGCAAATCAACCATAGTAAAAGAGTTTGCCGAGCAGGAATATGACAGCTGTATTTTCATAGATTTTTCCATTGCATCAAAGGAAGTTCACGCCTTGTTTGAGGACATTTCGGATCTTAACTATATCTTTCTGCGTTTACAAATGATTTACCAGGTAGAACTGCATGAACGCCGCTCCGTCATCGTTTTTGACGAAGTGCAGACAGAACCCCTGGCGCGTCAGGCAATAAAACACCTGGTAAAAGATCACCGCTACGATTATATCGAAACCGGGTCGCTCTTAAGCATCCGCAAAAACATCCAGAACATTGTAATCCCGAGTGAGGAAACACGCATACGTATGTTGCCGATGGATTATGAAGAATTTCGATGGGCCCTCGGAGACACGGTAACCTCCGGTCTCTTAAAAAATGTATTTGAATCCGGGAAATCTCTGGGGGACGGCATGAACCGCAGACTGATGCGGGATTTCCGACTCTACATGCTCGTTGGCGGGATGCCGCAGGCAGTGAATGAATATCTGGTTACGAACAATTTTAGCAGGGTGGATCAGATGAAACGGAATATCCTGGATCTCTACGAGGAGGATTTCAGAAAAATAGACTCCTCCGGGCGAGCCGGAATGATGTTCTGCTCCATTCCGGCCGAGCTTATGAAGAATGCTTCCCGATTTCAGGTATCAAGCATTGATTCGAATATGAGAGAAAGCCGAAGCGCCGACCTGATTTCCGATATGCTTGATTCCATGACAATTGATATCGCATACCATGCGGATAATCCCAGTGTCGGCATGTCGCTTGCCAGAGATCCCGGACGTTACAAGCTGTTTCTGTCTGACACAGGGCTTTTTGTTACACTTGCGTTCCGGGATAAAGACTTCACGGAGAATACTATTTACGAACGGCTATTAAGCGACACCCTTCCGGCAAATCTCGGTTATGTCTATGAAAACATGGTCGCGCAAATGCTCCGCGCATCCGGAAATGAGCTGTTTTATTATACCATGCCGAGCGATACCTCAAACCACAGCTATGAAATCGACTTTCTCCTGTCTCGCGGAAATAAAATATGCCCGATCGAAGTAAAGTCCTCCGGCTACCGAACGCACAAATCACTTGATGTATTTTCCGAAAAATTTTCGGAAAGGGTGCTTCGGAAGTATCTTGTTTATACGAAAGATCTGCGAAAGGATGCCGACGTTGTGATGGTGCCGATGTACATGGTGCCTTATCTATAAAAGGAATGTTGCGGATATTGTATAAAAAGTGGAAATTTAAAGTCGCAAAAACTTTGTAGCAGAATAACGTATTTCTGAGACTGCCATCGCTTCGTGGGCATAGAAAACAGATATTAAAACCATCCCGGCCTGTTCGATAACAACTCGTAACAGGCTGGGATGGTTTATGTATCAGCTCCACATACTTTTTCAGATAGCAATGTTCTCATTTATAAGCTGATTCAATTCGTTCGCAGTATCCACAGTTGCAATGTCGTAAAAATAGTACTTAGGTGCAAAGTATGCCTTTAAAATATCATTTGCAATACGATTGTCCGGGTTTCCTCCGAGAAGAATCAGCACCGGTTCAAGTCCTCTCTCCCAGCAAAAATTTAACATCTGGTCAAGTATACCGGCAGTCTTATAAACCTTCTCTGTATTAATACGCTCTTAAAGAGTGGAAAATATTCGTTGCTTTTTTAAACCCATTTGGTATACTAAGGCATCATAGAGATTTTTGTTTCCTTATAAATTCCACGAAGCAGGCATAGTGGTACAATGGGAGGTTTGGCATGGGAGTTTACCTAAATCCAAATAACAGAGATTTTCAAATTGCGTTGAATTCAAAAATATACGTAGACAAGACCGGTCTGATCGCGTTTACAAACAGCGTTCTGCTTACTGAACAGAGATTTGTCAGCGTAAGTCGTCCCATGCGTTTTGGCAAGTCAATGGCTGTGAATATGCTGACCGCTTATTATAGCCGTGGCTGCGATTCCCGTGACCTGTTTTGCAACCTTAAAATTGCGTCAGATGACGGCTTTGAAAAATATCTGAACAAATATCATGTGATTCGCATCGAAATGCAGAGTTTTCTGGCAGATGCCGAGGATATAGACGATATGCTCCGGATGCTTCAGAAAGCGATTTTATTTGATCTTACATCCGAATTTCCTGATGTCAGATATTTTGATAACACAAAGCTGATGCGTTCGCTGAAGGATATTTTTGCCGCATATGATGTACCTTTCATTTTTATTATTGATGAATGGGATTGTGTCATCCGACAACATAAAGATGACATTAAGTCACAGAAAAAATATCTGGACTTTTTGCGGAACCTCCTGAAAGATCAGAGCTATGTGGCACTTGCCTATATGACAGGCATCCTTCCGATTAAAAAGTGTGGAACCCCTTCGACGCTGAACATGTTTTACGAATATTCTATGATGGACTCAAAACCGATCGAGGAATTTACAGGTTTTACGGAATCGGAGGTGGAAGATCTATGCGATGAATACCATGTTTCCTTTGACAATATGAAAAAATGGTATGACGGCTATGCCGTTAACGGCCTTTCACTTTATAATCCGAAATCTGTCGTGGAAGCAATTGTGCGGGGAACTTTTGGAAATTACCGGACGCAGACAGAGACCTATGAAGCGTTGAAGGTCTATATTCAGATGAGCAAGAACGGCCTGAAAGAAAAGGTGGAACGCCTGATTGCGGGCGATAAGATTTCGGTAAATCCACTGAAATATCAGAATGATATGTCAACATTCGAAAGCGCAGATGATGTTCTGACATTGCTGGTGCACCTGGGCTATCTGACGGCAGCGCCTGATTCAACAGAAAACGGCGTTGGCGGCATGGAACGCATAAACTGTATGATCCCAAACAGCGAGGTGCGTCAGGAGTTTATCAACTGCATCGAATATGACGACTGTGAAAATATGATCGACGCGATACGCAACTGAAAAGAACCGCTTCAGCTGACATATACTGGAAAGGAAACTGAAATAAACCGGCGCTGATCTTCGAATTAAAATGGGATAAATCCGTAAAAACAGCCCTCGATCAAATCAGTAGACAGGAATATGCTTCCTGCTTTGAGAGATACACAGGTGAGATGAGATAGTAATTGTTGGAGTAAATTATGATAAGGCCTGTAAGAAACACGCCTGCATAAATGAAAATACCATGAAAAGTTAAAAAGCGGCCCCGTTTTATCATATAACGAGGCCGCTTTTCGCATATTCAGATTTAATTTCCCTAATCTATTTTTTATAAATTTTTTGCCTATTTTATAAAAAAGTTGTTGTAAAAAATCGAAAAATGATATATATTCACGAGACATTTCATAGATTGTTGCAGAATTGTACCATCCGCATATGGTCATTATGGGTATAATTGAAGGAGAGACAAATTGGAAAAGGAAAACGCGCGAAAAGAAGAGTCACTGGGCCAAAGCAAATATTTTAATTGTGAACTCATCTCCAAATATCGCAATGTATTAATGGGTGTACAGGCCATCTTAATATTTTTGCATCATTTTTCAGAAACATGTATGCAGAACAGCGTCCATTCTACCGGGCTGATCTATTATTTCTATACTTATATAGGAAGTTCAGGCGTCGACGTATTTTTGTTGTTGTCGGGAGTCGGGCTGTATTTTTCATGGTCAAAGCAACCGGATTATAAGATATTTCTGAAAAAAAGATTTTTGAGAATTCTGCCCGCGTATTTTATTCTTGCCGTTCCGACATGGTTTTGGGTCGATATTATTATAAATAAATCCGGCGCAACAGCCTTCCTGCAGGATTTGTTTTTTGTTACCTTTTTCACGGACGGAACAATGACATACTGGTACGTACTTATGATGGCTGTCTGCTATCTCATCTTTCCTTTCTTTTACAAAATTGTCAAAGAGAGCAAGGATCGAGTAACAGAGCTGATGTGTGTTCTGACAATCTGTTCCTCCTTTACGCTTTTTACAGTGATGCTGCAGCTCTACCGCAGTTCCTTATATGAAAATATTAATATGGCCTTATTCCGGTTTCCCGTTTTTATTCTGGGGATTCTTCTGGGAAAATATGTCTACGAAAAAAGGAGGATACCGAAACACTATATCTATGTATTACTCGGTATTACAATTTTCCTGCTGGGGCCACTTGAGTTTTACAATGTGAGAATTCTCGCCTTTTATATCCGTGCTCTGCTGAATATATCGCTCTGCCTTTTACTGGTTTTATTTTTCGAGTTTATCTCGAAGAAACGGAACCGCTTTTGTGCTGTCGGATACCAGGCTGTCGTAAAAGTTCTGAATTGTCTGGGCAGTTATACCTATGAAATCTACCTGACACACCTGTCAGCCCGGAAAATCATGCTCCTGTTGGGATATAAGGTATGTTATTTGCGGTATACGCTGGTTTGGATATTGATCACACTGGTTTTATCGGTTGTGCTAAAGAAATGTACTGCCGGAATTCAACGATTGTTCAGATAAAAATTCACCGGATAAAAAATCCATGATACAGCGGTGATGCATCATCCCTGTATCATGGATTTTTTTATACTTCATAATATTTTTACATGTTTTACAGCCCGATGTATTCCATAATCCGCTCTGTCGCATGTCCGTCGCAGGCGGAAACATATTTCTGCCGAAATTCCCGCAGCCAGCCGCTGTTGTCTGTGGAGACAACGGCTCGAACCGTATCCGCAAGCTGACCGGAATCCGTAACGATGTAAGGGCACAATGACTCGTAGTCAACATAAAACCCCCGGTTCTTCCGATATTCAGAAAGATCCGGCGCAAATAACAGAAACGGCCGATTTTGGATTGAAAAATCAAACATCACGGAAGAATAGTCTGTGATCAGCAGATCTGCCACCGGAAACAGCTCTTCTGTTGTAAATGCAAAATCCGGCTCTTTCCGCTGCCTTTGCACATGGGGGTGCATTTTTTTGATCAGAAACCAGGAATCCCCCAGCTCTTTTTCAAGGGCATCCATCGCTTCCTCCCCTTCCTGGTACGGGTGCCCGGCATTCCCCCGAAAGCTGGGTGCCCATAAAATCACTTTTTTTCCGTTGGCGTTCGGATAACGCTTTCGGAAATTTTCTCTGCACCGCGCACTCCATTCCGGATCAAAATAATAATCCATACGGCTGATTCCCAGCGGCTTTGCTACGCCCTTTTCCAGATGCATGCCATGTGTAAAGGGCTCAACGGCATATGCCGCACTTACCGGGAGCAGGTCGTAATTCTTAAATACTTCCCCCGCATAGTAAGGGGGAATGTCGTCCTCTGCATCGTATCCTGTTTTCTTCAGCGCGCAGCCGTGCCAGAGCTGAACTACCATCGTATCTTTTTGCTTTTTACAGGAAGATACCGAAAGGAAATTATCGCAAATGAATACATGGGAAGCCACAGCATACACTTTCATAAATTTCATCGCCGCGAAAAAGGATCCGGCTGCGGACATGCGTCCATAATCGCAGAAAACATCCGTCAGCCTGTATCCTTTTTCTTCCAGTTTTTCGTGCAGGCGCTTCATACTGAAAGGGATCTCATCATGGTGTGCGTCGGCAAAAACAATCTGTTCCTTTTTTTCATTTCGCATCACAAGAGACCAGAAACGATATGCCAGAGGCAGAATCACATTCTGTGTTGTCATCTTAAATAATTGCTTCAGATAAAAAGTCAGCTTTCCCATTCTTTTCTGATTTATTCCTTCTCCGCCACGGATTCACTCCCCGGAATCTTCTCAAACAGCTCACCGCGAACATCTGCCTGGCGGAATCTGGGGTCATGCATTGTCTCATCAAACAGGTTCTGTCCCAGGTCGATTCTTACCACATCATGCACGGACTTTCTGTCGGATAACGGAAGAAGCTCCATATAATGGTTCCCATACCAGTGGCGGAGGAAATCATCATAATGCTCCAGAATCGGAAACTTTCTGCCGCAGAATTCCGCCTCAACCGTCCCGTGGAACCATTCATCCGGCACAGCCCCTACTTTTACCAGATTAAAGCCCGTAGAATCCAGGCGATAATGTGTATTTTTCTTTTCATATTTTTCTAATACATGGCGGTTATATTTGTGTACCCATTTCCATGGGATTTTTTTTATGATACGCCATACAATCGGATATAAATGCTTATATCTTGTCTTTTTCGGTTTCAGTGACCAGTGCGCTCCAAGAACATTCCTCATAAATTTAATCTGACGAATATGTTTTTTCTGTTTTCCGGGCCGATCCGCCGTTTTGTAATAGATAAAAATATCTATGTACACGCCGTTCATCATTTCATACCGGTTCGAATACTTTGTCGAAAAGTATGTATTTCGGATTCGAATCTTATCGTGAATGTAATGGCTGGTCTGTTCTGTGGAAAAAGTCTGATATCCATAGTCCAGACTTAAATGCTCCGGGCACACTTCCAGGAACCTTTTGTAATCTTCCGGAAGCATACCGATATCCACATCATCATCCCAGGGAATAAACCCTTTGTGACGCACCGCACCCAGCATGGTTCCGGCAGAGAGGAAGTACTGGATACCATATTGTTTGCAGATCGCATCTACTTCCTCCAGAAGCTCCAATTCCAGATAACGGATTCGATCCATCCTGCCAAAATAAACGTTAATGTCACTTTTCGGGATATGATTCTGAACCCCTATATACCACCGCGCGGTTGCTTTCAGAGCATTCAGCTTTGTTGTATACAAAACCTTGTTCAGATTACTGGCATGGGCCATACGGAGTTTTCTGGCATTCAGCATTCGATATTCCAGCGGCCGGTCACTGTGCCATCCTTCATGCTCCGTCTCCATTTTACACTCATATTCCGGGAACGATCCATAAAGGTTTTCTATAATCTCAAATCTGGATAATTCCCAGGAGCTCACATGAAATATATTGCCCTTTCTCCCGTTTGCCATCAGCAACAACAGACTGGCCACGGCATCTCTGACATAAGAAGCGGACGCAAAATCATGACGATCGCGGTCATAAACGGTTACTGTTTTTCTGTCGAAAAAATCCTTTATCACATCGAGCGTCCAGATTCCGTCACTCTCTGTAATACCCGGTCCAAAAACCCGATCCAGACGAACCGCATGAATTCGCTTTGCAATCTGCTCGTGTCCGCGCATGCAATCTTCCAGCTGTATAACATATTTTTCCAGACTGTCCTCCGGATAATCACGGAAAATCACTTCATATTCACGCTCGGCGATCGCATTTGTCACGGCTGGCAGTGCTTCCGTGATGGGTGGAATGCAGGTGACAAGCTGAAACAGGTTCTCCGGGTGCGCTTCACAGTGATCCAACAGCTTCTTCAGCTCATTCACAGTCTCCCCGCGCTTTGAAGGCTCCTGATATGCCGGGCACCGCAAATTCGCAATCTGAAAAATATTTTCTCGTCTCTCTGTTTCGCACTCCGGAGTTTCTCTGTTGGAAACAGAATCAAGCCATGCATCCGTTGAATTCCATAGGATAAAATCCGGCCACTGATTCTTCAGTTCCTGCACAAACTCCGGATGCCGTGGCTCCCCGTCTACAATAAGGTTTACTTTCAGCTGCGGCGTGTCCTTCGTAAGGCAAAGCAGAGCACCGCAAAGTACATAGGCAATCTCATGCTCATCCCCCACGATTACCGCATCCCGCCTGCCAAGCGCCTTTGCCATCTTCAGTTTTCTCATGACTTTCGCTGCGGAATTCATGACATCATACACAAACTCATTCATTTAAAAGCTCCGTTCCATTTAACTATTTTCTTACGTTGATGCCAGGTCAAGCCCCTGACACTGCAGATTTCCCCACGCTCGGAAACTAATACAAAGCATTACCTCCGGCTCAGGCAATTCCAGTGTCATTCTGCTCTTATTTTCTCATTTCCTGACAGATCAGGTACGCTTCCATAAGTTCAATGTCTTCTCTGGTGGTAATCTTAAAATTCGTTCCCTCACCCAGCACAATATGCACCGTTTCACCCAGTTCACATAACAGCGTACATGTGGCTACCGTGTTGGTAATTCCCCTTTTCTGCGCCTCCTCGTGAATCTCCACAAACTTGGAAAGTTTCAGGCTCTGAGGAGTCTGTGTTCTCTGAATCAGATCCCGGTCAACCACCTCCCCCGAAGTGATTGAATCCTCTGAGCGAAGCAATGCCTCTGTGCATGGAACGCAGGTAACTGCCGTCCCGTATTTTTTTACACTTGCGATATTTGCGTTAATAATATCATCGCTGACCAGCGGACGAACCGCATCGTGAATCACGATGACGTCATCCGGCTTGCAATGTGTCTTTAACATCTCCATGCCATTTCTCAGCGATTCCATTCCGGTAGCTCCGCCGAGTGTAAGCCATTTCAATTTATCCAGCTTATATTTTCTGGCATATTTCCATACAACTTCTTCCCAGCCGCTCAGACACACCACGCCGATTGCGTCAATCGCTTCATTTCTCTGAAAGGCTTCCAGAGTGTAGACAAGAATCGGCTTGTTTCTTACCATAATAAACTGTTTTGGCGTGACACTCTGCATGCGCGCTCCAACACCGCCCGCAATAATAAGACCTACATTCATATGCACTCCTTTTTGATAATCTGCCTGTAAAATGTATGTAAACTATGACGGTTTGTTATATTACCACGCAGTCCCTCTTTTTTCAAGCTTTTTAGCGCATCCTTCACATACAGTTCACATGTAGTTTTCAGATACAATCACTTAGTTGAATCTCCCAGGCTGTCCGAAAACTCGCTTTCCGTTTTTTGGGGAACACAACATGTCGTAGCTCAAACTCTTCCGTGGCACTAAATGTTGTGGTCTTCAAAGGATAGTTTTGACTTTCCGGGCAGTCTCCCCCTGCTCACTTGTGTTGGATCGAATTCTGTGCAAACCGAAATTTTCCTCATGCGACCCATGTGCAAAAAAAGAACTCTATGGCAAATTCCATACCATAGAGTTCCTATTTTAACCGGACTTTATTCTTTAATCCTCCGTATACAAAAACCCTTCCCCGGAAATCTCCTCCTCCACCTGGTGGGAGTTCGTCCCTTCACCGGTCGTGGTCTCCTCTTCCGTGGTGGTTTCTTCACCCGATTCGGTCGTCTCCTCCGGCGCAGTTGTCGTCTCTGCCTCCGTGGTTGTTGTTTCCGCCTGGGTTGTCGTCTCCGTCTTCTTCGTTGTCGTCTCCGCCTGGGTTGTCGTTTCCGTCTTCTTTATCGTGGTCTCCGGCGTTGTAGTTGTCGTCTCCTCATTTACGCCGGTGACGATCACCGTCTTCGTGGCTGTCGCCTCTTTGCCGAGGAGATCAACCGTGTAATATGTAACCTTCAGCGTCCTGGTGGAACCGCTCTCCGATACCACTTCGATATTGTTGATCTTCACGCGGTCTGTGATGTCGTTTCCGCAGGTATCGGTCGCCGAGACTCCGTCGAAGAGCTGTGCCGTCGTCACCGTACTGCCGGAAGCCACCGTGATCGTAGAGCTCGATCCCGCGATCTTGATGGACGGATAGCAGGAATTCCACGGATTGAGCGGATCCGGATCCGTCGGATCCCAGCCGCGGTTTTTGCTGTTGGTCGGAATCTTGATCATCTCCGGCTTCCCGAGCGGCCCCGCGGAAGAGCTGTCAGAGTATATGATGACCGTTGTCCCGGTGGGGCAATTGTCCTGAATCCACTTCGCATCGAGCACGCACAGACGGCAGCAGCCGGCGGATGCCGGGGAGCCCAGTTTGTTGAACTGGAGATACTCCAGGTTTGACTTGTCCTTCGTGTAATCCGGTACCGCGTGGAACATGATACCCTGGTAAATTCTCGTGGCGTACTGCGAATATACCCCGCCCTTCATCAGGTGGAAGGTGTATTTTGTGCCAAGCGTGAATGTGCCGAGCGGCGTTCCGACTACCGTTTTCGCCACGGAACACACCATGGCCTTCACAGGAATCGAGTAATCTCCGTTCGAATCTATGCCGTAGATCGTCACCGTGCACATTGCGCGGTTCACCTTGATCAGGTACGGGTATTCCGCGTCTGCCGGCGGCGTATAGTCCACCTCGATAAATGCCGACGACAGTGAGCTTTTGATCTGCGCTTTCGTGAGGACTTCCGCGTTAAAGCTGACATAGCCGAAATCCGTCACCTTTTCCGATTCCTCCACCGTGGTTCCGGCGCTGGTGCCGGTGGTCTTCGTGGTGTCTTTTGTGGTTGTTTCCGCTTCGGTGGTGGTTTCCTTCACTGTGGTCTCTTCCGCCGTAGTTTCCGCCACGGTTGTCTCTTCAGCAGTGGTCTCCTCCGCCGTAGTTTCCTCGATCGTGGTGGTCTCCTCCGTCGTGGTCTCTTCCGGCAGAACCGTCTCCGCATCGGTTTCGGTCGCATCCGTCTCCGTAGCATCGGTCTCTGTCGCAGCCGAAACCGCTGCGTCCGTTCCCGTTGTTACGACTGCAGCCGGCTCGTCTTCTCTGCTTAAGCTTGACGCAATTACATACGCAGCAATCGAAAGTACAACGACTGCCGCCACAATTATAATTGCAAGAATCTGTTTTCGCTGTAATTTGAGTTTCATCTTTTTGGTTCCCATATTGATCTGTATTATCCGCCCCGGCGCTTTTCTGCCGCTCAGAACAAACGGGGCTATTATATACCATGTTTTACAAAAAATAAACCTCAAATTTAGATTTTTTCTTTAATCGGTTACTGTTCGTGAAATATATCGTTTCGGTGAAATTTGCAGGCGAAGTTTCTGCGAGTTCGGAGATGCCATGCATAATAATTATTCACATCCGCATATACAGCATCTTCTTAAAAAACAGAAAAGCCCATCCGGCCATGGACAGGCTTTTCCGTATTGAATTCTGTTTCTCTGTTTCCGCTTGTAATACTTATTTAACACAAATTTTTTTGTATGCCGCATCGGACCAGCGTCGCTGAACCCGCCGACATCCAAGCAAATCTCAAATCAACATGCCGCAGTTTTGTGTTAACATGAGCACGGATCCCCGGCATTAAATTCCATGTTGAACGCGTAAAAATTCTTCGCGTCAAGCTCATCCGTGATGATCCGCAATCCCTCGCCGAAGCGCTGGAAGTGCACGATCTCTCTCTGCCGCAAAAACCGGATCGGATCCAGAATGTCCGGATCGTCCACCAGACGGAGAATGTTCTCGTAGGTGCTCCTTGCCTTCTGCTCCGCGGCCATGTCTTCGGTCAGATCCGTGATGGGATCGCCTTTCGACTGGTAATAGGTCGCCGTGAACGGCACACCGCCGGCGGACTGCAGCCACAGGCCTTCCGTGTGGTCGACGTAATATTTGTCAAAGCCGCTGGCCTTGATTTCCTCGATGGAAAGGTCGCGTGTGAGCTGGTGGACGATCGTGCCGACCATCTCCAGATGCGCAAGTTCTTCCGTCGCAATGTCATTTAACAGCCCGGATACGCGCGGATTGTTCATGGAAAATTTCTGGGAAAAATACCGCATGGACGCGGCCAGTTCTCCGTCCGGACCGCCGAACTGGCTGATGATCACCTGGGCCAGCTTCGCGTTGGTCTGTTTGATTTTGACCGGATACTGTAATCTTCTTTCATAACTCCACATAGTTTCACAGTTCCTCTCTTATATTTTGTATACGCGACTCATTCATGGCCGCCTGACAGGCTTTAAAGCTACATCCACGGCTGGGGGCACTGGTTCCAGTTCCAACCGTGATCCGCCACACCGTAGCCGCAGATCATGTCATATTTTTCCTCGTACTCCGCGACCGCGCGTTTGCGGCTCTCCTCAAGCTTCTGATACATGGAAAGCGCGTTTGCATCGTACGGGTGCGTGTCGAGAAACAGCCGCAGCTCATCCATGCCAAAGCTTACCTGTTCGATCATATGAAATAATTTTTCTTTCTCGCTCATGGATACTCCTCATACTTTCTTTTCTACTTCCTGCACCTTGCCTTTTCCCCGAGAAACGGCTTGTCGAGGTCGGCAAAAATAGTGCCGCGCTGCAGGGCTTTATCGAGGTCATAAATCTCACCCCAGGGCTGCACCGGCACATACGCCATGGCGAATGCCGCATCCTGCGGGACGGGTGCCGCCGGGCCGTCCGTGCCTGCAAAGCCGACAATGCCGTGTGGGCCACCCATAGTGCCGCCGCTCCTGCTCCCGTTTCCTCCGCAGCCGCAGTCTGTGTTCTTTCCGCTGTCCATGCGACCGCCATCCATATGCCCCTCATTCATGATTCCGTTGTTCATACGTCCGTCTCCTCTGCGGCCGTCATTCATGCGGCCTTCCCCGAAGCGCCCGCCTGCCGGATAATTTCCGTCCCGACCCGTGCGTCCGCTTCCGTTTTCACCCTGGCAGCCACAACCGTTCCCGTTTCGACCGTTGTTTCGATACTGGTATGCCATCGTTTTCTTCATCTCCTTACCTTATTACACCATCATTCTTTTAAAAAAAGAAGCAGTCATTGTGAACCGCTTCCTTTCTTAGTTTATCTTATTCAGTTTTGCTTCATGCGTGCCAATTATTGCCATGAAAGCGTTGTCAGGCGCCCGGAGAGATGGGCGAGCCTGCTTGCACATTTCTCCGGACATTTGACGGACAATTCTTAAAGTTTTCCTATCTCCTCCTCCACGTCCCCGGCAAAAACAGCAGAAGCAGCGGGAACAGTTCGAGCCTGCCCGCGAGCATGTCAAACATCAGGACATATTTGGAAAATGTACTGAAAATGCTGTAGTTCGCAGTCGGCCCCACAAGGGACAGTCCCGGGCCCACATTTCCGATGGTCGCCGCCACTGCGGTAAAGTTTGTCGCAAAGTCAAAGTTGTCCAGCGAAATCAGCAGGACGGAGGCCACGAAAATGAGAAGAAACGCGTAGATAAAGGTCATCGTAGAGTGAACCACATCGTTCGAAATCGGCTTGCCGTCCATTTTCAGGGCTTTTACGCTCTTCGGGTGGGTGAGCCGCTCAAATTCCTTTTTCAGGCGCTTTAAGGAGATCAGGTGGCGCGAGACCTTGACGCTGCCGCCCGTGCTGCCCGCGCAGCCGCCGATAAACATCAGCAGCACCAGGATCATCCGCGAGAGTTCCGGCCACTGGTCGAAATCGGCTGTCGCGTAGCCGGTGGTGGTGACGATGCTGGCCACCTGGAAGGCCGCCTGCTGCAGATTGTAGAGGAAATTCTTCGAGATATCCAGGAGATTTACCGCGATCAGCGCTGTCGCCGCCACGAAAATCAGCAGATAAGCGCGCACCTCCTCCATGTGGAACGCATCCTTCCATTTCCGCACGACAAGGTAAAAATAGAAGTTAAAATTCACGCCGAACATCAGCATGAATACCGTGACGATCACCTGGATGGCCGTGGAGTAGGAGGCCATGCTGTCGCCCATCACACCGAAGCCGCCGGTGCCGGCCGTGCCGAAGGCTGTACAGATCGCCTCGTATACCGGCATTCCCGCAAGAAGCAGCAGCACAAACTCTGCCGCAGTCAGCACAAAATACAGCACGTAGAGCACCTTCGCGGTCTGCTGGATGCGCGGCTCCAGCCTGCCCACGGTGGGGCCCGGGCTTTCCGCCCGCATCAGGAAAATGTTCTGCCCGCCTACGGAGGGCAGCAGCGCGATCATGAAAACCAGCACGCCCATGCCGCCGATCCAGTGGGTGAAGCAGCGCCAGAACTGCATGCCGTGGGAAAGCGCCTCCACATCGGTGAGGATGCTGGCCCCCGTCGTGGTGAAGCCGGACACGGTCTCAAACAATGCATCGGTAAACTTCGGGATCTCACCGCTGATGTAAAACGGCAGGCAGCCCATGATACTCATGACGATCCATGAGAGCGCCACCACCACGAAACCTTCCCTGGCGTAAAAGTTCTGGTTTTTCACTTTTTTAAATGATAAAAGATAACCGAGCAGGGCGCAGACCACGCCGATGACGGCGAAATAGTACGCGCCCTCCTCTCTGTAGATCAGGGAGACGCCCAGCGGGAGGAGCATGAAAGCCCCCTCCAGTTTCAGGACCCAGCCCAGGATATACAGGATGATAGAATAATTCATATATATGTTTCTCTTATTTCTTCAAAATATCTTTAATATCCTTCAGCCCCTTATTTGTGGTGACCACCACCACCGTGTCCCCCGGCAGGATCATGTCGCGCCCGCCGGGCGTGATGATCTTTCCGTGGCGGTTGATGCTGCAGATCAGGAGGCTGGGCTTTAGGTTCAGCTCCATCAGCGACTTGCCCGTGACCTCGGACTCAGTGTGCACCGCGAATTCCAGCGCCTCCACCCGGTTATCCACCATGCGATGCAGGGTCTCCACGTTGCTCCCGTAGGAATTCTGCATGGCGCGGAGGTAGCTTAAGATGTACTCGGCGGTGATGGACTTCGGGCAGACAGTGCTGCCTAACGGCAGGTCATCCAGAATCTCTTCGAAATCGATCTTGTTGAATTTCGTGATGACCTTGGCCTTCGTGGTCTTGCTGGCGTAGAGGGAGAGCATGATGTTTTCCTCGTCCAGATTTGTCAGAGACACGAAAGCATCCACCTCGTTCAGGCCTTCCTCCATCAGCAGCTGCCGGTCGGAGCCGTCTCCGCAGATGACCAGCGTATTGTCCAGCTGCTCGCTTAGGGAGTCCGCCCTGGCCCGGTCCTTCTCGATGATTTTCACCTGAATCTTCGAGCTCTCCAGCGCCTGCGCCAGGTAATAGGCGATAGTCCCGCCGCCCACGATCATCACCGAGCGGACGCGCTTCGCCTTCAGGTTTACCCTGGCGAACAGCTTCTCCATCTCCCCGTAGGGCGTGGAGACATAGATACTGTCACCCTCGCAGAGCACCGTGTTGCCGTCCGGGATCAGCACCTGCTGGCCCCGCTGGATGACGCAGATGAGGGTCTGGCTGCTGACCTTGTTGGAAAATTCGTAAACCTTCATGTTGTGGAGGTCGCTGCCCTTCGGGATGGTCAGCTTGATCAGATTCACGCGCCCCCGGGCGAAGGTATCGATCTCCAGCGCGCTGGGGATGCGGATCAGCCGCAGGATCTCGTGGGCACAAGTGAGCTCCGGGTTGATGGCCAGCGACAGACCCAGCTCTTCCTTGATGAAATCGATCTCCCGGTAATATTCCGGGTTGCGTACCCTGGCGATGGTGTGGCAGTCGCCGGCCTTCTTTGCGATCAGGCAGCTTAAGAGATTCACCTCATCCTTGTCCGTGACCGCGATCAGCAGGTCGCTGTCCTCCACGCCCGCCTCGCTCTGCACGTGGTAGCTGGTGCTGTTGCCCAGCACGCTCTGCACGTCCAGCTGGCTCGACATGCGCTCCGCCACCTCCCGGTCATTGTCGATGATGGTGACGTCGTGGCCCTCTTCATTCAGCTGCTCCGCAAGGGTTGAACCCACCTTGCCGCAGCCGCAGATTATAATATTCATACACAAACCCCTGGTGTCATTACTTTTAATATATCCCTTGTTCAGGACGACCGTCTGAATTTCGTCTAATAATTCGGGCGACTTAAGGTCATGAATCCAAATATAAACATTCGATTCAGAAGTCAATGCGCAAGCACATGATTTCCATTTTGCGGAACTTAAGCGACATTTTGCTACGCAAAAGCCGTTCACCTCAGACCTTCTTATCCCTTATGTTATCAGATCCCCTCGTATGACACGACCACATCCACCGGGCACTTAAGCTTCTTTCTTCCCTCAAGTCCTTTAAGCTCTATCAGGAACACTGCCTTTTCCACGGTGCCGCCGAGCCGCTCTACCAGGCGGATGGCCGCCTCCATGGTGCCGCCGGTCGCAAGCAAATCATCGATCATGACCACCTTCTGGCCAGGCTTCACTGCGTCCGTATGTATTTCGATCTCGGCCGTGCCGTACTCCAGCGCGTAGCTCTCCGTGATGGTCTCGCAGGGGAGCTTACCCTTCTTGCGAACCGGCACAAAAGACTTTCCCAGCGCGTAGACGATGGGCATGCCGAACATGAAGCCTCTCGACTCAATGCCCGCCACGACATCAAAATCCACATCCTTTAACGCATCAATCATCGAATCCACCGCAAGCTTTAAGCCCTCCGGATCCATCAGAACGCTCGTGATATCCCGGAACATAATCCCCGGCTCTGGGAAATCCGGTATGGTGCGCACGTATTCTTCCATTGTTTTCATAATCTTCCTCTTTTCTTAAAACATATAACTGCCGTTTCCTGCATTTTGATGCACTCGAAGTCCTCTGTTTCTCATCATTCACAGATGCCTTCTCCGCCGTTTCGTTTTTCGAAAAAATGCAGGACAAAACACGTTGTCAGGCAGAAAATTTTATCCGCCTGCAACACCGCTTAAGTATACCCCAAACTGGCGGATTTTCAAGTAAAAAATACAGAGGCTTAAGTTCCTGTAAAAAAGTAAAGGCTTAAGTTCCTGCCCTAAGCCTTTCATCATTACCATAAAAACATTTATATGACTCCCGTATCTCAGGAGCATGAAGACGCAGCCATTTTTCGCGGGGAAACAGGCAAACTCCAAATATTTTCACAGATGATTCAAAGCCTCACCATGCATGTTTTCCCGTAGCCAACAGGCTGTCAATATCCTCAAAGGCATTCTCTATGCGTTCCTGATGATACATTTCATAATTATCATATATTTCCTGTGTAATCTTGTGTTCATCCCACTCTTTTAAGACTTCCCCCGTTGATCTGTTTTTTGCATATGCATAGTTCTCTATCAAAAAGAGAAAAAAATTCATTTCCTCCGTCATATTCTAATCCTCTCTTATATAAACAGAATTTCTTAGATCACCGGTAACCTGCTCCGCTTCCCACATATCAAAAATTGCCTGCTCGGAGAAACTGGTCATTCCATAATCTGCATCTTCCAAAAGACTATGGGTTTCCGATGTCAGAAAGCGTCTGGTTGCATCCATGGGTAAGATACCATATTTCTCTGTAATTTTTTTTATTACCTGTCGATCATAATAATCAAGCATAAAATATAGCGTCTTATTCATATATCAATCACCTCCGTGCATTGCAGGCATTTGATTGCCCGTTCTGTCCTGAAAACCACCTGATCCTTCAATTTTTGCGGCAATAACCGTGCAATTGTTTCCTCCGCTGTCAGATACCCATCTAAATATAACACCAGTGTTGGCATGGTCTGATCGTTTGCGACCGGGCCGATTACGATATCGTATTCATTTTCCTGAAATTTTCCTTTGCGATTTGCAGCTACATAAGTCAGCCAATCTAAATTGGGGCTGTCAAATCTTTGTACCTTCAGTTCAGATAATTTTTCATCGTCCACATAATAAACATTGACACACGCTTTCCCTGTTTTTCGTATTTTTTTCGTTCGCAAAGCCCATGTAGTTGCCTGCTGTAAATCCGTTGTTGTATAAAATCCATTTCCAAAATCAAGCTGTCTTTGTTCTTTTAGTAATCTCGGCTGTTTTACTTCTACGTTACTGCCGTGGTATAAAATCATAAAGCTTCTCCTCCCACCCTGTTATTTTTTATCTCTTTCCTTTTTCAATCTGCTTCTTTTATTTCACTTCTTATTTGTACGCAAATAATAATGCACCCTGCAAGAAATGTCAACGATAAGACGGTAAAAATCTTAGTATCTACCCACAGCCGTTTCATTTTGTTTATATTTGATGTTATTTTCTCCGCCCCGTTAATGATTGACAACCCGAATCATTTCTTCTATACTTGCGATACTTAGCTTATACCAGGAGGTTTTTTATGAACACGAACCATACATCCATCCCCGTCAGCCGCATCCAGGTGACCGACCCGTTCTGGGCCGGCAAAATGGAGCTGGTGCGCACGAAGATGATCCCCTACCAGTGGAACGCCCTAAATGACCAGGTGCCCGGCGCGGCTCCGAGCTTTTGCATGCGCAATTTTAAGGTTGCCGCAAAGATGAACCGTGAGCGAGAGGCGCTGGGCGCAAAGTTTACGGAGCCGGCCTACACCTTCCGCGGGTTCGAGACGCTGCCGGACGACCCAAACGACCTGAAAGATCAGTTCTACGGCTTTGTGTTCCAGGACAGCGATTTTTACAAGTGGATCGAGGCGGTGGCCTACTCGCTGGTGCAGCACCCGGACCCGGAGCTGGAGGCGCTGGCGGACGGTGCGGTGGATATCGTCTGCGAGGCGCAGGCCGAGGATGGCTATCTGGACACCTACTATATTTTAAACGGCCGCGACCACACCTTTAAAAACCTGCGCGACCACCATGAGCTGTACTGCCTGGGCCATCTGATCGAGGGCGCAGTCGCCTATCACCAGGCCACCGGCAAGGACAAGCTCTTAAAGGCCGCCATGCGCTACGCAGACTTTGCCGCGAACTACTTCGGGCCGGAACCGGGCAAGTGCAAGGGTTACCCGGGCCACGAGATCGCCGAGATGGCGCTGGTGCGTCTCTACGAGGAGACCGGCGAAGAGAAGTATTTAAATTTAAGCCGCTATTTTATCGACGAGCGGGGACAGCAGCCGAATTATTTCGCGCTGGAGCATCCCGAGAAGAAGCCGGATGAGGATGAGATCCTGCGCTTTGCCTACCAGCAGGCCCACATGCCGGTGCGCGACCAGGACGAGGCGGTAGGACACGCGGTCCGCGCGGTGTACCTGTACTCCGGCATGGCGGACATCTCACGCATCACGCAGGATGACTCTCTCCGCGCGGCATGCGAACGGCTTTGGGACAATATTGTAAATAAGAAGATGTACATCACCGGCGGCATCGGCGGCACGGTCATGGGGGAGGCCTTCTCCTTCAACTATGACCTGCCAAACGACGCGGCTTACGCTGAGACCTGCGCCGCCATCGGGCTGGTGTTTTTCGCCCGCCGCATGCTGGAGCTGCACCCGGACGCGAAGTATGCGAACGTGATGGAGCGGGCGCTTTACAACTGCGTGCTGAGCGGCATGTCGCTGGACGGCACGGAATATTTTTATGTAAATCCGCTGGAGGTGGATCCGGAAGCCTGCCGGAAGGATGAGCGCAAGTCCCACGTGAAGCCGGTGCGCCAGAAATGGTTCGGCTGCGCCTGCTGCCCGCCAAACCTTGCCAGGCTCTTAAGCTCCGTCGGCACCTATGCCTACACGGAGACGGACGACACGCTGTTCGTGCATCTTTACATGGGAAGCAGCATAACAAAGACGGTGGATGGTCGGGACGTGACGGTCACGGTGGAATCCGGGCTGCCGCGAAACGGGGATGTGACGGTGACGGTGGTTCCGGAAGGGGCGCACAGCGGGGACGAAGTTGCTGCCACGAAATCAGAGCTGTCTCATTACCGGGACGAAGCGACTGACACAGGATCGGAGTCATCGAGTTTCCGGAATGAAGCGACTGACACAGGATCGGAGCCATCGAGTTTCCGAAACGAAAGAACTACTGCAGGAACAGAGTTATCGCAAAGCCGAAACGAAACCGATGTTAATGCCGATGAGCCGGTGGAATTCACCATCGCGCTGCGCATCCCTGACTGGTGCGATGAGTATACGGTGGATGTGGCCGCCGGATGCTGCGCGGCGGATACCACTGCAGCTGAATTTATGAATATAGATCATGGTTATGCGTCCATGGTTGCGGAGGATCCGGTTCCTTATGGAACTCATCTTTCCAGGAATTGTCTTCATTTTACAGGAAACACAGCAGGATCTGATGCACATTTTGCAGAAAACAGCACCTGCCAGGGAAGCTGTTATCTGAAGGACGGCTACCTCTACATCACCAGAAAATGGAACACCGGCGACCGCATCTCGCTGCATTTTCCGCTGAAAGTCCGTCTCTACCAGGCAAATACTCACGTCCGGGAAGACATCGGCAAGACCGCTGTGGGCTACGGGCCGGTCATTTACTGCGCCGAGGAAGCGGACAACGACAAAGACCTGCACCTGCTCACCGTCGACCGGACACCGACAGTCCGTACGGAAGCGTTCCGTGTGAAGAATGAAAGCGTCACCTCCATCTGCGTCAGCGGACACAGGCAGAAAGCTGCGGATGAGGGCGAAGGCCTTTATCATGTGAAGAAAGCCGAGGCCACGGAAGCTGTGGAAATCCGCCTGATCCCGTACTATACCTGGGCAAATCGGGGTGAGAATGAGATGAGCGTGTGGATCCGACAGGGATAAGTACAGGTTTTTAACAGCGCGATTCACAGAATTCTAATTTTGCCGGTTGTAACGCTGACTTCCAGCTTTGCGGATTGTGAAGTATTATCTTTCACAATCCGCAAATTTTTCAGGTTTTATGAAAGTCACCTTTCACAAATCACAAATTTTTTCGAGTTTATGAAAGTTCAGCAGGGTTTAGCTTTCACAATTCGCAAAATTTCCCGAGTTTGTGAAAGGTCATCTTTCACAATTCGCAAAATTTTCTGAGTTTGTGAAAGGTCGTCCTTCGCAATTTGAAAGTGCTTCATGACTTATAAAAATGTTGGTACTATATACGAAAGCTTTTGGAGGAAATTATAAACCATGGAGGAACATATACTCATCGTAGACGACGAGCGGGAACTGGCCGACCTCATCGAGGTCTACCTGTCAAACGACGGCTACGTCGTCCACAAATTTTATAACGGCACGGATGCCCTGCGCTGTCTTGAGGGCACGCCCATCGACCTGGCGGTGCTGGATGTGATGCTGCCAGACACGGACGGCTTCACCCTGTGTCGGAAAATTCGAGAGAAGTTTTATTTCCCGGTCATTATGCTCACCGCCCGTGTGGAGGATGCGGACAAGATCCGCGGCCTGACGCTGGGCGCGGACGACTACATCACGAAGCCGTTTAATCCGCTGGAACTGGTGGCCCGTGTGCGCACGCAGCTGCGGCGCTACCACCGCTACAATACGCAGGCGGCAGGCGGCACGCAAAAGCCACCGACGGCGGAGACTGCGGAGTTCGACATCCGCGGCCTCACTATCAACAAAAATTCCCACAAATGCCTCCTCTTCGGGGAGGAGGTGGCGCTCACGCCCATCGAATTTTCCATTCTCTGGTATCTGTGCGAGCACCAGGGGACGGTGGTGCCGTCGGAAGTGCTGTTCGAGGCGGTCTGGGGCGAGAAATATCTGGACAACAATAACACCGTGATGGCCCATATCGGCAGACTTCGGGAGAAGCTGCACGAGCCGGCCAGGCGGCCGAAATTTATCAAAACCGTATGGGGAGTGGGGTATACCATTGAAAAATGAAACAGAAACAGGCAGGCGTTGGCAGAGCGCCCTCACACGTAAAATCTGCCTGCAGTACCTGCTGACGCTGATCGTGTTTATCGCGGCGGGTGCGCTGCTGGTCTACCTTTCGGTGCCGGTCTACCGGCTGCTGGGGCTAAACGAGCGCCAGAGCACCCGCGTGTTTTTCCTGTATCTGGGGCAGCATTCCACGGTCATCATCGGCACCGGCGCCTTTGTCGGCTGGCTTCTCATTACCTGGTACTTTATCCGGAAACCACTGCGGTATCTGGGCGAGGTGACCCAGTCGGCGGCAGCCCTCGCCGGGCACGACAGCGAGCCGGTGGTGCTCTCCGATGATCTTAAAGCGCTGCAGGACGATCTGAACGCGGTGCGCGAGACCTCCATGCGGAACGAAGCCCTAAGCCGGGAGGCGGAGCAGCGGAAAAATGATCTGGTGGTCTACCTGGCCCACGACCTGAAGACCCCGCTGGCCTCCGTCATCGGCTATCTGAACCTTCTTAAGGATACGCCGGATCTCCCGGAAGAACTGCGGGAGAAATATCTGGGCATCACCCTGACCAAAGCGGACCGGCTGGAGGAGCTGATCAACGAATTCTTCGAAATCGCCCGTTTTAATCTGTCGGACATCCCTCTGCAGTACGGGAAAATCAACCTGACAAGACTTCTCGAACAGCTGATTTTCGAATTCGGTCCCATGCTCTCCGAAAAGCACCTGACCTGTCGGCTGGAAGCCGCGCCGGACCTGACCCTGCGGTGCGACCCGGACAAACTGGAGCGGGCCTTCGACAATCTCCTGCGCAACGCGGTTATCTACAGCTATGAAAATACGAAAATCACGGTGACCGTGACCGTGCAGGGCGTGAACATGATCGTCACTTTCTTAAACCACGGCGACACCATTCCCAAGGAAAAACTGGAGCGCATCTTTGAACAGTTCTATCGGGTGGACTCCGCCCGCAGCACAAGTCTCGGCGGCTCCGGGCTGGGGCTCGCCATCGCGAAGCAGATCATCGAGCAGCATCACGGGACCATCACGGCGAACAGTCAGGATGAGTGGATCCGGTTTCGGGTGAATTTGCCAATAAATTAAACGTGACAAAGCGGAGACCAAACTCATGAATTCGTAAGCTAAGCACATGAAATCCGCGTTGCGAAACTTAAGCGACATTTTGTTACGCAAAAGTCACTCAATTCTTGAAATGAACACTTCGCGTTAACTTCATTTTCTGACCCCGGTGTCACCAAAATGTCAGAAAATCGTAAGAATTTCCATCAAAAAAACGCAAACATAAAGCCTCCGGTTTTGATACAGTTTCGTTATCAAAAACAGGAGGCTTTTTTACATGAGTTCACAAACATACACCGTACATACCAACCGCCAATATCCATACCGCCGCAGAACCAGGCACTCCCGCAGGCGGCGTCACCGTCTGCCGCGCACGTTTCTATGGCTGCTTGTCATGTGCATTCTTTTTACCGCTCTTATTCTTGGAAGCAACCTGTTCCTCGGCTCCGGCAGATCCTCTTCCGCCGGCTCTGCCTGTACGCAGACTCTCCTGGTGCGGCTCGAAAACGAGGGCTATCCGGAAAGCCTGATCTCGCTGCTGGAGCGTAACCCGGAGACGGAGGAATTTGTCGTGAATTATAAAAATTACACGGGTACCCCCGCCAGGATCGACTTAAGCGGCGAAGTCACAAAGGGTGAGATCCCGCTGTTTCTGCAGTGGGATGAGCGCTGGGGCTATGAAACCTACGGGGACGATTTTCTGGCCGTCACCGGCTGCGGCCCCACCTGCCTGTCCATGGTGGTCTGCGGACTGAGCGGCGAAACCGAGTGGAATCCCTACGCCGTGGCCTGCATGGCCGAGGAACATGGCTATTATGTGGACTGCGCCGGCACCTCCTGGACACTCATGTCCGAGGGTGCCGAGTCGCTTGGCCTGGAAGTAGTCAGTGTAAGTTTCGATGCGTCCAGCATCCTGGCGGCGTTAAAGAATGGCATCCCGATCATATGCAGCATGGGGCCGGGCGACTTTACGACCTCCGGACATTTCATAGTGCTGACCGGGGTGGCCGAGGATGGGACTGTCACCGTGAATGACCCGAACAGCCGGGTTAACAGCGAGAAGACCTGGGATGTGGAGTCGCTGATGGGGCAGATGAAGAATTTGTGGGGGTATCGGTGGTAGGGTGCACGAACAAAGGCAGAGGAATCTTTCCTCTGCCTTCCTATGTTTCTATACAATCGCCTCAACAAGTACCTTATCCCCCAGCGTGATCTGATGCACTCCGATATTTTTATTCTTGTTAAAACAGAAGCTTAACATATAACCTTTTTTTAAGTGATAATGGTCAAGATATCCTGACAGCTGCTGTTCGCCCCTCTCGTTATAAGAATTCCCACGCCAGATTTTCAGCTCCACCACATGCTGCGTTCCGAGATAATCAATAATCAAATCCGTCTGCTCATGGTTTCTGGTGCGCGCTTCCACGTAATAATTCCCTGTGCCATTGATAATCGGCTTCAGGAACAGCATGAAATAGCGTCTGCCGTCATCCTCGACAAATTTTTCTCCTTTATCTCCATAAATGTCGTCGAAATATTCGACAAATTTTTCCAGCAGGTAGTCCATGTTCAGTCTGCCGTGGCTGATAAACTGGCTCTTTTCCCTGTCAGCCAGGCGGAACAGCTCGTCCTTCTCCGCTTCCGGAGACAGCAGGAAGTAATTGTAAAGTCTGGTTTCAAAGATTCGGTTGGCAATCTGCACGGTGGCATTTTCCACACGCACAAACCCAAACATCTGCAGGAGATCCGTGACCGGGTCGTCTGCGTTGTACGGGATCGTCTGACCCCGGAATAAAAGCTCATAGATGCGGTTCTTCATCTCCGGGTATCGGTTCAGCTTTTCGAACAGGGACTGAAAGAGGGCGTTTTTTTCATTTAAGACAAGCTTCACAGCTTCCATAACCCCCTCTTCTGTCCATACTGCATTTCTGTCGTGGAACTCATCTGTGTCAGCAAGATTTTCATCCATCAATTTACAGATGCGGGAAATCAGGAACGGATATCCTGATGTATAATCGTAAATCAGGCTGGATATTTTTTCTATATCCATTCCCGTATGATAATCCTCCTCATACTGTGTCAGCATGCTGGCAATATCATCCATTTGAAAACTCATATTCACAAGATAATCTGCAGCTATGTTCCATGGAGAATTCACTTTACTTTCATCGTCCGGCCGGATTTTCCTCTTTATATTTCTGACATCATGAACCCCTGCCAAAATCACAGACTGGAACGTCGGAATGATATCCCTCGTAAGATAGGCTGCGCGAATCTGCGCGAGGAAATCCAGAAATACCTGGTTATTCGTCGCCGTATCTACCTCATCAATCATAAGGACGACCGGACGTTCCGACTCTGCGCACCAGTATACAAAAGCTTCGAACAGCGCAGCCAGCGTCCGGTTTTCCGCAGTCTCCTTCCTAAGGCTCAAAAATTGCTCGCGGATCCCTTCCGGGAACTTCCGGACAGACATCAGAAGTACGCGCAAAAAACCATCTACAAAAGTCGCTTCATTTTCATAAGCGACAGAACCCATCCGCTGAAAATCCAGAAACACAACCTCATAGTCCGACTTTAACCATGTGACCAGCGACAGCAGCGTCGTCGTCTTCCCGTACTGTCTGCCGCAGTTGATCGTAAAATAGTCACCGTTGTCTATCATTACTTTTATCGCGTTAAGGCGTGAGGTGAGGTCAACCATGTAATGCCTGGCTGGGAGGCATGCCCCGGTTGTATTAAATCTTTTCGCCATAATAATTCTCCCTACTCGTTTTATCTATTCACGGTCTGCCTCCTGAAGTTCGCAAAGCGAACTTCGGCACGAGCAAAAGTCTCGACTTTACTCATCGGCTACGATAAAAAACGACTCGACTTTCTGCTCACCTGTAAAAGACGGCTGTGGATAGCCCGATCAAACAATTCTTAAGAACTATTATAACAACGAATCCCAGTCCGTGCAACCGGAGAAAGACGAATTTTTGCCTCCCAAATGACCGTAAATAGACTACTTCAGAGTAACTCCCCAAGTATTTCTGCCTTCCATAATTTACATATGTATAATCTCATCCGCAAGAATAGAATAAGCGTACGCCATCGGGTCGCGCTTTTTTAAGGATTTTAACGCTTTCGCAACCTTCTTATCCTGATGTTGCCGTGTAAGATATTGAATCGGATTCTCTATTTTCTCATACTTTCTCTTTTTTAATATGCAAGCCACTAAATACATGATTACAGGCGCATACACCGATGCTGTTTCTGCTGTATAATCCAATGAATACACATGCCCGGACAGGCTTCGAATTCCTTTCAAATAGCTTCTGTACTCTTCCGAATTTATGATTCCTCTTCCAGCAACACATACAGATGCATTATAAGTATCCATCAACACATCCTGCTCTGTCACATTAATTCCTCTGTATGCGATTTCGTCACGGAGGACATCGGAATATGTCCTCCGCACTGCATCAAAATCTGTCATTGCATCAATAAGCATATGTACATCAAACATTTGCTTCATAATTTCCAGATCTTTTTTTGTATTCAACAGCACCCCTGTTGTATGTGGCGCAAACGCGGTCAACTTATCTGCAAGGATACTGTTAACATCCGGTATTTTTACCATAAGATATTCCGGTTCAGTTATCAGAAGTTCGCCTGCGATTGGTTTTTCTATCACATTCGCGTATTTATTATGCTCAAACAGGATATCCAGCAGTATTTCAAGCGGTTCGCCTGCGCTGGGAGAGTCAAATTGAAATTTAAAATGTCTCTTTTCTATGTTGTTTTTCCCTTTGCGAACATGCTCCTGGTATGACTTGAAAGGGAAAATCTGAGATGCTTTTTCCAGGTAGTCCTCCACCTTCGTTCCAGGTTCAACAATAATATCAATATCCGTAGACAATCTCATAGGCCTGTCCAATAAAAGCAGAAGCGCAGTACCTCCCTTAAATACAAACGGCAACTCTACTCTTCTAAGTGCCTCCAGCAATCCAAATGCGAATAAAACCCGCTCAATCAGCGCCGGATCTCTTCTGCTTTTCTCCCGTAGATCTACAATATGTTGCAGCTCAAAATTTTCTCTGCTTAGCATGGTCCCCTCCTTATCGAGTTCGCAATTTCACATCCGTCTCTTTCTCCAGAAAATTTTTTATTTTATCTGCTGTCTTTCGTCTGCCAGCGTATCGGAACATCCTGCTTTCATCTATGACGTAGTTTTGAAATGCTGTCTCAAATATCTGCGGATATTCAGATTCGCCTAACATGGATTTCACAAGATTTTCTGAAAAAACATCCACCAGAAGCTTTTCCAACTCTGTATGCCATCTTGCATCCCGGCCTTTTGGAGATTCCGTCATCAGGTTTCTTACAATAATCAGATCATCTGTTCTGTAGTTATAAAAATCCTCTTCCCTGGGATTAATCAATATTTTTCCTGCAAACTCTTTCTTCAGCCTTTCAAACGCAGAATGACAAAGTTCCTTTTCCACGTATACAAAGATAACATTGTGTGCGATCTGATGATTAATAAATCTGTTCAACTGATACATTTCCATAATTCTGAAATCCAGGTCATAAAAATCCGATGTCAGGATATTTGCAATATATTCGGAAGTATCTGCATATGAGTAGTAATAATCTTGCAGTTCTCCCATTATGCAATAGGTATTTCTTCCAACTCTGGCAATCTCACCTTTCTTCTGGAGGCTGCTCAAATACTTTTCCAAATACCTCTCGCTGAATACCCTGCCCAGGCTCTCGATAACATCAAACAACTCCTCCTTTTTAAATGTTGCCCTGTTTCCCATTTGTTCTAAACATATATCCATGAATTCGTCACCTCCTGTGCATTTTCGGCACTTTTATTTTATAGTGCCGTTTTACACCTATATAATTTACACGAATTTTCTCCGTTTGTCAACGCGAAAATGCAAGTTTTTTATCTTTAAACATTATTTGAATTATATCAAATTATTCTAAAAAAGGTGGAAATCCTTTTACCGGACTTCCACCTTCTGTCTGCATATCAAATATTTATTTTACTGCCGCGCTGATGCCATGCGATTCATCCGCTATTCGTCGACTTCCAAAAGAAACTCTTCTATATTATCCGCGCGCGGCCCACGTGCAAAAAACAGGCAGAAGATATTCCGCTGCCTGCTGATATCAAACATATTTATCACCGTAATACTTGCGTTGCACATTTTCGGCACTTTTTTAAAAAAATGCCGATTTTGCCGCTTTATTTCTCCGAATTATCGTCCCATTATCTCCCGCAAGTCGGCGGAAAAAGCCTGCTGTGATGGCTATTTCTTAACAGTTCCTTACTCTTCCGTCTCCGCCACATGTCCCTTCGGCAGCACGCCCGTGATGGAGTACTCGACCCACTCCGCGATGTTCACCGCATGGTCGCCGATGCGCTCTAAGTACTTCGCGATCATCAGAATATCGAGGTAATTCGACCCTTCTGTTCCGTCCTCGTGGATGAGCCCGATCAGCTCCTCGCGCACCTGTGTAAAGTTCTGGTCCACGATGTCGTCGTACTCCATAACCGCCTTCGCCAGGTTTAAGTCCTGGTTCACGAAGGATTCCACCGCGTCCGTCACCATCTTGATGGTCACGGCCGTCATGTCCTTGATGTGCACCTTCGTGCGCACCTCGCTGTCGCCGATCACCTTGCTGATCTCCGCGATGTCGTACGCCTGATCCCCGATCCTCTCCATATCGGAGATCATGCGCAGCGCGGAGGAGATGGTACGGAAGTCGCCCGCCACCGGCTGCTGGTGCAGTAACATCTTCATGCAGTGATTTTCGATCTCCCGCTCCATGCGGTCGATCTCCTCCTCCAGATGCGTGACCTTGTCAGCCAGCGCCTCGTTTGCCGAGAGCAGCGCGTTCGATGCGGAGAAAATCGCCTCCTCACAAAGATTCCCCATTTCGATCATCGAAACCTTCAGCTGCTCCAGTTGCCTCTTATATACGTTTCTCAATTTTGCCTCCAATCCGGGCTTCCATGCCCGCTTTCAAGTCTCATCCTTTTCTGCTTCGTCCAGAAATTCCCCGCACCATGGGCAATATGCCCGAATTATACCATCAATCGGTACCCCGCACTTTGGACATCTTGATGCCAGCAGTTCGAACACCAATCCCGCTATCATAATAACAATTCCCACAAAGGAAAGAATATTGAAAAAGGTCTCTCGATACAGTAATCCGGCGCAGAAAATGGCGCCCCCTGCAAGCAAAGATATGAGAAAAACAACCATTCCTCTGATACATTTATTTCGGAAACTCATACTATAACTCTCTCCTTTCCTCCCTTTCACGGAGATTGATAATCCCTGAAAATAAAATCATCCAAACCGCCCGGAGATATAATCCTCCGTCTTCTTCTCCTTCGGCATATTGAAGATTTGCTCCGTGCTGCCGTACTCGATGACTTCGCCCAGCAGGAAGAATGCCGTCTTATCCGAGATTCGCGCCGCCTGCTGCATGTTGTGGGTCACCATGATGATGGTGTAGTTTTTTTTGAGTTCCACCGCCAGGTCCTCGATCTTCGAGGTGGAGATCGGATCCAGCGCGCTGGTGGGCTCATCCATCAGCAGGATCTCCGGCTCCACCGCCAGGGCTCTGGCGATGCAGATCCTCTGCTGCTGTCCGCCGGACATGCCCAGGGCGCTCTTCTTTAAGCGGTCCTTCACTTCATCCCAGATAGCTGCGTCCCGCAGGGACTTCTCCACGATCTCATCGAGACGGGACTTTTTGCGGATGCCATGGGTCCTGGGGCCGTAGGCGATGTTGTCGTAGATGCTCATCGGGAACGGGTTCGGTTTCTGGAACACCATGCCCACGCGCTTGCGCAGATGGTTCACATCCACCCTGCGGCCGTAAATGTCCTCGCCGTTCAGTTTGATCTCGCCCGTGATGCGGCATCCCTCCACCAGGTCATTCATGCGGTTTAGGGATTTTAAAAGGGTACTCTTGCCACATCCGCTGGGCCCGATGAAGGCCACCACCTCGCGCTGCGGGAGCGCCATGTTAATTTTTTTCAATGCCTGAAAGCTTCCGTAGTAGAGATCCATGTCTTTGATCTCGAAGCTGTATTTATTATTTGTGCTGTTCGCAGCCTGTGTGCCTGCCATAAGCCACCTCCAAATTAAACATAATTATTGCTGATTCTTCTTCTGCGCCATCTTGCCGACCAGCCCGGACAGGCCGTTTAAGAGCAGCACCATGAGCAGCAGCACCACCGCAGTGGCGTATGCCTGATCCATGTAAATACCCTCATTTAACTGAGCATACATATGTACCGCCAGCGTACGCCCGGATCCCATGATGGAACTCGGCACGCCGGTAATGGTTCCCGCTGTATAGATGAGTGCAGCGGTTTCGCCGCTGACACGCCCGATCGCCAGGATGACACCGGAGAGGATGCCCGGAATCGCCGTCGGCAATACCGTGCGGAAGACCGTGCGCAGCTTGCCCGCGCCCAACCCGAAGCTGCCCTCGCGGTAGCTGTCAGGCACTGCCTTTAAGGCTTCCTCCGTCGTACGCATGATCAACGGAAGTACCATCATGGACATGGTGATGGCACCGGCAAACAGGGAATTTTGCTTCATCGGCACCACCATGAACAGGTAACCGAACAGGCCGAAGACGATGGACGGAATGCCGGACAGCGTCTCGGTCGTGACACGTACCACTTTGACCAGCTTGCTGCCGCGCTTCGCGTATTCCACCAGATAAATGGCGGAGAACATGCCGATCGGTACCGAGATCACCAGCACCAGACCCATCATGATCAGTGTGTTGATGATGGCCGGCATCATGGACTGGTTCGATGAAGTATATTTCCAGGCAAACAGACCGGTGTTAAATACTGTTTTTCCGGTCTCATCGGTGGTGAAGAAGCTCGGGATACCGTTGCCCAGGATATAGACCAGAATGAAAATCAGGATACCCACGGAGAATACGGCCGCGAAGATGACGAGAACACGCTCGATCACCGAGGTGATGCGCTGGCGGTTGGCGGCAAGTTTTCCGACTTCTGCAGTTCCCGCCCGGCTTCCGAATGTTCCGCCTGCCGTTTCGCCAAATGCCTCGCCCGCCGCTTCGGTAGCTCCGGCAGTTGCCCTACCGTTTCCTCCATCGGCGTTAGCCTTATCTGCCTGCGCCTTCTTCGCAAAGATTCCCGATATCTTTCCCGGAATCCCCGCCAGGAAACTTCCGACCGCCGCAAACGGCTTCGCGATGGCGTTTCCCACCGCCGCAAATACTTTTGAAACACGGCCTTCCTTCTTCTTTTTCTCGCTCCGATCCGCCGTCAGCGCGGAGAAGGAGAGGTTAATAATCAGTACAAACACGAACAGCACCACCGCAGTCGCGATCAGCGCCTGCCGGTGCAGCCCCGTAGCGTAGGCCATTTCCAGAACTACGTTCGCGGTCAGCGTGCGGACACCGGAAAGGATGCTCTCCGGGATGACCGCCTGGTTGCCGGCGATCATGATGACCGCCATGGTCTCGCCGATGGCGCGGCCGATGCCTAAGATGACGCCTGCGAGGATGCCGGACTTCGCCGCTGGGAACACTACGGAGAAGACGCTGCGCTCATGGGTCGCCCCCAGCGCGAGGGAGCCTTCATAGTAACTCTCCGGCACTGCCTTTAACGACGATTCTGAAACAGATATAATAGTCGGCAGGATCATGATGCCCAGCAAAATGCTCGCGGTCAGCACGCCCTTGCCGCTGGTGCCAAAAATGTCCTGAACGAGCGGCACCAACACCACGATGCCGAAAAATCCATAGACGATAGACGGGATACCTGCCAGCAGGTCCACCGCCGGTTTTAAAACTTTCGCCAGCTTTTTCGGGCAGAACTTCGCGAAGAAGATCGCGCACAGCAGCCCGATCGGCACACCCACCACGATCGCGCCCGCCGTTACATAGAGGCTGCCCACGATCATCGGGAAGATGCCGAACACATCCGTGGTGCCGGTCGCGTAATACTTGCTCGGCGACCAGGTCGTGCCAAAAAGGAATTTGAACACGCCGATCTCGGCAATGGTCGGTATTCCGTTGGCGAACATATAAATGCAGATCAACGCCACCGCGAGGATGGACATGCATGCGCAGATCGTAAATACGCCGCGCATGATAATTTCTGATGGTTTTCTCACTTTAGATTACCTCTTATGGTTGGAAAAGAGCGCCGTCACATACGCGGCGGCGCTCCTCCCTGTGCTCCTGAATACATCCATCACCACCGTGCAGGATATCTTTCAGATTCAGGAGCACATCCTAATGATTCTCACTTTTTTATGGCATCAGGGATTCTTTTGCGAAGCATTTTCCTAACTTCTCAAAGCCCTGTTGTCACTTTATATTTCGGCGACCTGTTGTCTCGCTTACTCAGCAAGCTCATCCCATGTGGTGATCTCGCCCGTGTAAATCTGGTTTACCTGCTCCGTGGTCAGGTTGTCGATGTCATTCTCCAGGTTTACGATAACCGCAACACCGTCAAGAGCGATCGTCTGGCCTACCAGACCAAGCTCAGTCTCGCTGTCCTTTAAGTCTCTGGAAGCCATGCCGATGTCATACACACCCTCTGCGGTGGAGCTCATGCCGGTACTGGAGTCGGACTGCTGAACATTTACGGTCACGCCATCGTTCAGCTCTTCATATGCCTCTGCCAGCTTCTCCATCAGCGGAGTTACGGAAGAAGAACCGCCAACGGTGATCTCACCGGTCACACCTGCGGACTCATAGGCACCGTTGCTGCCTTCGCTTACATAACCATTATCTTCTACGATCGCCTGGCCCTCATCGCTTAAGATGTAGTTGATGAAATCCTGTGCCAGGTCTGTCGGGTCACCGAGGGTTGCGATATTGAACGGTCTGGATACTGTGTAGGTTCCGTTCTTTACGTTGGCCGCCGTCGCTTCCACGCCGTCGATCTTTACTGCCTTTACCATGCTGGTGTCAAGAGAACCGAGGGATACATAGCCGATCGCCTTGCTGTCGGTCTGTACGGATGTCATCATAACGGAAGTGGAGTTCGTGATCTCACTGGAACTTACCAGATCCTCGATCTCGAAGAGTTCCTCAAATGCGCCTCTGGTACCCGAAGATTCCTCTCTGGACTTTACGTTGATGGTACCGGTCACGCCGCTGGAAGAGCTGCTGCCGTCGCTATCACTGTCACCGTCGCTGCTGCCGCAGCCTGCCGCGGTAAGTGCCATCACTGTTGTCATTACGAGCGCTGTCGTAACGAATAATTTCTTGAAGCTTTTTCTCATTTTTTGCCTCCTCTTCCTGCACATTTTTTTGTGCAGACTTAAGGATACGAGTCTGATCCTTGACACCTCACCCTGCATCGATTTTATCGCAGAGATTTTGCAGTGTCCCATTATGTAATCCTGTGTTACCACGCAGGTAACCCGACCCATATCTTAAGATTTTTCCCTTTCCCGGCCTCGTTCTTTCCGGCCGATGTATTTTTCTTATGCCCTTAAGCATGGCGATATTCTAGAAGCCGGAAGTAAAATCTGATACCGTTCGCATGTAAAATTCCGGTTAATGTTTCGGGAAAGATATTTAAAATAACAAAAAACTGCCATGTCAGTGACTTTCACACTGACATGGCAGCTTTTTGTTATTTACAGTCGATACACGACCTGTCTTCACCCAATTGCCATACTGTTTGCCATGCGACGACCTTGTTCCTCACATGCCAAAAGCTTCGCACCGGATTACACGATCCCCTGCGCTTCCATAGCGTTCGCAACCTTTAAGAAGCCGGCGATGTTTGCGCCTGCAACATAGTTGCCCTCGAGGCAGTACTGCTTCGCAGCATCGTCCAGGTTGTGGAAGATATTCACCATGATGTTCTTCAGCTTCGCATCTACTTCCTCGAAGCTCCAGGAAAGACGCTCGCTGTTCTGGCTCATCTCAAGTGCGGAGGTGGCAACGCCGCCTGCGTTGGATGCCTTGCCCGGTGCGAAGAGCACGCCGTTCGCCTGCAGATACTCGGTGGCTTCCAGGGTGGTCGGCATATTTGCGCCTTCCGCTACGGCAATGACACCGTTTGCTACCAGCGCCTTCGCGTCGTCCAGGTTCAGCTCGTTCTGCGTCGCGCATGGAAGAGCGATATCGCACTTCACGGTCCATACGCCCCTGCCCTCATGGTACTCGGAGTTCGGACGATAGTTCTTATACTCGGTGAGGCGTGCACGCTTCACTTCCTTGATCTCCTTCAGAGCCGCGACATCAATTCCGTCCGGATCATAAACCCAGCCGGTGGAATCGGAGCAGGTTACCGGCTTCGCGCCGAGCTCGATCGCCTTCTCGATGGCATAGATCGCCACGTTGCCGGCGCCGGAAACAACCGCGGTCTTGCCGGCGATGTCGATGCCGTTGGACTTTAACATCTCATCCGTGAAGTACAGGAGGCCGTAACCGGTCGCCTCGGTTCTCGCCAGGGAACCGCCGTAGGTGAGACCCTTGCCGGTGAGAACGCCCTCATAGCAGTCACGAATTCTCTTATACTGGCCAAACAGGTAGCCGATCTCTCTGCCGCCCACGCCGATGTCGCCGGCCGGAACGTCCGTGTCAGCGCCGATGTGGCGATACAGCTCCGTCATGAAGCTCTGGCAGAACACCATGATCTCATGATCCGACTTGCCCTTCGGGTCAAAGTCGCAGCCGCCCTTGCCGCCGCCGATCGGAAGACCCGTCAGCGAGTTCTTAAATACCTGCTCAAAGCCCAGGAATTTGATAATACCAAGATTTACCGACGGATGGAATCTTAATCCGCCCTTGTACGGTCCGATGGCGCTGTTGAACTGCACGCGGAAACCGTTGTTTACATGTGTCTGACCCTTGTCGTCCACCCACGGAACGCGGAAAAGAATCTGTCTCTCCGGCGTAACCATTCTCTCAAGGAGTGCTTCTTTTCTGTACTTCTCCTCGTCTGCCTCAATCACAACACGTAAGGACTCCAGAACCTCTTTTACGGCCTGGTGGAACTCCGGCTGCGCCGGATTCTTCTCAATCGCGTACTGAATGACCTCGTCTACGTATGACATGCTCGTCCTCCTTTTGTCTGCCGCAGCGCCAATCCCGCAAAACCAACTATGCTTCACGCCTCCGTATACAGGAAACTTCCCTGATAATTATCCTGTCACGGCTCCGGCCTCTGTGACGTGCGGTCTTAAATATTTCCGGGTACTCGTTACTGTTTACGAATATTATTCAAAATAATGAATAAATTTACCCGGTTACCGTGAATGAAAACACATTTGTACTCATACCCGGTGAAAAAACCAGAGGTTATTATAAAGACTACAGAGTCAGTTTTCAAGCTTTTTTTCAAATTATGAAAAATTTTTCATAAGCCCAGATTATTCATGCAGATGTCGATGTCGTTCTCATCTATCTGCAAATGATTAGATGAGCAGGTAATCTTTTGACCTGCGGTTTTTCTACCTCGCCTGACACAGAAAACAAAAAGTCCCCTAAGAGTGGTACCTCTTAGGGGACTTTCGTTTCATCTTTTCATTTCAGACAACATGGTTTCCCTGAAACAGCCACAGATATAACATATCATAACATTTCTAAACCTGGTTGCTCACAGAACTCCATATACTTTTTACAGGCTTCCGCCTCTTCTTGCTTCCAGCGCCTCGGTCATCTCCTTCCGCATCCCGTCCAGCTTATAAAAATATGTAAGAACCGCAATCGCTGCACACAGTACGATCGGGATCCAGATAAAGCAGATTTCGATATAAGACAACGCTTTTTCTGTCTGAACGGCGTTCGCGACATAGCCGCCGCTCTTTAAAAACGCGCCGATGATAAAGCTGGTAAGCCCCATGCCGCCCTTTACAAAAAATCCCTGAAAAGCCGCAATCAGCCCGGCCACGCTCGCATTCTTCTTATATTCGGAATAATCAATGACATCCGGCTGCATGGAAAATGTGATGCCAAAGATCCCGTAGATGCCAAGCCCTGTGATCACCAGCCCCAGAAGCAGGCAAAATGCGGAATTTTTCCCGGCGAAGATCACCAGGTCGCCCGCCACGTACAGCGCTGCACTGAAAAACATCAGGTTCCGCTTGCTGAAATGCTTTTCCAATTCCGGCAGCAACAGAAGCATCGGCAAGCCGGAAAGAATGCCGAGTATTCCCACCAGCGACAGCCAGTCTTCCCTGCCAAGATTGTATTTGAAATAATAAATTACCGTTGTGCTTCTTACAACATAAAGCGAAAAGTAAAACAGATTCAGCAGGAACAAGATCCATGCCTGACCGGTCAGCCCCTTAAAATCCTCTTTCAGCGAGGAATGCTTCTGACTGATCGTCGGCGGAACCACTTCCTTTGTGCTGGCAAATGTGACAAAAAAGATGAGCATCGCCGCAATGCCATAGATCGTCATGGCAATGAGATACCCCCGCGCCTCATTCCCCTGCCCGAAAAAATTCACCAGCGGTGATGTGATCGTCATGACGATCGCTGTTCCCGCCATGGCACATACCATGCGCGTAGATACGAGAATATCCCTCTCATGTACGTCCGATGTCAGACGCGGAACGATAGTATTGAGCGGAATATTCACCACGGTGTATGCCGTGCACAGCAGACAGTAAGTGACATACGCCCAGATCAGCTTCCCTGTGCCGCTAAAGTCCGGAATGATAAACGTCAGAACCGTAAACACCGCAAACGGAACCGCGCCGATCACAAAATACGGTCTTCCCTGCCCCCATTTCGTATGCGTCCGGTCGACGATCAGTCCCATGCCCGTATCCGTGAACGCATCAATAAACTTTGTGACCAGCATCATAGTGCCGGCCGCCGCTGCCGATATTCCAAATACATCCGTGTAAAATACCATCAGATAGGAAGCCATCGTGCTGAATACGAGGTTACACCCCAGGTCGCCGATGCCATATCCGACTCGTTTCCCCCATTTTTTTAACATATATGTTCTCCTGTCCCCGCTTTTCATGATCGCGGCTTTCTTTCTCCGGCAGAAACCCACGGAACGAACCGGTGGTTTTCTGTCCGTGGCCGCAGTGCGAAAAAACTGCTGTGGTCACGGAATTTGGAATTTGCTACACCCATCTATATGACACCAGAATCAAACGTCATGAATCGGAAGTTTACTTCCGAATTCAAGGATTTGGGACCCGCAAAACATGAGAATGTATCCATTTTGGCCAATATATTGGCCAAAATGAGCGGAATCCGTGGTGTCATAACTTTCGACCCCAGCTTCATATGATACGGATAATCAAAAGCACGTAAACGCTCCATCTATGATGAAATCTGAACCTGTGGTAAATGTACTGGTGTCCCCTGCCAGATAAACGCAGATGGATTCCAGTTCCTCCGGCTTGCCCATCCGTCCGAGCGGTGCCATCGCGTTCCACTGCTCAATCAGCGGAATCAGCGTCGGGGAGTTCAGGGTAAGCTCCGTCCCGATATATCCCGGGCTGATGCTGTTAACGCGTACACCCCGCTTTGCCCATTCGATTGCCAGCGACTTCGTCAACTGGATCACAGCCGCTTTGGACGCATTATACGCGCACTGCGGCTGTGGAACATTGACGATATGCGCAGACATGGATGCCGTGTTAATGATCGAGCCACCGCCATGGCTAAGCATGTATTTTCCCGCCGCGATATCCGTGAGGAAAATGCCGTTCAGGTTAATATTGATTACCTTCAGCCACTGTTCGTACGTCATCTCCTCCGCAGGTGCGTTGATGCAGATACCGGCGTTGTTATGGCAAAAATCCAGACCGCCCAGCTCACTCACTACCTGTTCCACCATACGGTCTACCTGTTCTTTGTCCGTGCAGTCCGTGCGGATAGCAATCACCTTACGCCCTGTCTGTGCGTTGATCTCCTTCGCGGTCTTTTCCGCCTCCGCGATGTCGACATCCACGATCGCTACGTCTGCGCCCGCTTCCGCAAACGCTGTAGCCGTGCATTTCCCAATGCCGCGCGCCGCCCCCGTCACAAAGCCGCGCTTTCCGTCCAGTCTCATTCTCTCGATGATGCCCATGTGTAATTCCTCCTGTTTTTCATAATTTCCGTTTAGCCTGTTGCTTTGGCTGTTTCTGTTCCCTTCGTCTCTTCTGTTATTTTCGTTGCTTCCGTTGCTTTACGTTGCTTTCGTTGCTTCCGTTGCTTTACGTTGCTTCCGTTGCTTCCGTTGCTTCCGTTGCTTCCGTCGCTTCCGTCGCTTCCGTCGCTTCCGTCGCTTCCGTCGCTTCCGTCG
>JAJQBQ010000014.1:5317-21870 GCA_021203205.1 Lachnospiraceae bacterium | reverse complement strand
CGTGTGTTCCATTTTTTTATAGCCGCCCCAAATCACCTACTTTGCGTAAGATCCTGCAGGCAATGGGCGGTCATTTCCGTTTTTTATCACGGATATCCTTACCAATGGAATATCCGATCCTGATGCAATCAAGAATTAATCTTAGTATTGCAAGAATATCTGATATACTCATCGGCAAAGCCCTCCTTTCATCGGATTCCCTTGCGGGTTTCTATGTAAACGAGGGCTTCAGTGCCCTCGGCAGAGGGCTAACCGCCGGCCATCTGGGCAGCGCCGGACAGATACTATCACCGTTCAACTGAAAATGCAAGACAATTTCAAACATCCAAAATGAAAATAATTTCATAAACGTACCTAAAAACGGCGCGGGCAGAATCTGCCCGTGTATTTCTGCGCGTGGGTCGCGTAAGAAATGTTCCGACTTACGTCGGGCGCGGTCTGGCGTGGGCGAGTGGGGTGACTTTTACTCGAATTTTTCAACATAACCGCACAAAAACAGAATAGAAAGGAACCGGAGTGGAAGAGAACGAACGATTTGATTTCTTTGCGATGATGTCGCGGATGAAATATATTAACCGCTGGGCTCTGATGCGCAACACCATCACGGAGAACATCGCGGAACACAGCCTGGAAGTTGCGATGATCGCGCATTGTCTGGCGACAGTAAGAAACACTTACTATTACGATCCCCCGCATGGTGGAAGCAATGTTTCCGAAGAGCCGGTAGATGTCGGCAGAGTATGCCTCCTGGCGATGTACCACGATGCCTCGGAAATTATCACGGGCGATATGCCAACGCCTGTGAAGTACTATGCGCCGGAAATTCGTGATGCTTACAAAAAAGTAGAGCATATGGCTTCCGAGAAACTTCTGGCAGAATTGCCGGAAGAGATGCAGGCAATCTTCCGTCCAATTATGATTGCGCAGCCGGGGGATAAAGAATTATGGCGGATTGTAAAGGCGGCAGATAAAATATCGGCGCTGGTGAAGTGCGTGGAAGAAGTCTCCATGGGAAATCAGGATTTTGCATCCGCAGAGCAGACGACCCGGCAGGCGATTGAGGACATGCACCTGCCGGAAGCGGATTTCTTTCTGGAACATTTTCTTCCGTCTTACCGGCTGGATCTGGACCGGCAGGCTGCGCAGGAGGCAGGGCAAAAGAAAGAGCAGGAAAAGAATGCATGGCAGACATATACACAGCTGTCCTCGCCGTTTCGCGGCAGAGGGTAAGGAGGCGGTTGTATTTCGTGTCAGATGATAAGGCCGATGTCGGTATCATGTGGCAGATGATAAGTCAGTTGTTGTGTTGTGAGGCAGATGATAAGACACCTGTTGCCCTTTACAGCAGACATTGAGGCGGCTGTTAAGCTGACAGTTCCTTATCTTGTCATTTTATCCTGGCATTTTCAATTTAGGTATAAAAGCAGCGCCGTTTTCTGCGGCAAAACTGCTTTTATATATATTCATACTTTCCCTTTTTTCGAGGGCGGGGCGCAGAAAGCGAACCGCCCTTTCCTCATAAACAAAAAAGGAGGCTATTTGAAATGGCAAACATAATTTCGATCGTGAATCAGAAAGGCGGTGTTGGCAAGACAACGACTGCCACCCACCTCGGGATCGGACTCGCGCAGAAAGGACGGCGTGTCCTTCTGGTGGACGCGGATCCGCAGGGGAATCTTACCACCTGCCTTGGGTGGTATGAGACAGATTCCCTCGAACATACGCTAGGGTCCCTGATGAGGGAAGCGAAAGTGACCCGATCACCGAACCGGGCGGTCGGATTCCGGCAGGGAGAACATGCGGAGGCAGATAACGGCCTTGCCGCGCTGGTAAGAAAAAGCATTCTGCACCATGACGAGGGCGTCGATCTGATCCCCACAAACCTGGGGCTTGCCGGGATGGACATGGAGCTTGCGGCAGTCATCAGCCGGGAACGGATCCTGGCAAGAATCCTCGCGTGTGTGAAGGATGACTACGACTACATCCTGATTGACTGTGGGCCGTCCCTGGGGCTTGTTACCGTAAATGCGTTGACGGCATCAAACGGGGTCATCATTCCGGTACAGGCCCAGTACCTGTCCGTGGTTGGCATGGTTCAGCTGATCGGCTCCGTGCAGGAGGTGCAGATGGGAACGAACCCGCACTTAAAGGTGTACGGTATTTTAATTACCATGCTGGAGAAGACGAAGATGGGGAAACAGAGCACGGAAAATATTGAGGAATTTGGAAAAAACTATGGAATCCGCATTTACCGGTCGCGTATCCCCAGGAGAACCCGCGTGGCCGATGCAAGCGTTGAGGGCAAGAGCCTGTATCGGTTCGATAATGGCTCTTTGGCTGCGGATGCTTACCGTACTTTTACGGATGAAGTCCTGGAAAGCAACGCGGGCAGAATCTGCCCGCAGGATTCCGGTCAACAGAAAAATGGCAGCGGAGGGGAATCTGCCCGTCCGGGGGAGGTGAAGCGTCATGGCGTTTAATCTGCCGACAAGTTCCCTGTTCACATCCGAGGAACAGAGAAAGCTCATGGCGGCCATGCCGGGATGCGAGTACCGCATGGTTCCGACCATCGCATTGCAGGATTTTAAAAACCACCCGTATCATGTGGAGGAAGGAGAGGAAATGCTGCGGCTGATCAAGAGCGTGAAGAGCAAGGGGATTCTCGTGCCGCTGATCGTAAGGGATGCCCCGAACATGATGTATGAGGTCCTGTCCGGGCACCGGAGAAAATATGCGGCAGAGTTTAATTCCATTGACACCGTTCCGGCGCTCGTGTATCATGACCTGTCAGATGAAGACGGGACCATAATTATGGTTGATAGTAATCTCCACAGAGAGAACATACAGCCGTCAGAGCGGGCCTTCGCCTACCGGATGAAAGCGGAAGCCATGCGGAAAAAGATACTGGAAAATGGAGCGGACGAGGAAATCGTCGGGCGGGTCACGGAAAACATAGACGAGGAACAGTCCAGAAAGACCGTGGAAAATTACATCCGGCTGACGTATCTGATCAGGGAGTTGCTGGAGATGGTGGATGCAAGGACCATCCCGGTCTATGCCGGCGTTGACCTGTCTTACCTGACCAGGGAAAACCAGACTGCGGTATACCACTGGATCAGCGATACGGCGAATATGAAGCAGCCGAGGATCAGCATGAGTCAGGCGGCCAGCCTGAGAAAGCTTCAGGCGGGCGACGAGCCGGACAGTGACGGTGTGAAACCGCTGGAAGAATCTGAAATCCGGGAAGTGATGCAGGGAAAGAAACAGAAGGGAAGAAAGGTTTCCATTTTATTTGCAGATCTCGAGCCGCTCATGCCCGGAGTCAGCACCGGAAACCATGGAAAAAAGAGGGATGCGGCAGTCAGGGATTATATCATGAAGGCAGTCGCATTTTACCGCGAGAACCATCCGGAGCAGAAAACGCCGGGTGGGGAAGAAACCGAATTTTAATACCAGAGATTGAAGCAGTGAAGTGAACGCTCCGCGTTGACTTCGGAACAACTCTGAATGACATGATTTTTGATGAAACAGAGGATTGATTCTTTTGGGGAAAGGAATGAATATTATGGCAGAAAGAAATCTCATTTCCGTCTACGACAGGTCGCTGTCGCCGGAGCCTTTAATGATTGAAGTAACGGAAATCAACGGACAGACATTCGCATGCATTCGCAACCGGGGCTGGCTGCCTGCAATGGCGAAACGCGATTCAGAAGCAATATGGATGGTCGGCATCGAAGAATCGGAAGACCTGGAAATCAGCTACTTCCGACAGGGAGCGCTGGATCAGATATGGAAGAATGCCAACAAGGCGATCGACAAACTGGTGCAGGAAGGATACAGCTGGTGGGATGCTTTCTGGATTGCAAGGGCAATCAATGACGAAGAGGTTGTACACCTGGAGCGGATCGGGACGGATGTCAGCCGGCTTGGACCGGAACGCGGGAAAGCTTTTCGGGAAATCGAGCGCCGGGAACACCTGAAAGAGGGAAGAACTTTGGAAGCAGGCCTGCGGGAAGAATCTGCCCGCGAAGCCGGCGCGAAAAAGAAAGCTTTCTGGCTGTGGCGGAAGCGCACAGATGCGGCAGTCTGAACCGGCATGCCGGGGTGATAGAAAGTCCAACGGTCGGCACTTCAGCGAGCCGAAGGCGGTGCAGCATGAAGAAGCTTTCAGGCTCAATCGAGGACGGAGTAATATAGATATGAACAGAATAACGAGAACAGGAGTTTTAAAAGGTAATCCAGCCGTCATGAAGAACGGCGGCGTTTCTTATGCAACGTTTCAATTTTACGCATGCAGACTGAACGAGGACGGGGCAGCGGTCATGCTCCGTCCGACGGAAACGGTATATGTCGCAGCATTCGGCGGGCTTGCCGACTTCGCCGAAACTTCTCTGAGAAGAGGGTATACGGTAACGGTAACCGGACAGCAGAAGCAGGGCACCGGAACAGGCCGGGACGGAGGGCATCAGACAAATACGAACATGGTTGCGGATGAAATTGATCTTGTCAGAAGGCCGCAGTACGCCAGCCGGGTACCGCAGCCGCTAAAGGAATCAGAAAGTGACATGCACAGAGAGCGGTATGAAGCAGCCGGCGGCTCCAGTAAGCCGGAGCCGGTTACACAGTCCTGGGAAGAGGGGGAGGAAACAGAGGATTTTGACGATGAGTAAAAAAACACAGCATTGGATCATAGCAGCCGCAGTTGGCTGCTATTTTATTTTCCTTGTTGGGATGATCTGGTATTTCAACCGTGATACCGGAGAAAGTGCTACGCAGACAGACGCGACGGCGATAGATGTGGCAGGCAGCGACAGTAATTCAGCCGACGATTCGGAAATCGAAATGTCAGAAGACTTCGCCACCCTGCTGGAGAACGGCCTGATCGTTCAGTTTGAGGGAAATTCTTTAATTTTTCCCTGTGACTATACAGACGTTTTAAATGAAGATGACGGCTGGGAGGTTCACGGAAACGGGCTTTATGACTCGGCGGTTTCCTTTGGACAGGACAGTTTGGGATATGAGGTTCTTTTGTACATGCCTGCGGAAGGGACAGGAGATTTCGACACGCTCGAATCCAACGGATGCTCCGGCATCGGGATATCCCTTCTGGACGGCAAAGATGTGACTGTGGACACCGCGCCCATGTTCACAATCTCGTGGATTACCTGGGGAGACAGCAAAGAGGACATTGTGTCAGCCTTTGGGGAGCCGGGTTACACGAACGAGATTGCGGACGACAGCGGGGATGTTCTGTACACCTATCTTCTTTATCAGGCAGAATATGAAGGCAGGACATATACAATGGAATTTGTGACCGAAACGGGAATCGGTGTTGTTTCCATGAATTTCTACTATGTAGAGTAGACCAGCCGAACTTTTTTTGCCGGGAAGTCCAACAGCGAAAGAAAAGCACATTCGGCGGTTCGTCCGATGTTAAGCAAGGTTTTATGGCTGCTGATTTTGGAATATCGGGATGTAATAATCTTTTGCGAATACATTGAAAACATATCTGCAATATGTTAGTATTCAAAAATCTTGAAGCGATTGAAGAAGGGAATGATATGAATGAAGAAAATAAGAGCAAAGAAGCGGACAATCCTGGCAATCCTTTTTGTGCTTTGCGCGATGGCAACGCTTGTTTCCTGCGGGAGCAAGAATGAGACAACAGGCAGCGGAGCATCCGATTCAACAGCTGTTGCGGATGACATAATCACGGTTCTGGCTTATGATGAGGATGGCTGCCTGGTGGATGCTTCGGATGTGTCGGAAGAACCGGAGGGAACCACGGTTGAGAACCTAGAAACCGAGTGTCTTCCTGTGACAGTTACCGATGAAAACGGTGAGGTTGTGACGGACCTGGATGCTAATCCGGAGACCGGGACCGTGGCCATAAACGAGACCGGAACGGAAGCCGAGGAGCCGGAAGGCACGGTCACGACCGATGCGGAAGAGACAGACAAAACGGAAGGATTATCCGAAACAGCAGCTATAACAAAGAAATCCGGAAACTCTGCCGCCACGAAGGACTCTGAAAGCGCTGCCACATCACAGAAATCTGGCGGAACGGCCACAACAGCTGCAACCACGAAAAAGAGCGGGTCGACAACGACCACTAAGAACACCGAGACAGCCACAACAAAGGTGACCGAGACAACCACAACAAAGAAGACGGAAACCACGACCACGGCGGCATCCTCCGCCATGCGCACGACTGCGACGGAAGAAGAGAAGCTGGCGATCATCGAGGGCATCAACAATTACCGCAGGGAACAAGGCTACACGGAAATGCCGGTGGTTTTGAACACTTTTTTGACGGAACAGGCACAGGAGTGGGCCGATTATCTGGCAGCGAATAATATCTGCGGAGGCAGCATGGACAGGAATGCCATGAGCAGTCTGACGGGAGATTACTACTGGAACAGGGAATACTACGGTGAAGTGAACCTGCTGGGGAAAGACATATCCTACTGGGTTACACGCGGTGAGGATGTGGGGAAAAATGGCTTTTATGAATGCCCATTTGTGGGGGTTGGAGTTGCCGTGAACTCTGCCGGGAAGACAATCCTCGTGGTACAGGGAATCCGGCAGATCACGGTTTACGATTCGGACGGGAAATGGGTATATGATGAGAATGGTGTCGGGATAGATTATGAATGGTTTCAAACAGACGCAGACGGGAACACGGAGTTCTATACGGAGAGCAGTGATTTTGTTACGTTAGCTTATAAGATTTACGCAACGGGTCATTTCGCAGATTTTATCCCGGATTTATATTATGACCTTACTTATGGAGGGGATTATTATAAGCATATCCCCAGCTGGATGAAAGGCTCGTCTTCCTGGCTGGGGTAATTCGGACTGGCGTTAACACTGTATCAACAAGACAGCGCTAAGAACCTGCCGCAAAATCACTTGCGCCCTTGCCCATCTTGCACCAGTTGATACGCGAACCACAACCGCTAAATTATCCAGCGCGGCTCGCTGCACTTTCGTGTTTTAACATATTTGCGCATAACACAATGCATTACGCAATACAAATGAAACATTTCACGATGATTTCTAAGGATTGCAGCGGGAACTGAACAGGGAACAGAGAATGAAAGGATCTTTTCTTTACAGAGAAGGTCCTTTTTCTTTTGCAGAGAACACTGCGGCAGGAACGAGGGGAGTTTCGAGAAGTGCTCCATGAGTTGTTTTATAAATTGCTCCGCTTTTCGGGCAGTTGGTCACATACGGAAAGTTTTATCAGAAAGAAGGAAGGTATGGGAAAGGAAAAATGTAGCATTGCCGGTGTCGGAAGATGCAGGCATCCGCCGTGAGAGAGATTTGGCAATCAGCAGCCCGTTGATTTAACGAAAGAAAGGAGAAACGGCCTTTTACAATGAAGGAAAGACTAAGAAAATATCTGCCCCGGATCCTGGCGTTTGCCCTGGTTTTTGGAGCCGCATTGGGTGTGTTTTCCGCGATCCGTTCGGTGAATGCGGAAGCGGCCTCCATTCATGTCAGCTATAAACGCTACACGAGGGCGGATATCAAATTTTACTATTATCCGACAAACCGTGCGCTGGGCGGCGGCTTGATGTATCAGGATGATGGAACCCCGACTTACTGCATATGGTGGGACGGAAACACGGTCAAGGACAGTACGCTGACAGTCACTGATCTGGAAGACGTCGTGACAAGCGAGGCGTGTCTGGAGGGGCTGTATATTATCATGCAGAACGGCTATGCCGGTGGAACGGACTATACCGTGGGCGGTATCAACCTTGCATCCTACGGTTCCAGCGCAGACGAGAAGGAGGAACTGGCGTATTACGCAACCTCCTGGGCGATTCATCTTTGGATGGCAAAGTATGGGTATGAGAAAACGACACTCGTGCAGAACACGGCAAATGCGATGACATGGACGGCATCCTCGTTAAGGGCTTATGGCACGAACGGGAAAGTATCCAGTTCCACCATGGGTGCCGGGTCATCCAACCTGTCAAAGGCGGCGTGGCGGGCAGCCATGGAGCTGCTGGCCATGGCGGTTGAAGGCGGGGATAAGACAGCGGCAGCGGACATCACGGTATCATCGCAGACAATCGTTGGAAATTACAACGTAATTACCTTAAAAATAACGACAGCCAATGCAACCGGGTGGACGCTGGCGTATTCGACGCTGCCCTCCGGGTCTTCTGTGAGCAAAACGAGCGGGACAGGCAGCTCGGATACCGTTACAGTGAAAATTCCCATATCCAGTTCCACGGCGACTTACAATTTCACAGTGACCCCGAAAGGGATCGGGAGATATGTGACGGACAGCTATCAGTACATCAGCGGCACAGGGAGTATGCAGAGCCTGGTGACATGGGATGCGGACTTTACGAGCACCGGGGAACCAGGCACTGTCCGCGTCGCGACCACGACCGCCCCGACGGCATCCCTCACCTTGAAGAAGGTGGACAGCTCCACGGGCGACGCAAGGAGCGGCGCAGTCTTCACAATTCAGGAACAGGTGACTGTGAACGGCACAGCGACATGGTTTGATGTTGGTACGCTGACGGAAGGAAGTACAGCGGGAACCTACGATAAGATTTCCCTGACAAAGTATTATGACACTTCCGGCACGGCGCACACTTATTCCACGGCGAAGACGACGCTGGTGCGGACGCAGTATAACAGCGGAACATTCCGAATAAAGGAAACGACCGTCCCAGAGGGGTATACGGCTCAAAGCAGCTGGCAGTGGTGCGTAAAAGTGCAGTCTGCCGGCTCATGGAGTTCCACTTCCTTTTATTCGATTCTCGGCGGCAGCCTTTCCGGTAACTGGGTCATCGGGAAAGTATCTGAAAATGGTGCCGTGTGGCATTACATTAAGGATGGAGGAACGGCGAATTACAGTAATTACGCAACGTACAATACTTCAAGCTCCCATAATTATGATTATGGAACGAGCCTTGGAAATACTGGTGACGGTATCCCGGTATCATTGACCAAGCTGGACAATGACACCGGCGAAGTGCTTACCGGCGCAGTGTTTACCATCAGTGAGCTGGTGGGCGGCAACTGGTACGAGGTAGGAACCCTGACAGATAATGATGGGGATGGCGTTTATACCAACATTTCCATCACCTGCCATTACAATTCATCCGGCACGAAGAAAACGCTCAGTACGGCGCAGACGAAGCTGATCTACACGGACGCGAACACGGGGCGCTACCGGATCACGGAGAAAACGCCGCCGCCGGGCCATACGGCGCAGACAGGCTGGGCATGGTATCTGAAGGCGGTGCCGGAATCCCAGTGGAACAGCAGTGCATCTTCTCCGAACTCCATGTATAAATCCCTCTATGCAGGTTCCTACATGGAAGTGGGGTATCCGGCTTCTTCCTCGAAGGCGGTATGGACCTATGTGATGTTCGGCCATACGGCGTGGTATTCCACGACGGCAACCTATGATGATTCCGAAAATGCGGCTTATAACCTTGGCACCGGTCTTGGAAACAGCGGTGAATCTGTGGGGATTTCCTTAAATAAGGTGGACAATTCCACCGGTGACCCGGTTTCCGGCGCGGTCTTCACGATTTACGAGCAGGTAAACGGCGAATGGTATGAGGTGGGAACCCTGACCGAAGGAAGCACGAAGGGAACATATAACGTCATTGAAATTACGACGCATTACGATTCCGACGGGGAAGAGAACCCGCTGGATGCGGCAGATTATCAGGACGCACTGGTTTACACGAGCGCCAACAACGGCCATTATAAAGTAAAAGAGACCACGGCACCGGACGGCTACGAAGCGCAGCCGGACTGGCAATGGTGTATTTTTGTTAGACCGTCCTCCACATGGAGTTCGGTGAGCCCGAACGTGGTCCTCGGCGGCAGCACCTCGGGGACTTATATCATCGGCAAGAGTTCTGCGTCATCCACCACGGCCTGGCATTACATCAAGGCCGGGAACACGGCCTATTACAGCCATTATGCTACGTATGACGACACGCAGAACGCACTGTTCAATTACGGCACGAAGCTCGGAAACAGCCCGAAAGGGAGCGACGTGTCGCTCACGAAAGTGGACTACGTGACCGGGACAAAGCTTTCAGGTGCGGTATTTTCCATCGAGGAAAAGGTGAACGGCACCTGGTACGAGGTTGGAACCCTGACGGAAAGCGAGAGTACCTCCGGCAACTACAATGTGATCGAAATCACGAAGCATTACAACACAAACGGCAAGGAAGTGGCCACCGCCCAGACACAGACGCAGCTGTTTTATACGGAGGCGAACGGCGGCGAGTACCGGATCAAGGAGAAAACTCCGCCGGATAATTACGAAGCCTCCCCAGACTGGTGCTGGTACATCACCGTGGTTCCGGAATCCCAGTGGCCGTCCGGCACGGACACGACCGGCCTGGAGGGGACGCTGCTTTCCGGAAGCTATGCGGCGAGTAGTGTCGGAAGCACGTGGAAAATCATGAAGGTTTCTGACACGAAGGCCGTCCACTATGTTACCCAGGGAGGGACAGCCACCTATTCGTGGTACGCGATGTTTGACGTGAATACGGCGAACAGGGCATCTAACTGGAACGTGTACCTCGGCAACACCGGCATTACCGCCGGGCTGTCCTTAAATAAGGTCGATTACAATTCCGAAGAGCCGCTCTCCGGGATCACTTTTGTGATTGAGGAATACGTGAACGGGACATGGTATGAGATCGGGACACTGGAGGAAAGCGGGGACACCGCAGGAACCTATGATGTGGTGAACATCACCTGCCATTATAATACGAATGGAGGAAAGAATACAAAATCCTATGATGTGCTCAGTTACACATCCGCAAACGGAGGCCGTTACCGTGTCAGGGAGACGGCGGTACCGGATGGATATGAGCTTGCGGAGGACTGGGTATGGTATGTGCAGGTGGTCTCGGATAACACCTATGCTGTAGCGGCGAGCTACGGGGATGTCCTCGGCGAGAATGCGGCAGCCGGGAGCAAGATTGTCGGCGTGGCCGGCTCGGTCTTTGCGGTTTACAGCGGCACAGATAAGAGCCTGACCTTCTATTTCCGGGATACGGTTCCGACAGTAAATTCCACCTATGAGGGGAAAGCTGTGACGGCGCTCTATACAGGGTTTGACACTGCAATCTACGCGGACGCGGAGGATGTGCCGTGGTATGAATACGCGGCTACCATCACTTCTGTGACAGTGGCTGACACGGGCATCGTCCCGGCGGCCACGGCATACTGGTTCTATGGAATGGAAAACTGCACGGAGATGGACCTGACAAAGCTGGACACCTCACAGGCGACAGATTTGAAATATATGTTCTATAACTGCTCTTCTTTGACAGAATTGGATCTTTCCAGCTTTGATGTCATGGCAGCCATGGCAAAGGCAAAGGGATTAGCTACCAGTGTGGCAAAGAATTTCCCGTTTAGCTATATGTTTTTTGGATGCACAAGCCTTGTCACGATCTATACAAGCAGTGACTGGTATGGAACAATGGACGGTGTAGATTATGCTTTTGCTGTATTTACGAATTGTAAATCCCTGGTCGGTGGAAATGGGAAAAAATACACAGACAATTCCGGCACCTATCCGGCATATTTCTTTGGATATGCAGTTATTGATGGAAACAGCAGCAGTGGCGGTTATTTCACTTACCGTGCCAGTAAACTAACGGGAAGCGCATCGTCTGGTTCTCAAGGATCCGGCACCGCAGGAACTTACGCCATGGTGGTTCACTTCGTCATGTCCGAGAATACAGCGTACTATTCGGACTACGCGGAGTACGACACGACAGCGACGAGCATTGCCTATAACTATGAGATTTCGGACGGTGAATGGGTCCTGGCAAACTCCCTGATCGAGGTTGAGCTGACGCTGTATAAGTACGGCGCAGATAACAGGGAGCTTTCCGGCGCGGAATTCACGATCCAGGAGCTGATCGGGAGCACCTGGTATAACATCGGGACGCTCACGAGCAGCAACAACGATTATGTCTACGACACGGTGAACATCACCTGCCATTACGATGCGAACGGCGTGAAGACGGAGCTTGCAAATGCGCAGGCCGGCCTGGTTCTGCTTTCCTCGAACAGCGGCACTTACCGCGTCATCGAAACGAAAGCGCCAGCCGGTTATTACTGCTATACGCCGGATGAATGGAGCTGGAACCTTACGGTGACCGGGATGATGCTGCAGAACAGGAGTGAATCCACGTCGCTCACGGATGAGGAACTGAAAAATTATGCGGTCACGGTGTATAAGATGTGGGATGACGAGGACAATTATGCCGGAAAGAGGCCGAACTCTGTCACGGTGACACTCCTTCAAAACGGGAAAGCTTACGGCAGTTCTGTGACCCTGAGTGACTCCAACGGCTGGTCTTATTCCTGGACGGGTCTCCCGACAGGCTATACCTACACGGTTACAGAAACGGCGACAGCAGATTACACATCTACTACGACCTATACAGAGACATCCCTGCAGCGTGTGTACACCCTCACGAACACATACGAGCCGAAGACTACAAAGGTTACGGCGGTGAAAGTGTGGGAGGATGACGACGATACGGCAGGTTTAAGGCCGACATCCATTAAAGTCGCGCTCTATGCGGACGGCGAAAAGCAGGGAGATTCGGTAACGCTTTCAGCGAGTTCCGGCTGGTCTTACACCTGGAGCGGTCTGAAATATTATCAGAAAGGCAGCACGAGCGAAAAGATCACCTACACGGTTGTGGAGGAAGAAGTGACCGGATACGTGCAGACAAAGACCTCGACAACGGATTCGGACGGGAACCTGACGATTACCATGACCAACACGATCACGAAGATTCCGTTCCTGAAAGTAGACACATCCGGAAAGGCGGTGGCCGGAGCCACGCTCCGCATTCTGGACAGCAATGAGGATGTGGTGGACGAGTGGACTACAGACGGCTCACAGCACGTTGTCTATGGCATGAAAGCCGGAACCTATACATTGCTTGAAGTTTCGGCACCGGACGGATATCTCCGCGCAGCGTCGGTCTCCTTTACGGTGGATGAAAACGGAAAGCTTTCCGATGGATCGACAGCCATTACAATGACGGATGAAAACACCTCCGTGAATCTCCTGAAGACAGATGCAGAGACGGGAAAGGCTCTTGCGGGGGCGAAGCTTTCGGTCACAAATGCGGAGACCGGGGATGAGATTCTCTCCTGGATATCCGGAGACAGCAGCACGAAGGCTTCGTCTATTGCAGTCTCTTCTACTTACCCGAATGTTACAGCGGTGGCACAGTCAGATGGCTCCATACTCGTGACCTGCCTGCCGACCGGAGAATATATCCTGAATGAAACGGAAGCGCCGGACGGCTACAAGACCGCCGCAAACGTCACCTTCACTGTGACGGAGACCAGCACAATCCAGTCGATCACGATTGAGGACGAGCGTTACCGTGAACTTCAGATCCTGAAAACAGATGCGGATGGAAACGCGATTTCCGGCGCGACATTGGCCCTGTATAAAGGAAGCTTGACGGAGACAGATGCGGAAGCCCTTGTGGAGATGTGGGTGACGGACGGCACAGCGCATGTCCTGGAAGATATAGAAGTCGGGACTTACACACTGTTCGAACTGAATGTGCCGGACGGCTACGTCACGGCAGACCCTGTGACGGTCACAATCTCGCAGGAAAGCGGCACGGTGACGGCAGTCATGAAAGACGAGCCGATCGTGGTCACGCTGTTAAAGACGGATCAGGATACCGGAGAAGCCCTTGCGGGGGCGACACTAAAGGTAACTGATGCGGAAGGGAACACGGTGGTAAGCTTTGTGTCCGGAAGCAGCAGCGTGAAAGCATCTTCCATCACCATCGGCGACAGCTATCAGAAACAGATCACGACGGATGCGCTTAGCGACGGCAGCCTGAAAATCACCTGCCTTCCGGCTGGCGACTACACACTGACAGAGGTACAGACACCGGACGGGTATGTGACCGCAGAATCGGTGGCCTTTACCGTGGAAGAAAAAGCAGAGACGCAGAGCGTGACCATGGAAGATGCCCACACGAAGGTGCAGATTTCCAAGACTGACCTGACCACAGGGAAGAGCATCGCAAATGCGGAGCTGACGGTAACGGATGAGAGCGGAAACACCGTGCTCACCTGGACGACCGGGAAAGTCACAAACGGCACGGCATCCATTACTTCTGTGACGGCTGGCAGCACATATAAAGACAGGATCGGCACGTCAGCCGTGGTGAATGAGGACGGGAACTGGGCGATTGAGATTGATTATCTCCCGAAGGGAACCTACACCCTGACCGAGACTTCCGTCCCGGACGGCTATGTGAAAGCGGAAGCCGTGAGCTTCACGGTGGAAGAAACCGGGGAAATCCAGAAGGCAGAGATGCAGGATGATGTGACAAAGCTCACACTGTACAAGATCGAGGCGGGAACGCTGGCTTCGGAGACGGACGAGGATGGGAATGTTACCTATACCTACACGTCAGTTGCAGGCGCAACGCTTGCCCTGACGGACAGCGCCGGGAACCTGATTGTCCGCTTCAGATCGGGCGACACGGTGACAAAGGCAGAGGTCACGGAAATCGGCGATACCTATAAGAACCTGGTTTACGCGGAGGTCACCGCAGACGGCGGCGTTACAGTCTACCGGCTTCCGGCTGGCATCACCTGCACCCTGACCGAGGAAACCACCCCGGCAGGATATATTACGGGAACCAGTGTGAAGTTTACGACAACGGAATCCGATGACGTGGCTTATGTATTTATGGAAAATGATTACACGAAGCTTGCGGTCTGGAAAGTGGACGCGGAGACGGGCGAAGAGCTTCCGGGCGCACTGCTGCAGATTATCGACGAGAACGGGGATGTTGTGGCGGAATGGTACTCTGGCTCCGAGGAATTTGTCCTTGATACGGATGGGAATGAGATCCTTGTGGATTCCGAGGGAAATGTCGTTACCGGGCTTACCCAGGTAACGAACGCGGACGGAACTGTGACGGTTTATGACGGGAGCGGGAACGTGGTGACCGATGTCACAAGGCTGACGGAATTTGTAACCACGGGCGCACCGCATGAGATCGACCGCCTTGCGGCTGGAACCTACACGCTGCACGAGGCCGCCGCACCGGAGGACTACAATGTCGCGGACGACATTCAGTTTAAGATCGCAGCGGATGGAACGGTTACCTCCCTGACAGAAGGCGTTACGGTCACGCTGACAGATGGCGTGTACACGATCACAATGGAAGACCAGCCGGGCGTACCGATTTACGTCAGCAAGGTAGATGAAAACGGAGATCCGCTTGCAGGCGCTGTGCTTGCCTTTTATGAAGGCGATGTGACGGAAGCCCTCTTAAACGGGGATGAAGACACGCTGAAAGCGGCCCTCGTTGAGCGCTGGACGACGGACGGCACGGATCACCTGATCGAGCATGTGAAGAAAGGAACCTATACGCTGGTGGAGGAAAGCGCACCGGACGGCTATGCGCTCACAAGTGCCATGATTGTCACGGTGGACGGGTCACAGAATCCCTACTACATTACGGTGGTGAATACGCCGGAGATGGACTTGCCGTCCACGGGTGGGGCAGGGATGGTGCCGGTTGCAGCATTTGCGGGCATTGCTGCCTGTGCGATTGGCGCTGCGCTGCTGCTTCGGAAGAGACAGCACAAAGTTACGTTAGAGTAAATCGGTGTTAGAGTCAGGAAGAATTAAGAGAATATATCTGGCGATTTAAAACAACATGATAATGAGAACAGGAGGGAAGATTCTGGCAGGGATAGTTTCTTTTGCCGGGCTTCCCTTTTGTGTTTTCCGGATGGAAAAGGGCTGGCTGCTTTTGCCCGGCTCCGTTTCATTATAGAAGCTTTAAAACAGAACAGTCCTGACAGAACGGTAGCAATCATCCTGTTACACCGGTTCGGGGGAGAAAGGAAAAGAGTATGCGGTTAAAACGGATCAGAGCGCCGGACTTGTCCGGTGCCTGTTGGAAAAGTCTTTTGAGAAGCACAGAGAGATGGCTTGCCGTGATGCAAGTTTTTTAAAAGAAAGGAGGATCTATGAGGAAAAAGTTCTTTCGCAGGAGCCTCACGCTCCTGCTGGCAGTTGTCATGATGATGGGCAGTGTGCTTACGGTATCGGCGGCATCCACGTTCAGCATCCGTTACGAGCCGGACAGCTATACGAAGGAGACAACCTCGTATACGCAGAACCTGACTCTGGGGCTGGTGGCAAAATTAAAACCGGCGGTCTATACACGTACCGGTTACACGCAGACGGCATGGGGAATCGGAACCAGTGACGACACAAGTATCATGAATGCGAAAGATGTCACCTTACTGAAGCTTGGAGGAACCGTTATAACGGCTACTTACTATCTTTCACACAATACCACACGTATGTATCTGTATCCATATTGGACGGCGAATACGTACTATGTCAAGTATGTGGATCCGGTTTCCGGAAAATCCACCAAAAAGACGTACACGTATGACAAGTCCTATTCGTATCCGTCCTCCAGCACATTTACCCGTTCCGGCTATACGCTGAAAGGATGGTC
>JAJQBQ010000014.1:0-5217 GCA_021203205.1 Lachnospiraceae bacterium | reverse complement strand
CGTATCCGTCCTCCAGCACATTTACCCGTTCCGGCTATACGCTGAAAGGATGGTCCACGATTTCAGGAAAGTCTACCGGCACGACAACCTATCCGGCTGGCTCGATCAGCCAGACGGGCAGCCAGTTAAAGAACCTGACATCTGCCAACAAGAAAACGGTTACGCTGTATGCTGTGTGGCAGAAAAAATAACCAGGGAAATCTGTCCAGTCAGAAAGAAAGGAGCCTGATTTCATGATAAGAAAACCATTTCGCAGAATGTTGACGGGCCTGCTTGCGGCAGTTCTTGCAGTGACCAGTGCCCTTCCGGCATTTGCGGCGGGGACAGCCTATACTATCACATATAAGCCGGGCAATTATGCCAAAGAGACGGCTGTTTACACGCAGAAAACAACAGTCGGCGCGTCTGTGAAGTTAAAGACAGCGGTCTACACGCGGACTGGATATACGCAGTCCAGATGGCTTGTGGCAAACGCCAGCGATGACGATATCCTGTTATCACTCGGCCAGACCATTAACACGGCGACGTATTATAACCGCTTCAAGGCGTACAGCACATTGTATCTTGTACCGGGCTGGACGGCGAACACGTATTATGTGAAGTATGTGAATCCGGTAACGGGGAAATCAATCACGAAGACATATACCTATGACAAGTCTTACGCGTACCTGTCTTCGGCAGCATTTTCGCGTTCCGGCTATACGCTGAAAGGATGGTCAACGATCTCTGGAACTTCCACAGATAGCACGACCTATCCGACCGGTTCCGTCATCCAGCCAGGCAGCAGGCTGACGAACCTGACCACGGTCAATAAAAGAACGATCACCGTGTATGCCGTATGGGAAAGAAACTGACCGTAACAGCTGTTTGCAGCAAACATCCGGCGGGCAATCGCCGGATATCTAAATTTTATCCATTGAAGGAGATTTCTATGAAGAAGAAAATTTTATCGAAGATTCTTGCCGGCGCACTTGCGGCGGCCCTGACCGTGACCAGCGTTGTACCGGCGTTTGCGGCTTCAAGCCAGGAAGAGAACAACACGAATGTTGCCACGAACCTTGCGGCGAGCGATGTGATCGATACGAGCAAGACCGGCTCGATCACCATTTACAAGTACGACATGACGGCAGCATCGGAAGCCGGTGTCTATACGGAGGGGACTGTCCGCTCGACCGGCGCACAGGATACGGAACTCCAGACCACCCTTTATGATTATGCCATGGAGGGCATTGAGTTCACTTACCTGATGGCAGGGAAGATTGAGCAGTATTCTTACACGACCAGTGAGGGAACGCAGCTCAACCTGGTTTACGAGATCCCGACGGAACTTGCCGCAATCCTCGGACTTGACGGCGTGACGGATACGGATGGCGATACATCAAACAACGCGACGGACATGACCGCGACCGGCGTTTCCGCAAAGTGCGAGACGGAAGGAGTCCTTCATTACACCAGCCAGCAGATCAACGACGCGATGTCCGCGCTGCTGGAAAAGGATGACGTGGCCGCGAAGGATGCGCTGGAAGCCTATGTAAAAGGAAATGCCAATGCGGTCGCCATGGATTACACCAACGAGTACGGCGTCACCTCTGTGGACGGCCTTGCCCTTGGCCTGTACCTGATCGTTGAGACGGCAGTCCCGGAGAATGTGACCGAGACCGTGAACCCGTTCTTTGTGTCCGTCCCGATGGTGAATCTGGCTTCGGATAATGATACCACGGATAACGATATTGATGATGAAGACGGTGGCGAGTACTGGTTTTACGATGTCTATGTCTATCCGAAGAACCAGACCGGAAATCCCACCTTTGACAAGATGGTCCGCAATGCGACAGGCGCTGCAGCCGATGAGGCCGGCGAGTCCGAGGACATGAGCTATATCGTATCGAACTTGACGGATGATTACGCGGATTATTCCTCTCTCACAGACCTTGACGGTGACGACGACGTGGATGCGGATGATTTCGCCATTCAGCGCGGCGATGCGCAGTACTCCACCACGAACAACGGCGTGGATGCGCTGGCAGGTGCGACGGACAAGGAAGACGGGGATGGAAACAAGGTGACGGATAACGCGAACGACGGCACGACGGAAAAGGAAACCGATGGGAACGGCAATACCACGGTGGTGCTTGACACCGAGAACAATTCGGAAAATGTCACGGGCGAGTATCAGTATTCCTCCACGACGACAGCAAGCACGAACGACGTTCTGGATTACATCCTGGTATCGAAGCTTCCACACATTTCGAGCAGCGCAACGTTCCTGACCCAGTACACCTTCGTGGACACGCTCGGCCAGGGAATCACCTACAATCAGGACGCGAAGATCGCATTCTACACTTCTGCAGCGGATGCCTACATCAACAACACGGCAAACGCGGTGGATATCTGGACCATCGAGATCACCGGTTATGATGCAAATACCGGCGAAATCATTTATTCCGATGCAAATGGCTACACGGAGGTTTACTCCATTGTTTATGACAGCAACAGCGGCGAGGAAACCGGAGAGACAAAGCTCACGATTAAGATGACAGAAGCAGGTCTGGCTGTCATCAACGGTAACAATCAGCTGGATGAGAACGGAAACATCACCCCATCGAACGGTTACAGCGACTATTATATGGTCGTTTACTACACGGCAACTGTGAATGCGGACAGCACCGTAGTGCTCGGCGATGAGGGCAACATCAATGACGCGACCCTGATCTGGAGCCGTACTTCGGATTTCGAGACTTATTATGAGACACTGGAAGACGAATGTATCGTGTATGTGTACGGCATCGACCTGACCAAGACCTTCTCGGATGACCTGGGAGATTTCTCGGAAGTCGAGTTTGTTTTGTACAACAAGACAGACGGATATTACGTAGTTGCCGAGCAGGTAATGAACAACGATGGAACCGGCAGTGGCGTTTACTATGTGACTGGCAAGTCCCTGACGGAAGCGGAAGCAACGGTATTTACTCCGAACTCGGAAGGACGGCTTATCATTTACGGCTTAGAGGGAGACACCTACGGTCTGACGGAAATCGCCACGGATGACCGCTACAGCATCCTTGCGGACGAGATGGTCATTGTGATCAATGAGGCGAGCCGCAGTATTCAGGCGGCGGTGTCCGGCTGGACCGGACTGGAGGGCTGGACAGAAGGACAGCAGAGCGGCAAGGTTGATATGTTTATCAGTGACCTGGTAGCTGCGACTTCGAGCGTGGACAGCGTGGACGCGACCCTGATTGGATATACCACGATTGACGGTGAGGAAAGCGCGAATGCGCTGGTAAAGATCGCTGTCATCAACACTCCGATCTTTAAGCTGCCGCAGACCGGCGGAGCGGGACTCTACGCTGTGACAATCCTCGGCGTGATTGCAATCGCGGCGGGCATGTATTTCTTTTTCGGGCGTAAGTCGAAGAAAAATGAGAAGAATGCAGCACAGGCACAGTAAAAAGTGAAATTGTAAACAATGAAATCCGATAGCAGCAGAAAACACAGCCGTGCTGCTGTCGGATAAGGAAAGGAGATTAATTCGTCGTCAGTCCCGCAGGTTACTGCGGGATCTGGCCCATGCGGAGGAAAGATGCGGAGGTTAGTTCTCCGGGTTACATCCTTATGGAGAGAAATCAGGATGCTTTGCTGTTGAGACATAATTCCTTCATGTGGGCCAGATCCCGGAAACGGGGGTGGAAACAAGGTGACTGACAACGTGAACAACGGTGCTACGGAAAAGGGAACTCAGTCAGCGACAGAAAACAGGGAACTGGAAACGGGAATCTAAAATCCTGAATCCGAAGTCCCAAGTCAGAAATCAGTTAAGCTTCAGTTGTTTCGTAAGATTTCCCTATGTAAATAGGAAGCGTTTTATTCAGGGGGTGTCTAGATGAGGCATTGCCAGACGGGAAATGTTTTCACAGGCTTCCTCTGGATAAGATATGTGAGTGCAACGAAAAAGGGGAAGAGGTGATACGCCGATGGGAATGCAGGAAGAGATATTGGATAAAAAGGAAATGGGAGAAAAAGATGCCGATGTATCTGTAGAGACGGAAACAGGGAAGCGTGGAAGAGGGAAGAGGAGAAAAGGAAAACGGGGATTGGATGGCCGGAGCCATCGGATTGCCCGAATCCTGGGTGCGCTGTTTTTTCTGTTTCTGGGAGTTGGTCTGCTTGCCTATCCGTGGATTTCCAACTGGCTGTACGAGAACCAGACGTATTCCACCTACTCCGCCTATTCGGAGGAACTTGCAGAATTAGGTTCCGAAGAGCTTGCAAACCAGCTGGCGGCAGCGCAGGAATACAATGAAACCCTGAAAATACAGCAGCCAACGATTACAAATCCATTTAACAGCACGGCCTTGGAAACACTGGGGGATGATGCTTACTGGAATTTGCTCTGCACGGGCGATTCCGGGGTGATGGCATATCTTGAAATCCCAGCGATTTCTGTCTATCTTCCAGTTTTTCACGGAACGGAGGACACTACGCTCTCGGCAGGAATCGGCCATCTGGAGGGGAGCTCCCTGCCGGTCGGCGGGGAAAGCACCCATGCCGTGCTGACCGGACATTCCGGACTGACCGGGAAAAAGCTCTTCACTGACTTATCAGAATTGGAGGAAGGAGATTATTTCTTCGTTCATGTGCTGGGGGAGACACTTGCCTATCGTGTCTGTGTGGTTCAGGCGGTGCTTCCGGATGATCTGAACACGCTCCGTATTGAAGAAGGGAAAGATCTGGTGACGCTTATGACATGCACACCTTATGGAATTAACTCCCACCGGCTGCTTGTAACCGGGGAGCGTGTGGAGTATACAGAAGAAATGCAGGAAACATCAGAGGTAAAGAAGATTACCTCTGTTTCCAGACAGTGGGTGAAGGATTATGAGAGAGCAGCGTTGACGGCAGTAATTGTTCTGATAATGATTGTGATTGGGCGGGCAGTGAGGAAAAACATAAAAAGAAGATGGAGTTTGAAGGCTGAAAAAATTGGGTAAAAGAAAGTGTTTAGGCTTATGCAAATATGGCGATGTTAATACGGGGAGAAATCGGAAATAAATATGAGGTATGTGTTTAAAGAATGGGAAAGTAAAAACTACGTTTGATGCAATAGGAACGGCGAGACGAAATGATTTCTACTTTATAAATAACATTGAGAATTATATTTGCATCAGGAGAATTCTAAATTTGTAAAAACCTGCAGTGTTGGCAATATTGTAGGAT
>JAJQBQ010000043.1:52766-73742 GCA_021203205.1 Lachnospiraceae bacterium | reverse complement strand
TGACAGGCAAGCAGAGCATAAAAGTGTTAAGTTAAGGAGTCAACAACAATAAAGAAGTGATACAGCGCTATCTGTAAAGTATATTATTATGAGAATTTTGATGCCGACGATTAAATATCGGACAATATAAAAATTGCATAGATTACACGCTGCCTGAGGTCATATTTAGACACCAGGCGGTTTTTATATGTACAGAATTTTGGAAATGAAAAAGAGCGAAGAGAAAGAACCCGGAAAAAGCAGTCGTCTCTCTGCTTTTTTTGTGTCATTTGACATCTTTCGGACAGGCAAGACTTTTGTTTCGCAGCTATGGTGTGCGTCTGGAATTTTATGCTGTTGGACAAAACCGGACATAAATGGTCGAAAATCGGACATTCGTGCTTTTGAATCAGAATTTGTAGTAAGATGAGTAAGAACCAATTTTTGGTAAAAAGATGGTATAAACCATTGGAAAGAGAAAATATAAAAAATTTGTTGAATCTCCTGAAAAACGGTGTCTTTCTATATATAACCGATTTATGGATAGGAAGATGTCGGGCAGGGGCTGAACAGCTATATAATCAATGAGGGAATGGAGGAAGATAACATGAAATCCGTTTGCAACGCGGCGGCAAAGGAACTGGAAACTGGCCTGAAATCGGCAAAGTTTTGGGTCACGACTCTGGCCTTTTCAGTGCTGATGATTTTGGATACGCTACCGGATCTGCTCCTGCAGAAGCATCTGTATGGAGCGGAAAATGTTTATACAGATATCATAAGTATGGAGATGAATGTTACCTGGGGTGCCAGCAATATGTTCTGGCTGCGCTTTTGCCTGTTTGTGCTGCCTTACGGCTGCTGTTTTTACGAGGAATATCATGCGAAGGCGGCGAAGTACCGCCTGGTGCGTTGCTCTGCCGCCACCTACGGGGCATCCAGGATGGTGGCCGGTCCGCTCATGACCGGCATATCCGTGATACTTTCAAACATCATTTTCCTCTGTGTTATGAAAATGCAGGGAGTGGAGCTCCTGCTCTGGATGGAGGATACGGGCATGGATGTGTCCGGCCTTGTAAATGTCTATGGGCTGATCGCGGAAGGGCATGAGGTGACACTTCTGCTGCTTCTGATTGCGATCCAGGCACTCTCAGGCATGTTTTTTACGGCGATGACCATCATGCTTTCCGCGTTTATCCGAAACCGCTATATTCTGGTCGCCCTGCCGGTGGTTCTTTTCTTTGCGCTCGACAGCTTCAGCGGGCTGTGGTTTGACAATGGGTATACGCAGCCGGAGCTGACGAACTGGCGCGTCCTGTTTTTCAGCATGATGGTGAACGGCGAGGTCGCGGAGTGGGCTGCCGTCATAAGGACCGGAATCTACACGGCGGTGGCGGTAGTGGTCTTCTCTGCGATTTTCATACGGGGAGTCAGAAAGGTGGTGGATTGAAAAATCACGCTGGTAAGGCGATTGATTCTCGCAGCACGGAATCCACGTGTTTTCGCGGCGATGACTGGCGTGGAGCGATACGAGGTATCATGGCTTGCTCCGGCATTATAATAGGAAACGGAGAAAATATCCCCAATTTTCTCTAAATAGGGTTTGGCAATATAGGGAGGCAACTATGAGAAGAAACTGTCTTCGCACTCGAAAGTGGATGCTGCCCATTCGCTTGACCATATAGATAACAGGGAGGTAAATATGAAAAGAAACAGCAGATTATTAAGAATGATCAGTATCGTCCTATTGCCGGCGCTCCTGCTTGCAGTTGGCTGCGCAAAATCCGATGCTACGGTAAATGAAACGATGGCCGGAGGTGCAACGACTGTCTCGTCCGCAGAGTCGAATGCCCCAAATCGGGAGGATGTCAATCTGGACGGCGGCGGTTTTCAGTGTGACTGGCATGAAGCGGTGGAGCTCACAGAGGACGATGCTCCTCCCGCGGAGGAATCCCCGGTCGCGTACGCGGAGGATGAAAATTTCCTGTATGATATTTATGAAGACCATGTTGAGATCGAGCGGTATATTGGCACGGAGACTGAGGTCGAGGTACCTGCGACTTACGATGGGCTCCCGGTCACAAAGATTCAGGGAGAATCCAGCGTCGGTGATTCACTGGGCTTCCATGATACAAATGTGAAAAAAGTGATCCTGCCGGAAGGCCTGACGACGATTGACAATTTCGCTTTTGATGGCTGCACGAGCCTTGCGGAAATCAACATTCCGGATAGCGTGACCTGGATCGGCTACCTTGCGTTCCGGGACACCCCGTGGTATGAGAGCCTGACAGACGAATTTGCAATTGTCGGGGGCGGCTGCCTTCTCAAATACAACAGAAACGACACCGACGTGACGATCCCGGATGGCGTGAAAGGAATTTTCGGGGCATTCAACGGGGACGAGGATCTGGTTTCCGTCTCCATCCCGGACAGCGTGACCGTGATCTCCGGCGCGTTTCAGGAATGCACATACCTGGAAAGCATCACGATCCCGGAGAGCGTGGTGGAGATCAGTCAGTTTTCATTCAGCAGCTGTCTCAGTCTCACTACGGTGGATATCCCGGAGAGTGTGCGCGTGCTGTCCGCCTTTAGCGGCTGCGCCGCGTTAAAAGAGATCACCGGCATGGAGGGAGTGGAGGTTCTCGGCGGGTTCGACTATACGAATTTTGAGAAATTCCCGTTCCCGGAGGGGCTGGTGGAAATAGAGTATTACGCATTCATGTGCAGTGCTTTGGAGGAGGTGGATCTGCCGCAGAGTTTGAAGAGTATCGAATACGGGGCGTTTTTCGGCTGCGGATCCCTGAAGACGGTGAAAAACGGGCAGAATGTGGTGAGGGTGGATTTTCAGGCCTTTGTAAATACGCCGTGGCTCGACAGTAAGACGGATTATTTTGTGACGGTGGGAAAGAATGTCCTGATCGCATATAACGGCGCGGATACCGAGGTGGAGATCCCGGATACCGTCACTTATCTGGGCGGGGCGTTCTGGGCGGAACAAAGTAACGCTGCAGATCCATTACAGTCCGTTGTCATCCCGGAGAGTGTGCGCGGGATCACCGCGAACGCTTTTTTCGGACATCCAAATCTTTCGAAGGTGCAGATCCTCGGAGAAAACGTGGTGTTTGGCGAGATGACATTTAGCAACACTTCACTGGAAAGCTGCACCCTGCCGGAAGGGACAACAGTGATCCCGTACGGACTATTCAGCGGGGCAGATTCCCTGAAAGAAGTAGTGCTTCCGGATTCCGTCCTTCTGATTTCGGATGCCGCATTTGAAGGCTGCGGGAATCTCATAGATATCACGATCCCGGTCGGTGTGATGCGGATCGGCGAGGATGCTTTCGCCGGCTGCGGGAACATTACCATCCATGGAGCAGCGGGGTCGGTGGCGGAAAGCTATGCAGCGGAGCATGGGATGAACTTTGTGATTGACGGGGAGTAAAAATAAAATATTATGAAAATCAGACCGAATCAAATCCGAAAAACGGCGACTTATAGATGAAAACAGAAGTCATTCCGATGGAAGATGGGCGTTTGCGGTATTCACGGATATGGGAAGAAGTTGAGCGTATACGATATTCACGGATACAAGAAGAAGGTGAGCGTATACGATATTCACGGATACAGGAAGAAGGTGAACGTTTGCGGTATTCACGGATACAGGAAAGGAGGTGAGCATTTGCAGTATTCACAGATAGAGGAACATATGGAATCCATACTTTGCGCTGCCATGCAAAAGTGTGGGAATATTCATGATGCGGAGGATCTGACGCAGGAAGTCGTCCTCGCGGCACTGACGTGTCCGCGTGAAGTCGCCAATGTGAAGCAATGGATGCTGGGAGTGCTGAACCACAAGTATTATGATCTTCTGCGAAAAAAGTACAGGCTGCCGATAATCAGCATAGACCTGGTAACGGAGGAGGCGGAGCCGGCTTATGAAGAGTGCGAGACAGACCGACCTTCGGAGGAACAGGTACGGCGCGAAGTGGCATATCTCGCGGAAAAGTATCGGGAGGTGATCGTGCGCCATTATCTATATGGAGAAAAAGTAGAAGAAATTGCCGCAGCGCTTTGCATTCCGAAGGGAACCGTACTCTCCCGCCTGGCTTATGGCAGGGAGCAGATGAAGAAAGGATTTGATTCGATGGAAAGTTATGGAAAGCAAAGCTATCGCCCGGAACGGCTGGAGATTACCTGCAACGGTCGTCCGGGACTGAAGGATGAGCCGTTTTCACTTGTCTCTGATGATTTGATGAAGCAAAATATCCTGATCGTGGCATATGAAAAGCCACTGACAGCGGTAGAGATCGCGAAGGCACTTGGGATACCTGCCGCGTACATTGAAAGTGCGCTGAAAAAACTGGTATCTTCGGAATTGATGAGAACGATCGGGAACCGATATGCGACGGATTTTCGAATCAGGACACCGGAAGCGCTTGAACGGTGCCTGGATGTTCAGATTGCGCTGACGGAAGAGATCTATCCGGATCTGCTGCCCCTGATCCATGAGTACCTTGAGAGCATTCGGAGCCTGGCATTTGTGGGAGAGCTTTCGGACGGGAAAAGAAAAAAGCTGGAATACTATTTTATTCTTCATCTCTTCTCGGAAACGCTCTACCGCGTGGGCAAAAGGATATTTCCCGCAGACGAGGTGTTTCCGCAGCGACCGGATGGAGGCAGCTGGATTGCTTTCGGAAATCGATATCCGGCGGATTTCGATTTCGCAGACGCTCGTTTCGCACGGTACAGTTGGGCCGGAGAGCGGCGGATCAGATGGGAGAACATATATAACGCAAGACGACTGGAACTTCATATTTACGATACCCAGCCGGAACTGAACAGTTATAGCAACGGCCCGGTTCCGATGGATGACGGGGAGCTCGCAAAGCTGCTGTATCTGACCCAAAACGGAATTTCGGCCCAAACGACTGGGTTCAATGTTCTGCTGCTCGAAAACATCCCGCATTTGATCGAGTGCGGCGTTTTGTCAGGGGATGAGAAACACCCTGACGTTGCACTGCCGATCATGCGGTCGGAAGAATACGCTTTGCTGGAGCAGATACGCATCAAATATACGCATAAGATGGCAGATCTTTTTGAACCGCATCTTCGCGAATATCTTCCAAAACTGAAACTGGAAATTCCAAAGCACCTGGAGGGGCGGGTGGCGGAGTTTCGAAAGTACATATGGGATTCGATTCCCATGGTGTTCATGAAAAAGGCGGTGGAAGAGAAAGATTTCGACACCGAAAATGCCACGCCTCCTATGGTATTCGTGGTGGATGAAAGGGATGGATGAGGATTAGGGTTTTGACCAATTAGAGAAAACCGCTCGTTTGAACGACAGGCGCCGGGTGACAAGTGCATCACCCGGCGCATTATTTATGCTAAAAATTCAGCCGACAGCAATACGAATCTGAAAACTTATTTTGCGCGATAAAATCGGACATAAACAGTCGAAAATCGGACATTCGTGTTCTTGAATCCAAATTTGTGGTAAGATGAGCAGGAATCAAGTTTCATAAAAAATGTGGAATAAACCAACGAAAAGCGAAAGATTTGACAATCATTTACGTCTTATATTATAGAGGCATAATGCCGGTACAAACAGAAATTCAAAACAAGAAGGAGAAACGGTGAGTATAATGAGAAAATTTAGCATTTGCACAGAAAAGTTGAAAATGATGAGAAAATCAGATGTTTGTGCAGGAGTCATGATTTTGATTTTGACAGCATTCCTTTTTGCGGGGTGCGGAGGAAAACGGGCGGAGAGCGAGACATCGAGTTTGGAATCAGATGATCCGACTACCACGATCAGCGACAAGGAATCTGTAGACGAAAGCGAGCAGAGTACGACGGCGGCGGAGATGGAGACCTTCACATTCTCCGACGATGACACCCCGATAGATGACACCAGCGGGGTCTCAACCCTGGGGCGGGCTGCAGATGCTTTGGACGAGGATGCCATGGGAGAGGATACTTACGGAGAATACCTGATTTATCAGGGTGGAGAGATGTATCTCCCCTGCAGTCTGGGCGCGCAGGGATCCATCGAGGGCGGCGTTGTTCTGCTGATGTTTCTGGACGGGGAACCACAGCCCTACCGCGTGGAAGGCGGGGATGGGGAAGGTGACATTTCCTGTGCCTATAGCCATGTGTTTTACCCGGAAGAGGACGAAACCATGATCTGTGAAATCTATTTCACGCCGCTGACAGGTGAGGCGGGAGAAACTCTGGAATACTGGTTCGCGGCCATACCGTGGGCAAGTTATTTCCCGCCGGAGTTTCGCATAAATCCGTGGCTCCTCACAGCCGGTGCCATGGAAGCCGGCGGCAGGATCCTTTTCGAAGCGGATACGCCGGATGATCAGGAGAATCAAACTGTGATTACGGAAGCCGCGTATGATGATGCAACATATACAATTACCTATGAAGACATCCAGGATAATGAAAGTCTGGCGATCTCCACAGGAACTACTTCTCTATGGTATGTGGATGGGGCAAGGGCCGTATACCGGGGAATCGAGTATGGGGTCGCAGAGGGGGATATCATTACGATCCGATATGTGATTTATGGAAGCACCTACGAGACGTTCGGCCTGACATTTTATCTGGACCATGAGCCGATCCTGGTGGACGGAGGGGCAATTCCCATCGAAATCCAGAGCGGGCAGAAAACTGTCGTGGAGCTGGAATTCACATTGGACGAGTTTGATGGCAGCAGCATTTTGTACGCGGCCCTGGCACCGCAGAATTACTGGACGCTTTTAAACTCCGGCCTGACGCAGCCGGACTTCCTGAAACTGACGGACACGGTATACCTTACGTCCGCTGCAAATCTGGAAGAGCTGTGGAGCGGACGTTGATATTTTTATAAAAACCAGGCGAAAGATCCGGGCGTAATTTACGTCTTATATGATAGAAGGCCTTTTTACGGCAGGAAAAATATCCTGCCGCGTGAAGCAAAGAACCTGTCGATAAATAACTTATCGCCAGGTCCTAAGGAGAGGGGAACATGAACGATAACCAGATCGTCGAGCTGTACTTTCAGCGCGATGAGACAGCCATTTCGGAGACGTCCGAAAAATATGGCGGCTTCTGTCTGGGCATCGCAAAAAACATTCTTGGAAACAGTGAAGACGCCGAGGAGTGCGTGAACGACACCTGGCTGAAAGCCTGGGGTTCCATACCGCCGGCGCGACCACGCAATTTGCGCGCGTGGCTGGGCAAGGTAGTGAAGCGTCTGGCGCTGGATCGCTGGCGGAAGAATCACGCGAAAAAACGGGGAGCGGACGGTGAATCCACGGTCAGTCTGGATCAGATTCTCGATGAGCTGGACGACTGTGTTCCCTCCGGGGAGAATGTGGAAAGCGAGATGGACAGGCAGGAACTGACCTTTTTCTTAAACAGCTGGCTGCGGGAGCTGCCGGAGGATGACTGCGTACTTTTCCTGAAGCGCTACTGGAATGGGGATCCGGTGAAGGCGCTGGCGGAGGAGTCCGGCGAGACGGTCATGGCCGTCACCATGCGGCTGTACCGGCTCAGGGTGAAGTTAAGGAAAGCACTGGAGGAAAGCGGACTGAAGTTGGGCTAGAGCCCAACTACGCGACATTTCGTTTACGCAAAAGCCGGTTGAAAATGTGCTGATGCTTAAATTCCCGACATTCGACTTCGGCTTAAGCTGAATGTCTTATGTACTTACGCGAAAGTCGGTTGAATATGGTCTGAAGCCATAATTCGAGAGATTTCGCTTTACAAAAGTTAATGAAGAGATGTGACTATGATTGTTTATTTTACTGCGCAGGATCTGGATCGCGAGGTGATGTTTATGAGAGACAGCGAAATTATATATGAGAGCCTTACGGAGATCGACGATGATCTGATCGAAAAGGCGCAGCAGCCGCTGCGCCCGAAAGACTGCGGCAAGGCCATGAAGTCACTGCGCACCCGGAGCAGCCGCGGCAGGATCCGATACCTGCTTCCGAGAGTGGCTGTAGTGGCCTGCATCTGCACACTCATGATTCAGGCAGTTCTCGCCACATCGCCGACACTGAGAGAGGTTACAACGGACTACCTGCGGAAAGTACGGAACTACGAAACATCGGAAACAGGTTTTGGCGGCGGCGTCTCTTTTTCGGAGGAGGAGTACGCCTACGTCTATGATGGCGATGAGGTGCGTCTGACCTACAGGGTCAGTTCACAGGCTTATGATGATTTGCTGATGGAGAAAGACGATTCCAGAGCCATGGGTGTCATGCTCTTCGTGGACGGTTATCCGCAGGCCTACCGGGTGGTGGGCGGCGATGACTACGGGGACGAGTCCTACGCCTACATGCATGTCTTCGGCTCGGATACCAGCGATGTGCTGGAATACGAATTCTGTTTCGTTCCGGTGACGGGGAGCGCGGGCGACACTCTGGAGCTGTGGTCCATGGCGATGTGGAATCCGGAATATTTTGCGGAAGGGGATTACCTGCCGCATTATCATACCGGAAGCTCCGGCATGAACAGTCCGATTCTTCCGCAAAATGATTACGCTTATCTTGTAATTGAGGAAGACGTGCCGCTGGCGGAGACGGAGGGAGTGGAAGCAGAAAGAGCGGAATCAGATGGGACAGAATCAGAGGAAGCGGAGGTGGCAGATGCAACGGATGCAGCAGATATAGAAGATACAGAAAATTCTAAGGATGAAAGTTCGGATATTGAAAGCAATGATTCTGCAGATACGGAAAGTGATTCACATGAAGGGGATGGCGCTGATGTCACAGAGGAAAGCGAAACAGGAACAAACTCTGACGATCCTATAATAAGCTATGAAATCAGCTATCAGGAGGCGCAGATCGTGAGTTCGGATATTGCAAATGGACTCATGACACCTGCTTTCACGGTGAATGGGGAGGAGGGGCCCTATATTTATGATCTTACAGACGAGGGTACGGCTGCGCTTCAGTTTTCGTTTTACGGTACATCCAACGTGACCTACGAGCTGACCCTGTTTGTCAATAACTCCCCGGTGTTTTTTGACGGAGAGCCGCTGGAAATCAATCTGCAGAGCGGCCAGATGACGATTCTGGAGATCGAGTATGACATGTCTGATTTTGACGGCGAGACGTTTGTATATGCCGTCCTGGCGCCGAAGAACTATATTGCCGCCAGAGCGAAGGGACTGGTTGAAAACACCGGGTGTTTAAGGGCATCGCCAACGCTTTATCTGACATCGGCTGGGTCATATGAAGAATTACGGGGAAATTGAGACAGTTGGGCGGAACATGAAAAGCGGCAAAAATCAGTAAAAATAAATGAAAGGAAAGACAATGCATATAAAAATGTGTAAATGGTTCTATTTGATGCTAATTTGTGTGGGGGTGCTCTGCCTGGCAGGTTGCGGCGCAGATGCGAACTCAGATGCAGAAACAACAACAGTGGATACAGCGACAGCCGCTGGGGATGATTCTGCATCCGGCGAAACAACAACGGAGGGAAGCGCAGCGGAGAGCGAGACTACCGCAGTGATTGAAAAAGCTACAGGCCGCACCGGCACGGCGGTTGATCTGAACGATACCGAAATTGCAGGTGTGAATTCCTGCGGATTTGACCGCGAAGATGCCCTGCAGGACAGCTATGGCATCTATTATGTTTACAGCGGCGGGGAGGCGTGTATGTCATTTCATATATCTGCCACAGCCCTGTCGGAAGGCGGTGTCGGCCTGCTGATGTTCTTAAATGGAGAACCACAGCCATACCGCGTGGAAGGCGGCGATGGGGATGGCGACACCTCCTATGCGTACTTCCACATCTTTTACCCGCCGGACGACAACAGTCAGGAACTGTCCGTCTCTGTCTGCTTTATCCCGGTTGCAGGCTCGGAGGGGGATATGCTGGAACTTTGCACCATAGGCATGCCGCGCCCGTACTATTTCATCTCGGAAGTCCGCATGATACCCTGGCTTCTTACGCACGGGGCGCTGGAGGACAGCGTCCGGCTTTCTTTTGAAGCTGACGCGGCGGAAGCGGAAGAGATGCCGGAGACCACAGACCGGTCGGCAACTGTTCAGATTACATACGAAGATATCACGGATGCTGAGCTGGAAGAATATGAGGCGCAGGGGCTGGATCTCTCCTATGATGTCGCGGCTGAATTCTATGTAAACGATGCGTATGTAGATGCGCAGCAGGGAATTGTATACGGTCTGTCGGAAGGCGACACGATACGGCTGAAATATGTTGTCCTGGGAAACAGTTATGTCGAATACGGGTTGACGTTTTTTATCGATCATGAGCCTGTGCTCGTGGACGGCAGTGCCATATCGGTCGAACTTCAGAGCGGAAAGAAGACGGTGATCGAAGTAGAACTGTCGCTGAATGATTTTGACGGCAGTAGCATCGTTTACGGAGTGCTTGCGCCGTTAAATTATCGAACGCTGAACGGATCCGAACTGGTGGGAACGGGTGCGTTTATCAGCGCGTCGGAAACGGTGTTCCTGTCTTCTGCTTTGGATGTTACTGAACTGGAGGATGAGTAAGAAGTAAGTATGAATATCCAAATCCAACACCTCTCAAAAAAGTACCGTGGCCGGTACGCGCTGGAGGATTTCTCTGTGACTCTGGAAAATGGCGTGTACGGCCTGCTCGGTACGAACGGCGCGGGCAAGACCACATTCCTCAATATGTTTATGGGCGTCATCAGCAATGACGGTGGCGAGATTTTTGTGGACGGGGAAAATATCCGCAGGCTCGGTGCCTCCTTCCTAAGCTGCATCGGTTACCTGCCGCAGACGCCGCTCTTCTACCGCGACTTCACGGTGGAAGAGTTCCTGCGGTACATGTGCGTGCTGAAAGGGCTGGGGCGCACGGAAGGGCGTGCGCGGATCGATGAAATGCTGGAGACCGTGAACCTCACCGATGCCGCGAAAAAGAAAGTAGGCGCCCTTTCGGGCGGCATGCGGCAGCGTCTGGGCATCGCGCAGGCCATGCTGAATGATCCGGGCATCCTGATCCTGGACGAGCCAACGGCGGGGCTGGATCCGCGGGAGCGCATCCGTTTCCGCAATCTGCTCTCCAAATTTGCCGGGGACCGTATCATTATCATCGCCACACATATCGTCTCGGACGTGGAATTTATCGCGAACCAAATCCTGCTGGTAAATGAGGGACATCTGGTGGCGCAGGGAAGCCCGACGCAGTTGTACGATGAACTGGCCGGGCAGGTCTGGGCGCTGAACCTGGACGCGCCGGATGTGCCGGAGGAACTGGTCCACCACACGATCAGCAACCTGGCGCGCATGGATGACGGCATCCACATGCGCATCCTCTCCGCCGAACAGCCGCACCCGGACGCGGTGCCTGTCACGGCCTCGCTGGAGGAAGTGTTTTTATATCACTGCGGGGAGGATGCAGACTGAATATGTGCGTTACAGATTTCGCGTACATCATCATTGAAAATGTTGCAACAGGTTTATCGGATGTTAAGGAGTAGAAGAGGTATATGTGAAAAACTATTTTGATGAGTAGAAAAACTATTTTGATGAGTAGATTTTTACATGCCGATTTATGTCGTTATGCAAGAAAGCGAATACGAATCGCTTTTGGATGACTGATTTTGCCGGGCGCAATATGAGGAATAGAGTGAAAGTGAACGAAAATAAGGGAGCGAAACAAAAGATTTTCCTTCGCCTGGTGGGCTTTGAGTTGCGAAAGAGCATCCTGAGCCGCTGGGTGGTGGTATTTCTGGTGGTACTGCTGGCGGTAAATGCGTGGAAGATTACGTCTACATATAACAGCAGCGTGAAAAAGTGGCAGGAATATGAGAAGTATGAAGCTGTATATGAGAAGACATACGCCACCTACAGTGGTGGGATCACGACGGAAAAGATCGACGATTTTATGGAGATTTTCTCACCACTGCAGATCAAGTCCGATAACATGACGCTTTCCTACGCATACAGCGAGAGCGCCTGGATTTACAGCGAGACAGTGGATTTCGAGTTTTTCAACGACATTTTTTATGAACAGCTTTCCTACGATTATCTCTACGTGAACACAGCGGCGGAGATCGTGGAAAATGCGGAGGAGCTTATCAGTTTTTACGAAGAAGCCGGAAATTTCTTTGAGGCGGCGAAAAATAAAGCCATCCAGTCGGATTTTTCCGGCCGCGTGATCTCGGATTTTTATGATATGCGCGGGACCAGCCTGCTGATCAATTACGACTATTCGTCCTTTCTGGTACTTTTGCTCACCATCTTTGGCCTCTGCGGCGTGTTTGTGAAGGAGCGGGAGTCACGCATGTACGAGCTGCTGCGCACCAGCCGCTATGGCGGCGGTGCGACCACGGCGGCGAAGTTCGGCGCGTCCTTCCTCTACATCCTGGGCGTGAACTTCCTGTTCTGGACGGAGGATTTTCTGCTGTTTTTTACGCTTTCCGACAGCTTTGACACGCTTTCCCAGCCCTGTTATGCCATACAGTATCTGGAATTGACACCCCTTTCCATGACGGTGCTGGAATATTTCCTCTGGGCGGCGTTTCTTAAGACGCTTGGATTCCTGTGCTGCGCCTGTATCATGCTGCTGGTCTCATCGCTGGTAAGCTCTGCACTTTCATCTTTCGTGGCGGGCGGCGCAATTTTGATCGGTTTGTCTCTGCTGCAGGAAGTTCCGGCGGACAGTGTGGCACTTAAATGGTTTGATCCATTTTGGCTTATCATCACGCGGGAGCTGGTGGCCAGAGATACCTTTGTGAATGTGTTTGGGCAAGCGGTGCATACATATGTCTTTATTATCGCGGGGGTGATGCTTACGATGGCGGTACTGTTTTTGGGTATATTGGTGAGAAACAGCGGGCGAAAGGATAAGCTGGCTGGAAAAAGCAGATTTTCCGACATTTTACGGTTAGGATCGCATAAGAGAACAGACCTGAAAATGATGAGCACAATCGCAAAATAGCAGAGAAAAAGCTGAAAATCGAAAATAATAAAATACTTTTGGGAGTGTAATTCTTTATATAGCAGGACGGCGATTTTTGATCTATAGGGATGTTTTGATAATAAATTTGAAATTTCAGGATGTGGTTTCTAAATTGTACATGGAATGACATCAGGATTGCGTGAGTTGGAGTGAACGCTTTACGCCCGCTCCGGAGCAATCCTGGGTGTCATGATTTTTGATCCTGACATCATGGATATTGAATGAGAAAAGGGGAATTCTCGTGTTTGTATATGAATGGAAAAAGATATTATTCTACCGCCGGGGCATGTTTGTGATTCTCCTGCTGGCTTTTGCGGAGATCGTTTCGACCTGCTTCTTCACGGAGGATTACGACGCGGAGCTTGAAGCGAACCGTGAGGTGTACGATACGTATCTCGCCCAGGTGGAAGGGCCGCTGACGGAAGAAAACCGCGAACTCATCGAGGCGGAGATGGAGCGCCTTAAGGAACAGAATATGGAGATCCTGGAGTTGCAGGATGCCTATTACAGCGGGGAGCTGACGGAGGAGGAATATGAGGAGCAGGCGGCACCACTGTTAGAGGATGCCGAAAAATACGACGGCTTCATGAAACTGTACACCCAGTACATCTTCGTCCGCTCGGATGACACCCGGCAGTTCCTCTACTGGGGCGGCTGGTGTGGGCTGTTTGATCTCCAGGAGCCGGACTATCTGCTGGTGCTGGCGCTGATCATACTGATCGCGCCGATGTTCTGCGAGGAGTACCGATCTGGCATGGATACCATGCTGCTCACCCAAAAGAAAAGTGCCGGGCGGCAGACGCGCAGCAAGGTGCTGGCGGCGGTATCTCTCTCGACGCTGCTTATACTGTTTATAGAAGTGCTGCATCTCATTTATTACGCGGTCGCCTACGGGCTGCCGCACCCGGAATATACCCTGCAGTCCCTGTACACGTTCGGCGGAACTGGGAAGGAGCTTGCCATCTGGCAGGCGTGGCTGCTGGTGTTCGTCTTAAAGCAGCTCGGCGGGATGCTCGCCGTAATGCTGATTTTGGCGTTTTCAGTATTTTTTAAGACCTACGCCCTCACGCTGATGTCGTCGGTGGTGGCGCTGCTGCTTCCGATTTTAAGCGTGTCCGACTACACTTCATTTTTAAAAATCCCTATGCCCTGGGCACTCATGATCGGCACACTGTACCTGAACCCGACGGAGAGCGAGACCAGCGCCTACACCGGGGCGGCCGTCACGACATTTACCGAAGTAAGTGCAAAAGAAATCTGGCTGCTGGCGGGCGAAGCGGTGCTTCTGATGACGGTGCTGTACTGGTATATATGGAGGAAGAATACGAATTATTATGTGAGACGGAGGCTTGGCGTGGGAAAGAGCAGGCGGTCGGACAAGCGATTTCATGGTCAGGATGGAGAAAATCCTTCCCAAAAGATAAGATTTCCGAAAAGAATAAGTTTGCGAAAAAGTGAAAATTTGACAGACAGTAATAATAAGAATCCGGCAGGCAGTAGCGATAGAATCGAAGCAGATTGTAATGATAAGAACTTAGCAGGCAATCATGATAGAAATGCCGCGGGCGTCAGGATGCTTTTGATAGCTCTTTCGATGATATCTGTAACTGGCGCCAGCGGCTGCGCGAATTCGCCTGCGGCAGATGATATTTCGCAAGCTACATCACAGGCAGAAACATTGCAGGTCGCTTCTGATACCAATGCTTCCACCACAGATGATGTCGCTACAGATGAAGTGGCGGATGCTACGGGTAACTATGATCTGGGCGTGAATGCTTCGGATACTGATGCTTCCACAATAGATGCCACAGGCACGGACGCTACCGCCACCGATGCCACACTCACGGATGCATCCACAGGCGGAACCGCAGGCAGCTGGCTTTCCGCAGACGACGACCGCATCCTCTGCAATCTTTCCAGATATTCTGCGCTCGGATGGTACGCGAATGACCGTTATCTTGTGATTGGCAGCTACTATTTCGGCCTGGAGGATGAGGAGGGTGCAAAAATTATCAGCCTTACGACCGGAGAACGCCTGAATTTTCCGCTGGACGCATTTCCATCGGGATACGCCTGGTCCCAGAGCATTTTGTACGGGGAGGACGATACCTTCTACTATCTGAAGGCCGAAACGGACGGCAGTTCAGACAGCTACCGGATCATGAAGTTTGATCTTTCCGCGATGAGTGAGACGACGTACTACCGCATCGCTCAGGGCGGGACGACATCATGGTTTTTCGGCCTGCTTTCGCGCAGTGATGACAGTGAAGAGTTGAACCGGCTCATGAATGCGGGAGCGTTTTTTGTTCGCGGGAACCGGTTTTACTATATTTCGGAGGGGACTCTGTACAGCCAGAGCGCACTCACGGGAAGCCTCACCGCGTATGACGTGGAAATTGGTGGTTCGGACATCGCTTATGACGGCGATAACCTGTACTACACGGACAGCAAGGGTTATCTTGTGGTTTATCATCTGGACACGGAAGAGGAGATATCCCACAAAGAGGTGAAGGCATCCGGCATTGGCCTTACGCCGGACGGCCTGCTGTACTTTAACAGCCGGGACAGCGGCGCACTGTACCTCTGGAATCCGAACACTGGGGAGACAAAAAAAATCTCCGAAATCACCGGCTCCGAAATCGCCTGGGATGAGTATTTCTATTGGGTCGTTACGGACGGGGAGGTGGGCGAGATCCTCTGTCGCATCGACCGTGCCACCGGTGCTGCGGCCTGGTCGGAAGAATTTGAGGGTTTTATCACCACACTGGCCGTGCCGGAAACCGGTGACAGTGTTTATGTGCTGGATGAAGAGGGGAACATCTGGCGGCTGGACAAGGAAATGTTGTTGTGGGAGTAAGATTGAGTATTGAGAACGTAAGGAACTGTCACGAAATAACATGGTCAGTTTTTCCAGATGAGATGTGAAACACGGTTCATAAAAACGAAAGGCATAACGGGCTTCATCAGGTGTTTTATCAATTGCGATTCGCACCGTAGATGGTGCAGGATAATCAGGTTATTTCGTGACAGGTCCTAAGCTGCATGGGATTTAACAGATTTATTCGCTTGTCCTATCTTGTAATTCGCGAGCTTACGTGTTAAAATTAACGAAAGTTTTGATCGTGGAAGGGGTGATAAGATATGGCTATAATTCCGTTGCCTTATGGCATGGATCTTTTTGAACAGGTACGAAGGGAACATTGTTACTATGTTGATAAAACGCATCTCATCAGCGAGATGATGGAAACCCCATTTAAAGTGAACCTGATAACCAGACCCCGGCGTTTCGGAAAGACGCTGGCGATGAGCATGCTTGCGAGTTTTTTTGATATCCGCAAAGACAGCCGTGAATTGTTCGAGGGACTGGAAATATCAAAAAATACGGAATTGTGTTCACAGTGGATGAATCAGTGGCCGGTCCTTTTTGTGACACTGAAGGATGTGAATGGGATCGATTTTCAGGATGCTTACGCAATGCTGCTGCAGGTGATTTCAAATCTCTGCAGGGAGCATTCTTATCTGAAAACAAGCGATCAGGTGGATCCGGTGGACAGAGAAGTATTCTTAAGACTTTATACGCGAAAAAGTGACCTTTCTGAAGTCAAAAATGCGATCAGTACTTTGCTGCATATGATGCATGCTCATTATGGAAAAGAAGTGATCCTCCTTGTGGATGAATATGACGTTCCTCTCGCGAAAGCGAGTGATAACGACTATTATGAAGACATGCTGAATATCATAAAGGCACTTTTGGGAATGTCCTGGAAGTCGAATCCGGACCTTAAGTTTGCCGTGGTGACCGGTTGCTTAAGGGTAGCCAAGGAGAGTATTTTTACAGGAGCTAATAATTTTGTCTCCAATTCCATATCGGATGTCCGTTATCAGGATTGCTTTGGATTTACGGAAGCGGAGGTGGCACAGATTCTGGCGGATGCAGATCTGTCAGATGCACTGCCGGAAATGAAACGGTGGTATGACGGCTACCGCTTTGGAAAAATGGAGATTTACTGTCCGTGGGATGTGCTGCTCCATGTGCTGGCCTTAAGTTATGATAAAAAGGCAAAACCCGGCAACCACTGGCTGGATACGAGCCACAACAATATTATCCGGCGCTTTATCGACCTGCCGAATATGCATGTAAATGATAAATTCGAGACGCTGCTGGCCGGAGGAGTGATTCAGGAGCGTATCCGCGAAGACCTGACATACGATATTGCCCACTCTTCCGAAGATAATCTGTGGAGCATTTTATATCTGACCGGTTACCTGACGCAGGTACTGCCGGAGGAACTCCCGGAGGGAATGACACCCCAGGAGGGAAAAACCTCACTGCGCATCCCGAACGAAGAGGTGAAATCGGTCTTCAAAGACACAGTGCAGGCATGGTTTGAAGACTCCATCAAAGACCGAGACCGCAGCGAACTTTTTAACGAGTGGTGGAGTGGGGAGGATAAAAAGCTGACGGAGGACGTGTCGGACATTCTTTTCGACACCATCAGCTACTTTGATTATAAGGAAGATTTTTACCACGCTTTCGTTGCAGGCATGTTTTCCGGCGCGGGCTACGAGGTAAAATCGAATTCCGAGCAGGGAAAAGGCAGGGCCGACATCATCATCCGGGAGCGCCGCCGCAGGCGCGCCATTGTGATCGAAGCAAAATGGCCCGGGAAAAAGAAGGATGCTACGCTTGAGAGTGAATGTGAGGAGGCGCTGGATCAGATCGTGAAGAAACAATATGCGAAAAATCTTCAGCTGGAAGGCTATCGCACAGTTCTCTGTTATGGCGCGGCCTTCAAGGGGAAAGACTGCCTGATTCGGAAGGCGGAAACATAAATGAACAACGATAAAATGAACAATGTTTAAATGAAACAGGAGCAGCCTCTGTGTGGTTATGTGAATGATAACTCATATGAACCACATAAGGCGGCTTTTTTCATTTTCTTATCTTGGACAAACTTAAAATTCAGTCGGCAGCAGTACGGGACGGAAAACTTGTTTTATAGGACAAAATCGGTGTTGATTGTGTCACCCTTGCAACTTTCATTTTCCGCAGGCATGTGGTATAAAATAGTAAATTTTCAAAAAAATGTGACCGACACCATAAAATTCCCGTCTATATAGACAAGAAGGCCTTTGAATACTCTGTGGAGGGAGGTTATGCCGATGGAAGATGAGAGGATCGTAGATTTATACTGGGCGCGCGAGGAATCCGCGATCACTGAGACACAGCAAAAATATGGAAAATACTGTTTGAAGATCGCGTGGAATGTTTTAGCGAACCGGGAGGATTCCGAGGAGTGCGTGAACGACACCTGGATGAAGGCGTGGAATGCCATGCCGACGGCCAGGCCGGGGCGGCTATCCGCCTTCCTTGGGAAGATCACGCGGAATCTGGCGCTGGACCGGTTCGAGAAGAACAGCGCGAAGAAGCGGGGCGAGGGGCAGGTAACGCTGGTTCTGGAGGAGCTGCAGGACTGCCTGCCGGATGCCACATCCGTGGATCAGAGCGTGCATCATTTGGTGCTTCGGGAAGTGCTGAACGAGTTTTTGCGCGGGCAGACGGAGAAGAACCGCAGCATTTTCCTTCGCCGGTACTGGTATCTTTCCCCGGTGAAAGAGATCGCAGAGGATTTTCACATGTCGGAGAGCGCGGTGAAGATGAATCTTCTGAGAAGCAGAGAAAAGTTGAGGAAGTGCCTGGAAAAAGAAGGGGGTATTCCGGAATGAGGAGACGCCTGATTTGGATTTCAGAATTGCAAGGGGCGGAGTGCATGCTTATATATCATTGAAGAAAAGTTTTCATATTTTCTTCAGAGACAATTCAGGGTGTCATGACTTTTTGCTACAGAATCATTTAATGGCGCTAAGGTCAGGAAAGCCTGAAACTAACGCGAAGCGGAAGCGTTTGAATTTTGGAGTGAATATTTTCCATTGACATGGGATGTGAAATACGAAAAGTTTGGAGCAATCCGTAGTGTCCTGGAACATTGTTCCCGACATAGAAAGCGGAGGATGAGATGGATTTGGCCGGAGATTTTTAGCTGAACGAGAGGAGGCGGATGAATATGACGAAGGAAGATATGGCAAAAAAACTGCTGCGGAGTCTCGGAGCGGTGGATGAGGATATGGTTGCGGAGGCAGCACCCGGAAAGAGGCCGAAGAAAAGGCATCTGCGCATCCGATATCTGGTGGCCGAAGCGGCAGCGGTCGCGGTGGTTGTGGGTGTTGGGATCGTCCTTTATACAGGGCTGAATGGGAATGGAATCAGGACGAATGAGGTGAATGAGCTGGCAGATATCGATACCGCGTATAGCGGTGCGGATGGCGAGGGAGAGGTGGATGTGGAAAACGGTTCTACACAGGAGGACGGAAAAACAGACGAACAACAGGAGACCGGGATCGTCATCACCATCTTCCAATCAGATAGAAGCCCTTATGAGGTATGGTACGGTGATGAGGTATATACGGAATCCTTTGCGAGCGTGGATGAAGCGCGGATCGGAGATGACCTTGGAGAAGTGACTGTGACCTCGCAGGTCTGGGGCGGCAGCGAGGATACGATAGTGGAAAGCTCCATGCAGGCCTGTGAGATTACCGGAATTCAGGCAAAGTGTGCCCTTGCTGTGTGGATCGAGGACGAGTACGGGGAACGTTATGAGGCGTTTTACAATTCGGCATATCTGCCGGCAACGCTGGGGGAGTTTGTGGAGGATTTAAACCTGCGGGAGGATCTTTCACTTGGAATGGTTTATTCTTATGCAGATTCTGAACAGACGGCTAAGTACAGCGGCGTGGACGAGGAGCTGATCTGGAAGCTTTTGTTCTCGAACACGGAGGCGGAGGCATCGCAGTGCGATGATATTTCCGGCGGACGTGTGATGTCCATCCGCATTGACATGCCGATCCTGGGCTGCACAAACCTCGCGATCACAGTCACGGAGGACGGTTATCTTAAGACAAACCTGCTCGCCACCGGGAAGGCGTTCTATATCGGAGAAGAGGCGGTGGAACAGTTTGTAGAGCATGTCATGAATAATTATGAGGGAGTAGCAGAAACGGAGGCGTTAGAGTCTTACACAATCCTGGAGGAAGCAGATCCGGAGGAGATCGTGACGACGGTAGAAGGGGGAGTGTTGCCACCCTTCATTCCGGACGATGGGGATGCGGAAGAGATCGTGACGGCGATATCAGGGGATTGAGATGAGCCGTCGACCGATGATCTGAATAATGCGAATTCGGAAAAGTCATCTTCGGCTGCAACTCCGAATGTTTCGAATTCAGAGGAATTTGTGACGATAGAAGAAACGGAAACAGCTTCGGATTAGAATGATCCGGAAGGGACGGTGACAAAGCTTTCATCAGCAGGCGCTTATGTATGAGATCGGAGATTTGAGCGAGAGCAGGGTATAACGGATGAGCTATGCACGATAAATAGATGATATCAAAAAGTCAGGGAAAATCCGAAAACACGATTTCCCTGACTTTTCATTTAGAGGTTTGAAAGACCAATTTTTATCAGGCTCGTTTTTTAAATACGGACGAAAGAACAACGCAGACAGCAATCCCAATCAGATATGGGATCGCGTAGAAAAACGCCGCACTTGCAGGTGCGCTATATCCGGCATACCGGCCGCCCCAGGCCAGATCACAGTAATTATAAGCAACAACAGCACACATAATATCCGACAAAATGACAGCCAGAATAATAAAAATTACAGATAATTTTTTCATGCTCTCCTCCTTTCACCGCTTTTTGTGTGAACCTTTCAGCAGAAGCACTGCCCCGGCAACAATAGCCGCTATGCAAAGAATGAGAAAAACTCCATTACCGTCAATGGAAATCATGGATGATTCGCTTAATTGATTTGATACAGATGGATTGAATATAGATACAATCCCCCAAATTATTAAGCAGATCATACCGCCTATGCAGGCGATCATCCCCAGAATCCATTGTGTGTTATTTTTGCCTGGCTGCAAAGTATGTTCATCCGTTGCCGGTGAACCACTTCCAAACTGAAAAGCTTGCTCTTCCATTGC
>JAJQBQ010000043.1:2627-52666 GCA_021203205.1 Lachnospiraceae bacterium | reverse complement strand
GTTCATCCGTTGCCGGTGAACCACTTCCAAACTGAAAAGCTTGCTCTTCCATTGCTGATGAACCATTTCCCGGCTGCAAAGTATGCTCTTCCATTGCCGATGAACCACTTCCAAACTGAAAAGCTTGCTCTTCCATTGCCGAGGGATCATTTCCCGGCCGCAAAGTATGCTTTTCCGCTGTCGATGAGTCATTTCCCAGTGGCAAAGCATGCTTTTCTACTGCCGATGGATCATTTTTCTGTGGTTCATCATCTTTTAGCAGAAAATCCAGCGAAACACGAAAGTAATCACTTATAGCGATGAGCTTATCGCTTTCCGGAATTGAGCTTCCCGATTCCCATTTGGAAATCGCCTGGCGGGACACATGAAGTTTTTCTGCAAGCTGCTCCTGTGAAAGACCACTCTTTTTGCGAAGCATATACAGTTTTTCTGATAGTGCCATGTTTCCTCCTTCCCTGTTGTATTCCCTCCATTCACCTGCAGCATACCAAAATTGTGAGTAGAACACTATATATGCGGATAGGCAATTGCGCAACCGACGGTTGCAACATCATTTTTTCACGCTTTTAACTTCAATTTTCTGTTACAGCAAGGATGTCGATTTCTGCCACCGCAGGGATATCATGTCGCCGAACGCTGGCAGGATATGAAAACAACGGCAATTACTGCATGGCATTGCCGTTACTTTCATATTTCCGAACATTATGGAATAAAACCAATTTTCTTTTTAGCCTCGGTTTTCAGAAACTATCAGAGCTTCGATCTCCTTCCGCGTAGGCATGACCTTCAGCGCCCCTCGGCGGGTCGTGATGAGGGATGCCCCGGCGTTTGCAAAGGTCAGAAGCTCGTGCAGGTTTTCCTTTGTCAGGTGCTCCATCCCATGCTCCAGAATATAGTTCAACGCGCAGGCGCAGAAGGTATCCCCGGCACCGGTCGTCTCGATGGTGTTCTTCTGAAGAAACGGTTTTTCAAAAACCGAAATATCCTGATAATAAGCCAGACTCCCGGATTTTCCCAGTGTCACAAAGACAAGCGGCAGCGGAAATCTTTCGCGGAGCATCGCCACGCCCCGGTCGTAGTTCGATGTACCGGTGAGAAATTCCATCTCATTATCGGAAATCTTCAGGATGTCGCAGACGGAAAGACCGTATTCGATTTCCCGCTTTGCGTCATCCAGACTGTCCCACAGGGGCGGGCGCAGGTTCGGGTCAAAGGAAATCAGCAGGCCATTCTCCTTTGCGATCTGCACAGCATAGCGGGTGGCTTCTCTGGCCGGTTCGTGGGTGGAGGAGAGGGTTCCGAAGTGGAAGATTTTGCTCTCCCGGATCAGCTCTTCCCGGATCTCGTCCCGGCGAAGCATCATGTCCGCGCCCGGGTTGCGATAAAAACTAAACTCCCGGTCGCCGTCCGGCAGAGTGTGTACGAAGGCGAGCGTTGTGTGGACAGTGTCGTCCTCTGTCAGATTGGTTACATCAATGCCGCAGCTTAAAACCGCCTCCCGCAGCTGTCTGCCGAAAGAATCGCGACCGACTTTTCCGATAAACGCCGTTTTCCGGCCCAGCTTTGCCAGCATGGCCAGCACGTTGCAGGGAGCGCCGCCCGGATTAGCTTCCAGGATCGGATTTCCCTGGCTGCTGAGGCCGTTTTCCGTAAAATCAATGAGCAGTTCGCCCAGCGCAATGACATCAAAGGTTTTCATGGCATACTCCTCTTTTAAAAATTTCCTTCATTATAATGCACAATGTGCAATGTGTCAAAAGTGAAAAATGACTGAGCGAGGAACAATCTGTGAGCCAACTTTTGATACGTAAGTCAATTTTTTATCAAAGCCAGGAACCAGAAGTGTTGATTTACCCGCAAATTTATGTATAATAATGGTCGCAGGGGAGAAGCACCATGCAATTTAAGTGAAGTCGAAGTCTGATATAGAAAGGAGCGCTTATCTATGGCAGATAATAAAATGAAAAAAAAGCTCCCGATCGGGATCGATGATTTTTGTAAGATCCGGACAGAAGGATTTTACTATGTAGATAAAACGGCAATGATTCGGGATTTATTGAATGCGTGGGGAGAGGTGAATCTTTTTACGCGCCCACGGCGTTTTGGGAAATCCCTGAACATGAGTATGCTGAAAGTGTTTTTGGAAACAGGATGTGATAAATCCTTATTTGAGGGCCTTGAGATTTCGAAAGAGACACAGCTTTGCGAAAAATACATGGGTCAGTTTCCTGTGATTTCCATCAGCTTAAAAACTGTCCATGGAAGCAATTATGAATTTGCGAAAAATGAGCTCTGTACTGTTATTGCAAATGAAGCGTTAAGATTTCCTTTTCTCGCTACAAGCGAAAAGCTGACAGAGACTGACAGAAAAAGATATGGGCAGTTGACGAAAGTGGATGAAACTCTAAAAGGTGCTTTTGCCATGTCTGATACTACGATCACCAGCAGCCTGAATACACTATCTCGTCTTCTGGAAAAGCACTACGAACATAAAGTGATTATCCTGATCGATGAGTACGATGTGCCATTGGCAAAAGCAAATGAGCGCAACTATTATGATGAAATGGTTCTCCTGATCAGGAATATGCTGGATGCTGCGCTAAAGTCCAACCAGAGCCTGTATTTTGCAGTCATGACCGGCTGCCTGAGAGTTTCAAAGGAAAGCATTTTTACCGGTTTGAACAATCCGAAAATATTCTCTCTTTTGGATACAAGATGTGATGAATATTTCGGCTTTACAGATACAGAAGTGCGGCAGATACTGGAGTATTATGACCTCTCTTCCTACTATGATATAACGAAAGAATGGTATGACGGATACAGGGTTGCCAATACCTGTGTTTATAACCCCTGGGATGTGATTAACTGGTGTGACCAGCTGCTGACAGGCATGAACAGGAGACCAAAGAGCTACTGGAAAAATTCCAGCGGAAATGAAGAAGTGAAAAAGTTCATCCGGCGGATGGGCAATGGCGTGACGAAAGCACAAATTGAACGGCTGATATCGGGTGAAACCGTGCAGAAAAAAATCGAGGAACAGCTGACCTATAATACCATGTACGACAACGTTGAAAATATGTGGAGCCTGCTGTTTGCAACCGGTTACCTGACTCCGAGCGAGATGCCGGATGGCAATCTTGCCCGCCTGAAAATTCCAAATAACGAGGTTCGCGATATTTTCTGCGAGTTTATTCTGGAATTGTTTGAAGAAAAAGTTGCAGAAGATGGCACACTGGTGACAGAGTTCTGCAGCGCACTGAAAAACGGTGATCCTGCCGATGTCGAGCGTGTCTTTACGAAGGGAATGGGGAAGACGATTAGCATCCGAGATACGGCAGTAAGAAAAGAGTTTAAGGAAAAATTCTATCACGGCCTGATCCTTGGAATCATGTTTTTTAAAAGCGATTGGGGCGTAACCTCAAACCGGGAATCCGGCGATGGATATTACGATATTAAGATTGAAATCGAAGAGGAAGAAATCGGCATTGTCATTGAAGTGAAATACGCGGAAGGCGGGGATCTTGATGCGGCATGCGCAGAAGCTCTGGATCAGATCAATGAGAATGATTACACTGCCGAATTAAGGGAAGATGATATGAGCGAAATTCTCAAATACGGCATTGCCTGCTACAGAAAGCAATGTAAGGTCGTGCTGGAGCGTGAAACTTATTGAACCTCTGTAAGTATGACGCAGACTGGAGGTGCTTGAACATGAACCTGAAAAAGATCAGTTTTGGTAATTTTAAATCCTTGTATCATACTTCTTTTGATCCTGGAAAGGTGAATGTAAAATGGTACCCAGACGATGCATGTCAGCATGACAGTTGATAGTTCCCCAAAATATGGGTATTTGAAAGGGACAATCCGGCAACACGTCTGTTAAAATAAAGAAACAGGGGCTGGCGCACGAAGTGTTCGTGCGCCAGCCCCTGTTGTTTCTGCGATTTAGTTACTTAAGCCGCCTCCCGCAAAGCGGACGATTTCCACGTTGTCTTCGTTGTGAAGTCCATACGTCCTGTATTTTGCGTTCGGTACAATCGCTCCGTTCACCTCGACCGCGGTCTGCCTGATCGGATACCCTTTTAACAGGAGCAGTTCCAGAACGGTAATCGCGCGGTTCAATGTCATCTTTTCGTTGTTTACTCTCATCGTTTTTTTTGCTCCTTCCTGAAAGTATCGGGTCTTAAGACTCACGTGTCGTATGTGTGTTATATCAGGATTGCGGAAGTTGGAGTGAACGTTTTGCGTCCACTCCGGAGCAATACGTGGTGTCATGACTTTTGTCCCAACCTCATGTATATGGTTCAGACAGCGAACTGTCATGACCGGGACTTTATCTGCTAATCTACCGGCAGCACAGCCCCGTCGAAGTTTTCCTCGATCCACTCCTGAACCTCGCTGCTCTTTAACACCTCGACCAGTGTCAGGATCGCTTCGTTGTCCGCGTTCTCTTCTGTGGTCGCGATGATGTTCGCGTAGGTCTGCGCCGCGTCCGAATCGGCTGCCTCGGTGGCGATCGCGTCATTGATGTCGAGACCGGCCTCCAGAGCATAGTTCCCGTTTACGATTGCCGCATCCACATCGTCCAGTGCACGGGCTACCATGGCAGCTTCCAGCTCAGTAAACTGCAGGTTCAGCGGATTTTCTTCGATATCCAGCACGGTTGCGTTGGAGTTAAAGGAGTCACCGGAGAGGGTGATCAGGCCCAAATCCTGAAGCAGGTACAGTGCGCGGGCCTCGTTGGAACCGTCGTTCGGAATGGCGATGGTTGCGCCCTCAGCAATATCATCTACGGATTCCAGCGTGTTGGAATAGAGGCCGAACGGCTCATAATGGATTTTGCCCACGGACACGAGAGAGGTGCCGTTTTCTTCGTTGAAGGTATCCAGATAAGGGGTATGCTGGAAATAGTTGCAGTCATTTTCTCCCTCGTCTACCGACGTATTCGGAACCACGTAGTCGGAATATTCGGTGACATCCAGTGTGATCCCCTCGGCAGCCAGAAGCTCCGTGACGATATCCGATGTCAGGATTTCCGCGTGCGGGGTAGGAGAAGCGGCCACCTTCAGAACCGTTGTCTCAGATGCGGATGCTCCTGTTGTTGTGGACTCATCGGTTGCGTCCTCTTCAGTGCTGCCGCAGGCGGCGAGGGCAAAGACAAGGCTGAAAGCCAGGGCAAAAGCGGCCAGTTTCTTTAAATTTCTCATTCTTTTCATTTTCTGCTCCTTTTTCTTTTCACTTATATTTTTCAATCATAGCATTCACATGATGCTGGGGTCAAAGTAACGAACACGGTAATGACACCACGAGGTTCACCTGATTTTTCTACCTTCGAATCCTTCGGTCTGTCTTTCGCGACAGCCAGTTAAAGATGGCCTGTGCGATTTCAACCAGGAGGATCAACAGGACAACGGTCACCCACAGCACATCCGCTTCATAGCGGTTGTAGCCGTACCGTATGGCGATATCGCCCAGACCGCCGGCACCTACCGCGCCAGCCATGGTGGTGTAGGCGAAAATCGTGACGAAGCTGACAGAACCGCCGAGGATCAGGGAAGGAAGTGACTCCGGAAGATACACCTTGCGGATGATCTGCCAGGTCGTGGCTCCCATGGCCTGACTGGCTTCAATCACACCGGCATCGATCTCCGACAGCGAGGTTTCCACCATGCGGGCAACAAACGGTGCCGCAGATACGATCAATGGAAAGATCGCACCTTTCACCCCCAGTTTCGTTCCCATGATCGCCTTTGTGAGCGGCATGATGGAGATCATCAGGATGATGAAGGGAATCGCCCGCCCGATGTTCACGATCCAGCCCACGATTACGTTGCATGCTCGGTTCGGGCGAATGCCGTGTGGCTTGGAAATCACCAGCAGAACACCCAGAAACAGCCCCAGAACGTAAGCGAAGAAAAAGGAAGTAATGGTCATCACCAAAGTGTCGCGGATCCCGTCCAGCAGAAGCTGGTGGTAACGATCCACAAATTCAGTTATCGTAGTCCACATCCTGATTTTCCCTCCTTACGCATCCCAGTTCACCCGTCCCAGCAGTTTCTTTGTGATCTCCTGCGTGGGAGCGTTGATGATGTCGTTCACATCCCCCTGTTCCACGATGACAGAGCCGTCAATGACCGCCATGCGGTTGCAGATTTTTTCGACCACACTGATTTCGTGGGTGATGATCACAACCGTGACGCCCATCTTCCGGTTGATGTCCCGCAGCAGCTTCAGGATGGTATTTGTTGTGAGCGAATCCAGCGCGGATGTCGGCTCGTCGCAGAGCAGCACACGCGGGTCGTTCGCGAGGGCTCTGGCGATGGACACTCGCTGCTGCTGGCCGCCGGACAGCTGTACCGGATATTTGTCCGCCTGGTCTCCCAGACCGACCAGATCCAGCAATTCTGCTGCACGCTTCCTGCGGGTCTCCTTTTTTACGCCGCAGATTTCCATCGGAAGCATCACATTCTCCAGGATCGTGCGCTGCATGAGCAGGTTAAACTTCTGGAAAATCATCCCCATGCTGCGGCGGAGTGCCAGAAGTTCCTTCCCCTGATAATGCGTGATGTCTTTGCCGTCGATCAGGATGGAGCCGGACGACGGCTTCTCCAGCAGGTTCAGACATCGGACCAGGGTGGACTTGCCCGCACCGCTCATGCCGATGATGCCGAAGCAATCCCCGTCCTGAATGGTCAGGTTCACATCGCGGATCGCGGTGAATTCCTGCGACTTCATTTTGTAATTTTTGCTTAAGCTTCTTACTTCAATCACCGGTGTACTCCCTGGTACGGATAAATCGTGAATCAGATTTCCATATCTGATTCAATTCTGAAAAACATAGTAACATCAGAATAAAAAGTTTGCTGTTTGCGCATAAAGCAGTTGTTTTTATCGAGGCCAAAGTATAATTTTTGATGCCAGATTTGTCAAATCGCGGTTCTTTATGGACAGATATAAGATGAATTTATAACTGAGAGGAAAACTCGTGGTCAAAAAGTGTAGTTGCTGTGGGGTTTTGTTACGGCGTTTACACGGAGGAAAAGACGTATGAAGGTAGGAAAACGATTGACATGACAGGGGATAAGAACCCTGCTGATACGGGAATTGGAGGAGAGAAAAAAGGATTTGTGTATCTGGAGAAGTGCCGATAGAAAGTTGTCGGAAATTTCCTGCCCGGATCTGTGAATAAAAAGCTCAGCGCAACTATCTGCGCTGAGCTTTTTAAAAATTGCATATGAACTGATTCAAAATTTTTTGCCTTAAACAGTTCAAATTCTGACGACAGGTACTATCGTCATCACCTCTGACGACAGAACACGTCAATATGGTTCACACGGAGAAACCGACTTTACGGCTCTTCAATCCCAAGCAGCAGCCGCAGCACCATGTTCGCCTCGTGTCCGGCGCACACCAGCACGCGCGGAGCCATCAGGCCCACGCCATTCCCGGCGGCGGTTACCCCATCGCCGCAGACATACAGGCGGGACATGCGCTTTCTCGTCTGAATCGTGTTGGAGGACTCGTATCCTGCCATGCCCGAACCGGAGACGATGCGGATCGTATCGGATTCCGACAGGAGCGTGGATACAAGCTCAGCCTTGCAGTCCGGTTTGTCGAATGCCTCGACGACAATATCGCAGTCGCCGAACAGCTCCATTGCATTGGATGCGTCGATCCGCGCATCGTGCGTCTCAACGGTGATAAAGGGGTTGATCTGCCCGACGAGTTCCTTTGTGGCCTCCGTTTTCTTTTTTCCAAGATGGGAGACAAAATAATTCTGCCGGTTCAGATTGCTGGGCTCCACAACGTCAAAATCAACCAGCACCAGATGTCCGACACCGATGCGCGCAAGCATGGAGGCGATGTTTGACCCCAGGCCGCCCAGACCGGCAATACCGACGCGCGCCCGCTTTACAGTCTCATGAACTTTGGGCGAATGCCTGGCAGCCATCATATGCTCCAGAACGTCCTGCGGCGGCAGTTCGCCCTTTCTGATTAGCGTGATGCTGTCGCCATCTGCCAGCTCCGCATCCTCCGCTGTCTGGAATCCGTTTCGGATGACCACATCCGCCTCCGGCACGGCGTCGCGTGCAAACTGCTGCAGCCTTGTGCCCTCCGGAGCCTCACACGGCGCTCCGTTTAAATTCAGGTGTAACATAGTTTCATTTCCTTATCTTTTAACCGACTTCTGACTCCGAGTTTTTCTTCACAGAACTTGCGAAGAAGCACGAAGAGCTTCTTGAGTGCCCCGACTTTTGCGTAAGCAAAATGTCGTGAAGTCCCGCCTTGCGCTCCGACTTCGGCGAAGCCGAATGTCGCGAAGTTCCGCTTTGCGGAACTTCAGCCACCCCCTACAAAACACACGATTTCCACAGCGTCTTCATCGTGAAGACGGTACGTCTCATATTCTGCTTTCGGCACAATCTGACCGTTCACCTCGACAGCAATCCGCGTGAGCGGGTATTCCTTCTGTCGGAGCAATTCCAGAACGGTGAGAGAGTCGGCCACCGAAATCTGTTCATCGTTTACTCTCATTATTACCTGCCTCCTGCTGTATTCCCGGTAGTGCCCGCAGCGTGGGCATGTGGATTCCCATATGCTGCTGACAATGCCATCTCCCAGATTGTACGACGAAACCCGATTTACGTCAAACGGTTTCCTCGAAATATGATATATTGATAATTTATAGCTTTATCTGAACTTTTGGTTATAACTGCACATCACAATCGTATCCATGTGACTGTGATGGTACTTTTTAAGCATTTTAGGTGAGCTTTGCTAATGAAATCCACGACAAAAAGCCTACTAAGCCTATTGACTTACTAGGAATTTGGCTTTAGAATAAGCCGACAAAAAAATCAGGAGGTTTCAAAAGTGTCAAAGAAAGAGAACAAATTCAAGGAGTACGATATTTCCACCCAGGCCATACACACCGGAACGGATTATGATGAGGGAACCGGCGCAGTCCGCAGGCCGCTGCACATGGCAAACAGCTATAAGCTGCCGGACGACCTCTCACAGGTCAATTATTCGTCGACGGATCTGCTGATGTATTCCAGAAACGGGAACGCCAACCAGCACTGGCTGGAGGAAAAAATAGCGGCACTGTATCGCGCGGATGATGCGATCGTGCTGGCCAGCGGAGTCGGGGCGCTTCACGCGCTGTTCTGGACATTGCTCAAATCCGGGGATCGTGTGGTGTACCCGAATGTCAGCTACATGGCGGTTTACCGGATGTTCCACGAGCTGTTCAATAAAAAATTCGGCGTGGAGACGGTCATGGTGGACATGACAGATCTGGAGGCGGTGAAGAAGGCAATCACGCCCGGTACAAGGCTGGTTCATATTGAGACGCCGGACAATCCGACAGTTGGCGTAACTGATATCGCGGCAATCGCAAAGATCGCGCATGAAAACGGTGCGGTTCTGTCGGTGGACAACACCTTTGCCTCGCCCCTGAACCAGCGTCCGCTGGAACTGGGGGCTGACTTTGTGGTTGATGCGCTTACGAAGTTTATCAACGGCCACGGCGATGCGCAGGGAGGTGCGATCATATCCAATGACCTGGAAACGATGGACCGCATCCGCTATGAGGCGCAGGTGAACGTCGGCGCGGTCATCAGTCCGTTCAACGCCTGGCAGATTTTCCGCGGCTCCGTCACGTTCCCGCTGCGCATGGAACGGATCAATCGGTCCACGCAGAAAATTGCCGAATGGCTGGAGCAGCGGGAAAATGTTACGTTCGTTTCTTATCCTGGGCTGTCCAGCCATCCTGGGCATGCGCTGGCAAAGCGCCAGATGGAAAACGGATTCGGGGGCGTTATCTCTTTCGGCGTAAATACGGACGACAAGACCGTCGAGCGGTTTTGCGCGAAGCTCAAAGTGGTCACATTTGCCGTCTCCCTGGGACATGATGAAAGCCTGATTTTCCCACAGCCGAGCTATGATGAGCGGATCAATCTGTATCCGGAGAAATTCAGGAAAGGTTTTATCCGATTCAGCGTCGGGCTTGAGTCTCCGGAGGATATCATAGGGGATCTGGATCAGGCGTTCCGGGCCGTAGGGCTGTAGATTTGGCTTAACCATCAAAAGTAACAACATTGTAATGACACCACTGGTTACAGAGTTCGGAAGTAAACTTCCAATTCCTGAAGTGAACGACTTTTGACCGTGGTGTCATTTTTTATAAAAGGAAGTTATGACTGGACAAATTTTTTGTGTATTAGACGAAACTCGCGCACAGTGCTAAGATTCCTCACGTAACAAAGAACTGTCATACACATCGTACCTGGTATGTCATGATCCCAGTCGATTATCAAGACCATAAGATGGTTCTTACGAGCCAGCTCGACGTTCCATCCTTATAGTCTTGATAATCAGCTGTGAACAGACACTGGGGCACAAAATAAGGAAGGAGTTTGTTATGACGATTGATTTTTACGAATGGGGTGCGCTGCTGTTGGCGGTCGCGTTTTTTGCCCTGCTGTACTACCTGAAGAAGAAGAAGAACCTGAATTTCGGTCTTCGCACGATCCTGGCCCTTGGCCTGGGCGTCATCGTGGGGGTGGTGTTCAAAGGCCACTATACATACGTGGCGGCGTTCGGTACCATTTACGCGCATGTGATTTCCGCCATCGTGATCCCGCTGCTGATTTTCTCGATCACGGCGAGCATCACAAACTTAAGCAGTTCGATCCGGCTGAAAAATATCGGCTTTAAGACGGTGTTTTTCCTGGTTCTGAACACATTCATTGCCAGCACGGTGACACTGATTGCCAGTGTCGCTACCAATATAGGAGACGGGTTTGAGTATGAACTTGCCACAGACTATACTGCGGCAGAGGTTCCGACGTTTGTGGAGACGATCATCAGTCTCTTCCCGTCAAACCTGATTTCCCACTGGGCAGACGGCGAGGTCGTGCCGATCGTGCTGTTTGTGATTCTTCTGGCCTTAAGCTACAATGCGGTGGCGGCAAAAAAGCCGGAGCAGGTGGCGCCGTTTAAGGCGTTCATCGACGCGGGTAACCTCGTGATGGGCAAAGTAGTCAGCACGGTGATCGGCTTTACGCCGTATGCGGTCCTTTCCCTGGTGGCCCGCGCGGTAAGCCGCAGCTCTGTATCGGATCTGCTTCCGCTCTTAAGTGTGCTTGTTCTGGCGTATGTCCTCTGCGCGTTCCAGCTGTTCGTGGTGGAGGGTACACTGATCAAAGTGGTTGGCCGCCTGAACCCGATCCGCTTCTTTAAGGGAATCTGGCCGGCCGGCGTGGTTGCCTTCACCTCACAGAGCAGCGTCGGCACGATCCCGGTGACGGTGAATCAGCTGACAAAGAAGCTTGGGGTCAATGAAGATATCGCATCGTTTGGCGCCAGCCTCGGCGCGAATCTGGGCATGCCCGGATGTGCCGGTGTCTGGCCGGTACTGCTGGCGGTGTTTGCGGTCCACATCCTCGGACTCGATTATTCACCGGCGCAGTATCTCTTCCTGATTGTGCTGGCGGTCGTGGTGTCCATCGGCACGGTCGGAGTTCCCGGCACGGCGACCATCACAGCCACCGCAGTTTTCGCGGCGGCAGGCCTTCCGGTGGAGGTCATCGTGCTGCTGTCCCCGATTTCCAGTATCGTGGACATGGCCAGAACTGCTACGAATGTGGTCGGCGCAGCTACGGCGACCACCCTTGTAGCCGCAACGGAGGAAGGGCAGCTTGACCGCGACGTGTATAACGGGGTTCGCGAAATCCCGGAGGACGCGGGAGCGGCGGTTCAGCCGGCGTAAGAGCCAACGTTCGTATGGCAATGCTTCGGACAGGCGGGCCTGGATATTGAGAATCCCGCGGTTCCGCCTGTCCGGATCAGCTGGCGAAAGAAGACATTTCCGTGAACCAGGCGGAAGAAAAAGATGGGATCTGATTAGGAAAAGCGATGGCCATGGAGAGCAGAGAACCATGGCTGTCGCTTTTTGCGCAGCAGAAAGAGGTGTCTTAGGATTACAAAAATTCATCGAGTCGCAGTGACCACAAAATCGGATGATCTGTAGTGGTCACAAAAACCTATTGAAATGGTAGGAAATATGTGATAAAATTCGCTAAATTTTGGCATCAGGGGAATGATATCATGATACCAGCGTCATATCATGTAACATCAGGTCGAAAGCTGAAGTCTGTTTTCTTCAAATTCGGATCAAATGTTTCGCAATGACTCCGAATTTGAAACCTGATATTGCCACGTGACCTGGAAAAGAAAAGGGGACATGCAAAAATGAGAGAACGAAACCTTGATTTTGACCGCGTTCGCGACCGCCGAGGCACGGGCAGCCTGAAATATGATTTCGCCGCAAAGCGGGGTAAGCCGGATGATGTGCTGCCGCTCTGGGTGGCGGACATGGACTTCCCGACATCGAGCTTTGTAGTCGATGCGGTGACGAGGCGGCTGGCAGACGGCATCTACGGCTATACGGAACCGGGAGAGTCGTATTTTCGGGCAGTCGAGTCCTGGATGCGGGAGCACCATGGCTGGCAGGTACAGGAGCGCTGGATGCTGAAGACGCCGGGTGTGGTGTTTGCTCTGGCGATGGCGGTGAAGGCCTACACGAAGCCGGGGGATGCCGTGCTCATCCAGCAGCCGGTGTACTACCCGTTTTCGGAGGTCATCCGGGATAACGGGAGAGTCGTGGTGAGCAGCGACCTGATATATGGGGAAGAAAGTGATTATGAGAAATACAGCGGTCTGATTTATGGGAAAGATCTGAATCAAACAGCAGAGGAACATGTTCCGGGAGCAGATGCCGGAGGAAAGAGCGGCAGGAGGAATTCAGAAAAAACGAAGCCAGTTCGGGCAAATCAGGTTGGCACGGGAAAATATCATATAGATTTCCACGATTTTGAAGATAAAATCGTGCGGCATGGCGTGAAATTGTTCCTGCTCTGCAGTCCACACAACCCGGTAAGCCGGGTGTGGACAAGGGAGGAACTGGAGATGATCGGTGAGATTTGCCTGAGGCACCATGTTACCGTCGTGAGCGATGAAATCCACGAGGATTTTGTCTACGGATGCAGAAGGCATCAGGTGTTTGCGAATCTGCGGGAGGATTTCAGGGAGATTTCCGTTACCTGCACATCCCCGGCGAAAACTTTTAACCTTGCGGGATTGCAGGTGTCAAACATTTTCATCCCGAACGCACACTTAAGGGCGCAGTTTCGGAAGCAGATCGACGCGGCTGGCTACAGCCAGATGAACATGGTGGGGCTTACGGCCTGCGAGGCTGCCTACCGCGATGGGCGCGAATGGTATGAGCAGATGATGCTCTATCTGTTAGGGAACATCTCTTATGTCAGGAGGTTTCTTGAGGAACGTCTGCCGGAGGTGCGGCTGATCGAGCCGGAAGGTACTTACCTTTTGTGGCTGGATTTTTGCGGCCTTGGGCTTTCCGGGGCGGAGCTGGAGGAACTAATCACGAAGAAGGCAAAGCTGTGGCTGGATTCCGGCGCGATGTTCGGGCCGGTCGGGGAGGAGTTTGAGCGCATCAATGTGGCCTGCCCGCAGAGTATACTGGAGGAGGCCATGAGGAGGCTGGAGTGCGCGGTTCGGAGCCGGTGAAACCCTGGAAGGATCATGGAAAGCGGTGTTTATGCATTGCGTCAACTTCGAAAGTGCGGGACAATTTAGAAATTACATGGATGGCTGAGTCAGTCCGGTGAGAGCAGGAGAGACTGACGATAACTTAAGGGGGATAAAACAAAACCGGAAAGGAAGAAGGTATGGACTACGCAATTGAAACCCAATGTATTCACGGGAACGGTGAGAGCTTCGCGGGCGACCGCACAGGCACCATCAGTTTCCCGATTTATCAGACAGCAACATTTGAACACCCGGCCGTGGGGCAGAGCACGGGCTATGACTACACGAGGCTCCAGAACCCCACCAGGGAGAAGCTGGAGGAGGTTGTGGCCTCTTTGGAGGGCGGCCTCGATGCGCTGGCATTTTCCAGCGGCATGGCTGCCATTGATGCGATGATGGAGTTATTCGCTCCCGGCGACCACATCATCACGGATGCGGATCTTTACGGCGGCAGCATCCGCCTGTTTGACCATATCAGTGAAAAGAATGGCATCCGCTTCAGCCACTCGGACAACATTGAGGAGGAGGCGGAGGGCCTGATCAATGAACACACGAAAGCCATTTTTATCGAGACGCCCACAAACCCGATGATGAACGTCATCGACATTCAGAGACTCTCTGATATCGCGAAGGCGCACGGGATCTGGCTCATCGTGGACAATACCTTCCTTTCCCCATATTTCCAAAAACCGTTTCAGTTCGGCGCGGATATCGTCATGCACAGCGGCACGAAGTTCCTGGGCGGTCACAATGACACGCTCTCCGGTTTCCTCATCACGAATTCTCAGGAGATCGCAGACAGGCTTCGCTTCATTATCAAGACCATCGGCACGGGGCTGTCGCCGTTTGACAGCTGGCTGGTGTTGCGCGGCATCAAGACGCTTCCGATCCGCATGGAGCGTGCAGAAGAAAACGCGAAAGCGCTCGTGGAGTTCCTGCTGTCGGAACCGCGCGTGACGAAGGTCTACTACCCGGGCATCCCCGGAACGCGGGCCTACGAAATCAGCAAAAAGCAGTCCACCGGCTTCGGCAGCATGATCACCTTTGAGGTGGAAAGCCGGGAGCTTGCGCGGCACATCTTAAAGGAGACAAAACTCATCCCGTTTGCGGAGAGCCTTGGCGGCGTGGAAACGCTGCTCACCTACCCGACCACCCAGACGCATGCGGATGTGCCGCCCGAAGTGCGTGAGAAAAACGGGGTGACGGACCGGGTTCTGCGGCTATCGGTGGGGATCGAGAATAAGGAAGATCTGATCGGCGACCTGAGGCAGGCACTGAAATCCTTTTAATGGATGCAGTATTCCTTTGTTTCGCGGGCTATCCGAAATGCGCTTTCTATGTTCCCTGACATAACACACAGGCTGATTCCAGGTACTGTATGTTCTGAAATCATAGAAACATTCCTTCAGATTCCGGGAATTACAATCGGTATTTTCTTATAAGCAAAACTTATATCCAACTCTAATTTTTTTGCGTGGTGTTTCACCGGCAAAAGAAATTGACAGACAGGGGCAGGCGGCGTATAATGCCAGACATCACAAAGCCCACATAACCTATATATATAGTAGGAAATAGGGAGGGGCGAGATGATTTTTGTAGACCTCCTTTGCTGTCTTTCGGACACCATGTGGGATAAATGCCGCTGATTTCCGGCAGGATTCGTTTTGCGGACGGGAAAAGATTTCGTTACGTTTCCGATATGTCATGATGTTGTCGTGCCGCAAAACGAATCTTACCGAGAGTCAGCGGCAGTTATTGACACAAGGGACAAAAGATTCTGAATTTTGATACCGATTCATTGTTTCTAAGGTAACAAATTTATCCGTGCTGACAGATGCAGATATCGTTTCTTCTCAGTTATTGTAGATTGCATCTATTCGCGGTTACGTTAGTGCAGATTGTAACTGTTTGCTTAAATCACACGGATTGAGATGATATGTACCGGAAGGGAAAGTCCTATGCTTCATATTGATACTCCTGAGCTCAGGCAGCTCTTATTAAATGGTAATTTCGGCCTCGAAAAGGAGGGACTTCGCGTGACGGAGGGCGGCTTTCTCTCGCATACAAGCCATCCGTTCCCGGACGACCCTTATATTGTCCGCGACTTTTGCGAAAATCAGACGGAGATTAACACGGCTGTTCGGCAGGGCGCACACGCGGTGGTGGAAGAGCTGCAGAGGCATACGGATAAAATCCATCGGACGCTGGCAGGTCTTGAGCCCCGCGAGTACCTCTGGCTATTTTCCAATCCGCCGCACATCCGAAATGAGGCGGATATCCCGGTGGCGCAGTTTGGCGGGGCGCAGTCGGGGAAGACGATCTACCGCGAATATCTTTCCCGGCGCTACGGCAAATATAAGATGACGCTCTGCGGCATCCACGTAAATTACTCTTTCAACGAAGAGCTGTTGCGGCAGGATTTTGCCCGGAGCGGGCAGACCGATTATGTCGCATATAAGAATGACCTGTATTTAACGCTTGCGAAGCGGGCGGCGGCCTACAGCTGGATTCTTGTGTCCGTGACGGCGGCAAGCCCGCTCATGGACGGCTCCTATGTGGAGAAGGACAAGCTGGACAGCGATATCTTTCAGGGGCTGGCCTCGGTGCGCTGCAGTGAGCTTGGCTACTGGAACGCATTCGCGCCGGTATTTGATTATACAAATCTTACAACTTATGTCGAAAGCATGCGCGATTTCGTGCGAAAGGGATGGCTGCAGTCGCCGACGGAGCTATATTACCCGGTGCGCCTAAAGCCCGCAGGTTTAAACCGCCTGGAAACGCTGGAAGCCTACGGCGTGAACCACATCGAGCTGCGCATGTTTGACTTAAATCCGCTCGTCCCGGCAGGTGTCGATGAGCGCGACGTGGCGTTCGCCGGTCTTCTTCTGGGGTGGCTGGCATCCACGGAGGATCAGCCCTTCACCGAACGCGATCAGGTGCAGGCAGTGCAGAACTTTAAAAACGCCGCGCACTACGATTTGAAGACAGTAAATATGGTCGTGCCGGACGGCGAGGTCTACTCCGTGGTAGACGCGGCCAGGAATGTCATCGGATTCATGCGGGAATTCTATCGCGATTTCCCGGCCGAAGTGCAGGAAGTTTTGGATTTCGAGGAAGCAAAATTCATTAATGCAGAGAATCGCTATGCCTGGAAAATAAGAAGAGAATTTGAGGGCGGATTTGTAGACCGGGGGATGGAACTGGCAAAGAAAAGGCAGGAGGAAGCGCTTAAGAATCTGAGTGATCATCTTTAAGAGATAAAGGCCGTGACCCTGTAAATCCTTGTGTCATGGCCTTTTGAGTAATAGTGCATTAAGAAAAGAATGTGCATGGAGGAGAAAACCATGTGTGAATTATTTGGAGTCAGCGCGACGCAGCCGGTCGCGGTCAATGATCTGTTAAAGGAATTTTTTTCCCACAGCGTGGAGCATCCGAACGGCTGGGGCATGGCATTTTTCCACGGCAATGCAGTCTCACTTGAAAAAGAGCCGACTCCGGCTTTTCGCAGCGGTTATCTGAAACGCCGTCTGCGGCATCCTTTTGAGGCGGATGCGATGATCGCACACATCCGGCTGGCAACTGTCGGCTCCGAGGATTACGAAAACTGCCACCCGTTTGTGCGGCGCGACCGTACGGACTGCGCGTGGACACTGGCGCACAACGGAACCATGTTTGACTGCCCCAGGCTGTCGCCTTATCAGTATGTGCAGGAGGGCAGGACGGACAGCGAGCGTGTGCTGTACTATATCGTGGACGAGATGGATAAAGCTACCGCGCGTCGGCAGGAGACGGACGGACCTGGTGAAAGCAGAGATGGGGTATGTGATACCATCAGAGACGACCGTAAGGAAAGTTCAGCCGTTCATCTCCCTGTCAGTGAGCGCTTTGACATACTCGACCGCATTCTCTGCGAAATCACGCCGCACAACAAAGTCAATCTTCTGATTTATGACGGCGAAATCCTCTATGCGCACACCAATTACGACAAATCCCTCTTTCTGCGCGAGACGGAAGAAGGCACCCTCATAGCGACCACGCCGCTGGGACGGCGCGGCTGGGAGGAATTGCCCTTTACCACACTCTGCGCTTTCAAAGACGGGCGTCTGGTCCGGCAGGGAACGAACCACGGAAACGAGTATTTTGATAATGAGCATGATACGCATCTGATGTATCTGGATGCGGCGGCATTATAAAACTTAACGTGGCGGCATTATAAAATTTAACGGGGCGGTATTGCAAAACTTAACGCGGCGGCGTTGTAAAACTTAACAGGGCGTTTTTATCAGGTCTTTTATAACTTCTCCCGCCAGAATCAGGCCGGCAACCGATGGGACGAACGCAACGCTTCCCGGAATATCCCTTCGCTGCGTGCAATTGCGCTGTGTCCCGGGCGGACAGATGCAGTGCGTCCGGCAGCTGATTTCCATATCCTCCTGAGGCCGGATGCTTTTTTCCGAGGAATACACCACTTTCAGCGCACGTATCCCGCGTTTCCTGCACTCACGCCGCATGACTCTTGCAAGCGGACATATCGTTGTTTCATAAATATCTGCCACCTGAAACTTTGTGGGGTCCAGCTTATTCCCAGCCCCCATACTGCTGATGACCGGCACACCGTGCTCCTGTGCCTGCCAGACGATCTCGAGCTTCGCCGTAACGGTATCCACCGCATCAATAACATAGGAATACTGTGAGAAATCAAATTCCCCTGCGTTCTCCGGAAGGAAAAAGCATTTTCGGACTTCCACGCTGGCGTGTGGATTGATTTCGAGTATCCGATCTCTCATGACATCCGCTTTATATTGACCGATCGTTTTCCTTGTGGCGATAATTTGTCTGTTTAAATTGGTAAGGCAGATTTTATCATCATCAACCAGCACGAAAGAGCCGACACCGCTCCGCGCAAGCGCCTCCACTGCGTATCCGCCGACACCTCCGATGCCGAACACGGCAACACAGGATGCCGAGAGACGCCCAATTCCGTCTTTTCCCAACAAAAGTTCTGTCCTTGAAAACTGATTTAACAAAGCACTGTCCTTCCTTTCACTCCAACACAGCAATCACCTGTATCCTGTGACACCGGAGTCAAATACACTGGCAAACGCGGGAATTATAGCCCACAAAGGAAGCAATGTCAAGGAAGAGGATGTGTCCAAAAGGTATTGACTTTCCATGACACAAAGGTTAGAATAACTCCAGTGATCAGGTTGCAGAAACTTGCGATGCCTGCGACCGGAAGGAGGACCTGCGGGCCCTCCTTTTTCTTTGAAAAGTCATATAAAACTCACGATTTTCTATTGAAAAGTCACAAGCTGACGTGTATAATGCCATTGAAAAGTCAGAAAGGAGATCCGTATGCTTTACCGAAAAATTGAAAAGACAATCACCGACCATCTGAAGTCGGATTCAAAAAGAATCCTGCTGATCGATGGCGCAAGACAGGTCGGAAAAACCTACATTGTGCGCTATGTAGGAAAAAAACTGTTTAAAAATTTTATTGAAATTAATATGGTGGAGGATGCTTTGAGCAGCCGCCTTTTTGCAAACACAAAAAGTGTAGAGGATTTTTACCTTCAGGTAAGCATGCTGGCCGGGGACAGAATGAAGGAGCGGGAAAATACGCTGATTTTTCTGGATGAGATTCAGGCATATCCACATTTGCTCACGCTCTTAAAGTTCCTTGCGCAGGATGGCAGGTTTACCTATATTGCCAGTGGTTCTCTCCTGGGAGTCACGCTTTCAGAGACATCGTCCATCCCGATGGGAAGCATTCGAAAAGTGCGAATGTTTCCGCTGGATTTTGAGGAATTTCTGTATGCAAACGGGCTGAATGAGATGGCTGTCGCTGCTATGGAAAAGAAATTCCGGGCGGAGGAGCCTCTCGATGAATCGATGCATGCGAAAATGATGGATCTGTGGCGGAAGTACCTATTGATCGGCGGGCTGCCGGATGCGGTAAACGCCTGGCTGGAAGAAAAGAATATACGGCTGGTTCGGGAAGTTCAGAGAGAGATTCATGACTATTACGCGGCAGATGCCTCAAAATACGGGGATGACAGGAAGCTGAAAATTCGCCGCATTTATGATCTGATTCCATCGAATATGGAGAATAAAAAGAAGCGGGTGGTGGCGAAAAATATTGAAAACAAAAAAGGAAAAACTTTCCGTGATTACGAGGATGAGTTTGAATACCTGATCAGTGCCGGGATTGCCCTGCAGGTTCAGGCAATTTCGACACCGGTATTTCCGCTGATCGAATCATCGGGAAAGAATCTTCTGAAATTGTATTTAAATGATGTCGGTATTCTGACGGGAATTCTTTACGGCAATAATATTCGGGCAGTTTTGGATGATGAAAGGAGCGTGAATCTTGGCTCGGTTTATGAGAATGCGGTGGCAAGTGAATTGATTGCGCACGGTTACAGGCTTTTCTACTATGATAACCGCAGCAAGGGAGAGGTTGACTATCTGATCGATGATTATGAAACGCTGTCTGCGGTGCCGATCGAGGTGAAATCCGGCAAGGACTACACGGTACACAGCGCCCTCAGCGCTTTTGTACAAAATGAAGACTATCATGTAAAAAAAGCTTTTGTCCTGTCGAATGAGCGGGAAGTGCAAAAGGACGGGAAAATAGTATATATACCGATTTATGATGTTATGTTTTTCCGTGCAGATTTCGGAGGAAACGGGTGAGATTGACGATATGGAGTTTACCGGTTTTGACAGGAAATTTTCATGAAAACAGAAATAGGCTCCGTGAGCGTAGGCATTGCAGAATAACATCCGCTGGCAGATATCAGGGAACCTCATTTTACTATTGAGATATATCCGGTTCGATTAAAGTGGGTGATGTGATTTGCTCACAGTGAGATATGGATCGCCGAAGCCAATCTTTGAGACAGACGAGGACAGGACATATTTAATCACAACCATTCGCTGCAGGGAGGGATTCGCCCATGGGCGAATCCATGGGCGAATCAATGGTGGAATGGGCGAATCATTTCAGGAAAACATTGAAATCTTTTCATTGCTCTATTTCGTTTGAATCTTATTTTTTCCAACCGCACGAACCAAACCAAGCAGCCCGGCCGGGAAAATGACCGCGAACAGGATGCCGGTTTGCAGGTTGTCCCCAAAGGCGGAGGCCATGAGACCGGCAAAGGTGGGGCCACCGGCACAGCCGATGTCGCCGCCTAATGCCAGGAGGGCAAACATCAGCGTTCCGCCTGACGGCAGGGAGGCAGAGGCTTTGCTGAAGCTTCCCGGCCACAGAATGCCGACCGAGAACCCGCAGACCGCGCAGCCAAACAGGTTGATGACAGGATTCGGAACGATCGCGATGAGAAGATAAGCCGCCACGCAGAGGATGCAGCTTGCGGACATGAATTTGTCCAGATCAAGCTTATGGCCGTATTTTCCGTAAATGGCGCGGGAAGTCCCCATGAATATGGCGAAAGACATGGGGCCTGCCAGGTCGCCCACGGCTTTCGTCACCCCCAGCCCCTTTTCGGCGAGAACGGATGTCCACTGGCTGACCGCCTGCTCGCTGGCACCGGAGCAGATCATCATAAGCAGTAACAGCCAGAATACCTTTTGGGAGAGCAGTTTTTTAAGCGAAAGACCGCTTTGCCCTTCATCCATCAAAGGCGCGATAGGTGTCAGGGTGAAGAAGAGGAGATTGGCGAGGGCGATGAGGATCCACAGCACAGCAAGAATGCGCCAGTGCTCAATGCCGGCAAGAGAAAAAAAGACGGTGGAAATCAGAACGACGCCCACATGCCCCCAGCAGTAAAAGGAGTGGAGCAGGCTCATGGCAGAAGCCTTATGTTCTGTAGGGCAGGCCTCTACCACAGGGCTGACAATGACCTCCAGCAGGCCGCCGCCGACGGCGTAGACAATGACAGACAGCAAAATCCCAAAGTAGGGGTCGGGCAAAAGGCCAGGCAGCGTTATCAGCAAAAAGAAACCGACGGCCACAAAGAGGTGGGCAAGGCACATGGAAGCACGGTAGCCGATTTTATCTACAAAGAAGGCGGACGCCAGATCCACGAGAAGCTGGATGCCAAAGTTCAGCGTCACCAGAAAGGTGATCTGCGACAGAGAAATATGGTAAGTATTCTGAAAGGTCAGAAATAACAGCGGGACAAAATTGTTGACGATGGCCTGCACGATGTATGCAATAAAGCAGGCGACGATGGTGTGCTGATAGGTCAATCTGGTTTTCATAGGTTTCGGATACTCTCCTGTTTCGATGATTGAACATTTATCATACAAAAATCGGAAAGCCGCGTCAAGCGGTGTTTTTTTGACTGTAACTTCCCTTTATGGCAGGCATGTGGTATAAAGTAAATTTAAAAAATATGTGACCGACGCCATAAAATTCCCTCTATAATAGATAAGAAGGCCTTTGAATGCTCTGTGGAGGGAGGTTATGCCGATGGAAGATGAGAGGATCGTAGATTTATACTGGGTGCGCGAGAAATCCGCGATCACTGAGACACAGCAAAAATAAGGGAAATACTGTTTTAAGATCTCGTCACAGTATTCTTATAAAAAAATCCCAACGGGTACCGCTAATAAAATCCTTAAGGATGCCGGGATTCGGAGATAGGAGGCAAAACATGGCAAAATATGTATATCCGGCTGTATTTACGCCGGAAGAGGGTGGAAAGTTTTCGGTGGATTTCCCGGATCTGGATGGCTGCTATACCTGTGGCGATAATCTGGGGGATGCCATTGTTATGGCAGAAGATGTGCTTGCTTTTTATCTTTTTGATGAAGAAAAAGCCGGTCACGTGATTCCGGAGCCATCGGACGCAGGGAGTATTCACTTGAACACGGGGGAATTTGTGAATTACATTACCTGTGATACCATCGTATACGCACGAATGCACGACAAGAAGTCAGTGAGGAAAACAGTAACGATACCCGGATGGCTGAATGAAGCAGCAAAGAAAAAAAATATTAATTTTTCACAGGTTCTTCAGCAGGCGCTTATGTATGAGATCGGAGATTTCGGCGAGAACCGGGCATAACAGACGCAGGCTCAGGAACATGGTAAAAATTGTACAGGCTGTAGTGGAATGGGACGAAAAGCTGTTGGCGCGTAATATTTACGTGTCAGCAGCTTTTCTTGCGTAAAAATCTTGATAAGGAGAAAATCTGACAATTAATTTACAATATGATATGTATAAAATAATATAAATGCAAATGAGATAAACAAAAAAATAAACAATTCATCTTGACACAGCCAACCGCCGGTGATACATTAAAAGCAAGTTTGCCACGGGGCGGACAGATGGATACATCATTATATGGAAAGGGAGGTATTCCACTCATGTGGAAGTATGTGAAACAATATCTGTTTTACGCGATCCTGGCCGCGCTGTTCATGTTCGGCGAGGTCGCGATGGATCTGGTCCAGCCGGGCGTGATGAGCCGGATCGTGGACGACGGTGTGCTGGGCTTAAGCAATGGCGGTGTCGGCAATATGACACTGATCTGGATCCTGGGGGCTGAGATGCTGGCCATGGTCATTTTCGGCGGCTTTTGCGGCTCCATGAACAATGTGTTCGTACATATGTCGGCACAGAATATCGGCAATGAGATGCGCAAGGACGCATTCCGGAACATCATGAAGTTCTCATTTCCGCAGAGGGATGAGTTCGGTACCGGCTCGCTGGTGACGCGCATGACGAACGACATCACACAGGTGCAGAACTTTGTCTCTACGTTTATCCGGGGCATCACACGAAACGGGGTGATGGTGGTCGGGAGCATTTACTGCATGTTCCGCCTGAGCACACACTTCGGGATCATCGTGCTGTGCGCACTGCCGTTTATGATTGCCGTGCTGCTCATCTGTCTGTATAAGGGGACGCCGTTTTTTACGGTGCTGCAGGATCAGCTGGATGACATCAACGCCATCATGCAGGAGGATGTGTCCGGCATCCGCATCATCAAGGCGTGCGTGCGGGAAGTGTACGAAAAGGTCCGGTTCGGGAAAGCGAACGATGCGCTGATCAGGACGCAGTTAAAGGTGCTCGTCATTTTTGCTTTTATGAACCCGGTGGTGAACGCTCTGATGTACATCGTGGTGGCGCTGGTGCTGATGGTGGGTTCCGTGGATGTGAGCGCGGGCGTGACCTCGCCCGGCAATATCATGGCGGCCATCACCTACACGACGCAGCTGCTGCAGGGCGTCATGATGATGGTTATGATTTTCCAGAACATTTCCAGAGGCTGGGCCTCCTGGAAGCGTGTCCGGGCGATCCTGCAGACGGAGCCGGGGCTGAAGGACGGAGAAGGCAAAAAGACTCATGGAGGGGGAGAAATCGAATTCCGCGATGTGTCTTTCGCCTACCCGGGCAGCGGCCAGATGGTGCTCGACCATATCAATCTGCACATCTGCCCCGGCGAGACGGTCGCCATCATGGGGGCCACCGGTTGCGGCAAGTCTACGTTAGTGAACCTGATCCCGCATTTCTATGACGTGACGGAGGGAAGCGTCCTGGTGGACGGCGCGGATGTGCGCGATTTTAAACTCAAAGACCTGCGCGGCAGGGTGGCGGTCGCGCTGCAGAAGAGCGAACTTTTCAGCGCGAAGATCGCGGATAATATCGGCTGGGGCGATCCGGCTGCCGGCAGGGAGGAGATCCGTCAGGCTGCGGTCACGGCGCAGGCGGACGATTTCATTTCGGGGACAACCGATGGCTATGATACGGTGGTGGCCGAGCGTGGCGCAAGCCTTTCCGGCGGGCAGAAGCAGCGTGTCTCCATCGCGAGGGCAGTGCTGAAATCAGCGGAGATCCTGATTTTCGATGATTCGACCAGCGCACTCGACCTGAAGACGGAGGCAAACCTGCACAGGGCGCTCCGCGAGACGAGCCCGGAAAGCACGAAAATCATCATCGCGCAGAGGATCGCCTCCGTGCGCACGGCGGATCGCATCGTCGTGCTGGAGCACGGGAAAATCGCGGCCTGCGGCACGCATAAGGAGCTTCTGGAAAGCTGCGCGGTGTATCAGGATATTTATTATTCGCAGATGGGAGAGGAGGAGACGGCATGAGATGGACGGGAAATTATCGAAACAGAGTCGTCTCGAAAATATGGGTTTCTATCTGCGAAAAGCGGTTTTCCGAAACAATGAGAGTATTTGAGATAACAGGGGGAAAGCCCGGAAACGGACTGTTATCTGGTGAAAGAAAAATATCTATGAGAGAATGGGATAACGTTATTTGTGGAATGAATGAAATTGACGAGTCAGAAGAAAGGAGAATGCGGCATGAGTGACGAAAATAAAACGAGATCGTCGGCTTCCGGGCAGGGAATTCCCGGCCATACCCGGCATGACCGCTTCGCCGAGGCGGAGCACGCGGAAAATGTGGGAGCGACGCTTAAGCGCATTATTGCGTATTTTGTAAAGGAAAAGGCCATGGTCATCGCCATGCTGGCGGTAGTGCTGTTCGGTACACTGTGCGGCGTGTACGCGCCGAGCCTTCAGAGCAATGCCATTGACATCATCGCGGGGGAGCGGGACGGCGTGCTGCTATCCACAGTTTTATTTATGCTGACGGTGTATCTGCTGTACAGCTTATGTTCGCTGCTGCAGAGCCTGATCAGCGCGAAGCTCTCCCAGAACATTGTCGGACGCATGAGAAATGACTTCTTCGGCAAGGTGATGGACCTGCCGGTGAGCTACCTGGACCAGCATTCCCACGGTGACGTGATGAGCCGCATGACAAATGATATCGAAAACATTTCCACGACGGTGTCTCAGTCGCTGCCGTCACTCTTCTCCGGCGTGATGACCATCATCGGGACTGCGGCGATCATGCTGTGGTACTGCTGGCAGCTGGCGCTTCTTAGCTGCGCCACCGTGATCCTCACCGTCATCGCCACGAAAGTGCTCTCGAAGCAGGTGCGCCGCTTCTCCAGGAGAAGGCAGGAGCTTTTGGGCGACTTGAACGGTACGGTGGAGGAGATGATCTCCGGCTATCGCACGGTGGTGGCCTACAATCACCAGGACATCACGACCGAACATTTCTGTGAGACGGCAGATGCCATGACGAAAGCCGGCATTCGCACGGATATTTTCAGCGGGGTCATGGGGCCCATCATGAACTGCATCGGCAACATCGGCTTCGTCATCATTGCGGCGTTCGGCGGATATTTTTCCATTCACGGCATGATTTCGGTGGGTGTCATTTCCGCGTTTATCGTCTACGCGAAGCAGTTCTCCCGTCCGATCAATGAGATCGCGCAGGTCTACGGGCAATTGCAGACCGCCATCGCGGGGGCGGAGCGCGTGTTTGTTGTGATGGATGAAGAGGATGAGGATCCGAGCGGAGAGGAACTGAAATTAGAAATCGAAGCTGCGGAAATCAAACAGGAGACGGCCGCAACGGAAGAATATGAGAGCAGGAAGAAAAAGAACGCGACAGAGATACAGGTTTCTGAACGGAAGATAACCGATAATGAAAGTCCGGTTTCTGTGCAGAAGACATCTGGCACAGAGGGACAGATATCTGATACAGAAGGACAGGTTTCTGTGCGGAAGGTATCGGACGCAGGAAAACTTACGATGGAAGAAGAAACAGATCATGCGCCTGTACAATATGAAGGGAAACCCGTGCGTGCGAAAGCCACGGTCACCTTCGACCACGTATATTTCTCCTACGAGCCCGGCTACCCGGTCATCCGTGATTTCTCCCTGACCGTGCCGTCCGGCAAAAAGGTGGCCCTCGTCGGGGCGACCGGTTCCGGTAAGACGACCGTCGTGAATCTGATGATGCGCTTCTATGACATCGACAGCGGTGCGATCCGCATCAACGACCAGAACCTTAAGGACATCGCCCGCGCGAGCCTGCGGAAAAATGTGGCCATCGTGCTGCAGGACACCGTGCTCTTCTCCAACACGGTCCGCAGCAACTTAAAATACGGAAACGAAAACGCGACAGATGAAGACCTTGCCCGTGCCGTCCGCATGAGCCGCTGCGAGGAGATGATCCGCATGCTGCCGCAGGGCTATGAGACCGTGCTCACCGGCTCCGGCGAAAATATCAGCCAGGGCCAGAGGCAGCTTCTCGCCATCGCCCGGGCGTTCGTCATGGATCCGGAGATACTGATTCTGGACGAGGCGACCTCGAACGTGGACACCCGCACGGAAAAAGCCATTCAGGATGCCATGCAGCTCGTCATGCAGAACCGCACGAGCATTGTCATCGCACACCGGCTCTCCACAATCCGCGACTCGGACGTCATTGTCGTGATGGACCACGGCGAGATCGCCGAGAGCGGCAGCCACGAGGAACTGCTCGCGAAGAAGGGGAAATACTATGAGCTGTATATGACGCAGTATGCGGGGATCGCGACGTAAAGGGGCGGCTATGGTCGTAAACTGAAAGCTACAGAAAGACATCCGGTTGAATAGAAACAATCGGATGTCTTTTGTTATAAAATGAAATTATAAACTATGATTTTTGAACTGGTTTGGAACGATTCAGGTGTTTTTGTGGGCTTTCATTGAAAAGTCGCAAAAAACGATCGAGTTTTTATTGAAAAGTCATGAAAAAAGTTTTCGTCCTGTCGAATGAAAGGGAAGTGCGAAAAGATGGGAAAATTGTATATATTCCGATTTATGATATTATGTTTTTCCGAGCAGATTTCGGAGGAAACAATTAAAAATCTTATATATTCGACTTAAAGTGAGAGAGCCGGACATTTCGAAATGAAATATCCGGCTCCAATCTTTTCTTTTAAGATTACTCCCGAGGAAAATGCACAGCATTTTCTTTGAAAGCGTGTTAGCAAATATGTCATCTATAAGATTGCTCTTAGTCCAAAAACTTCTCCGGCAGCGTTACCTTGAAGTCCTTCGCAAGGTCACGGAATTCATCCGGCTGGATGGTCTGGCGCTTCTTGCCGCCGGTCATGGAGTATACCTTTACGAGAATTTCCGCGGATTTTTCCACGGTATGCATCAGCCCGAAGGTCAGGTCAAAGTCCTCGCCGGAGCAGAACAGGCCGTGGTGCGCCCAGACAGCCACATTGTACTGCTTCATTAGTTCGGAGGTGGCGACGGCGATGTCCCTGCCGCCCGGCACCATCCACGGCACAACGCCGATGCCGTCCGGGAAGACGATGGGGCATTCGGTGGCCATCTCCCACAGCTCCCGGGTGAATACCTTATCCTCAAGGGGGAGGACAAAGGTCAGGGCGATTACATTCGCCGGGTGCGCGTGGTAGATGACCCGGTGCTTTCCGCCGCTGGCGATCATCTTCACCTCGTGGTTCATCAGGTGGGAGGGAAGCTCGCTGGTGGGCTTGCCTCCATTTTTCAGGCCCCAGCAGATGCGGTAATTTTCACCCGCCGCATCCAGTTCCACGATGGCCAGCGTTTCCTCCGGGTCGAGGATGATGTTGCGGAAGTATTTGCCGCTGCCGGTCACCAGGAAATATTCTCCGCCGAGATTCGGCACGGAGGTGCCGATGGCCTTCCACTCGCCGTCCGTGCGGAGGTTTTCTCTGATTTCCTCAATCTCTTCTTTTTTAATGCGGTAGGTCAGGTTGCCGCCGTTCCTCTCGTGCCATCCCTGCTCCCATCCGTCATTCGCCATGCGGATGAAACCCTGTACAAACTTCGCATCGGTTACTTTCATAATAATCCTCCTTAAGCACGTTTACTGAGAACTTCCTTCTCATACCTTTCGATCTCTGCGAACCACTCCCCGTCCGCCGGAGCGCCGCACACTTCACAATATTTCTCCCACACGATGCCGAAGGGCAGAGTCTTTATTTCTTCCTGCCGCACCATCAGCTCCGTCAGCCGGTTTTCATCCTGCAGCTTTTTCAATGCTTCGTTCGGGGTCAGCAGCGCGTACAGCAGTGCTTTCTGCACATTGCGGAAGCCGGTGGTCCAGGCAGAGATGCGGTTGATACTGGCGTCGAAGTAGTCCAGAGCCATATGGACGTGTCCGTCCAGACCGCCGCAGCGGACGATTTCTTTGGCGATCTCTCTGGTCTCATCGTCGAAGAGGACTACATGGTCGGAATCCCAGCGCACCGGGCGGGTGATGTGCAGGGCGATCTCATCGAAGAAAGTGAGAAGCGCCGGGATCTTGTCCGAAACCATCTCGGTGGGATGGTAGTGGCCGTTGTCCATCAGCGGGATGCATTTGTCCTTATTTGCCGCGGCGTAGAGGAGGGTAAATTCCCCGCTGCCGGCGGTGAAGGATTCCACGCCGATGCCGAACACCTTGGATTCCACGCAGGGTTTCACCTTATGAAAATCATAGGGCTCCGAGAGGATCTGGTCGATGGAGTCCCTGTAGCGCATGCGCGGCCCCATGCGGTCGGCAGGGATGTCCTTGTAGCCGTCCCCGGTCCAGATGTTCATGACGCAGGGGATGCCGGTCTCCTCGGCAAAATAATTTGCGATGCGGATACAGGCTTTCCCGTGGCGGATCCAGAACCGGCGGGTCTCTTCGTCCGGGCTTGAGAGGGTGAGACCGTCCTTCATGTTCGGGTGGGAGAAGAAGGTGGGGTTAAAGTCCAGACCCATGTGGTGTTCTTTCGCAAAATCTACCCATTTTTTAAAATGCTTCGGCTCCAGTGCGTCCCGGTCGGCGAACTCGCCGTCCTCGAAGATGGCGTAGCTGGCGTGCACGTTGATTTTCTTCTGGCCGGGCATCAAGAGCATGGCCTCGTCCATGTCCGCAAACAGTTCCTCCGGTGTTTTCGCTTTCCCCGGATAGTTCCCGGTGGTCTGGATGCCGCCGGTCAGCGGGCCGTCGTGGTCAAAGCCGATCACATCATCGCCCTGCCAGCAGTGGAGGGAGAGGGGAACATCTTTCAGCTTCTCAATGGCGGCATCGGTGTCGATGCCGATGGATGCGTAGGCATCCTTCGCGTAGGTGTACTTTTCGGTAAGTGTCATGGGGTATCTCCTTTCTTAATTCATAGTTTATGATGATACCGAGGTCAAAAGTTAGAGTTAATACTGAGCATTAACTTCGGGGAACGGAAGCGTTTTCTCGAATTTGCGGATTCGGGAATCTGTGTTGTCATGACATTTGCCCCAATATCTTATGATTATGATGGTTGAACAGAACGTCATATATTACTGCACGTGGAGAAAGTTATTGAGTTAATTCGGAAAAAACTCTTTGCTCCTCCTAAATGGGCTTTTGTGAAAATACTCTTGTTGCTGGGCAGTCAATCCTCATCTTTGAAAGTTATCACATGTCTAGCAAATAGTTCTGCACTTTTGAAAAATCAAGTGTTCGGCAGATATCTCTTCACTTCAAAAGACTCGTAAATACAGTTGCGTGCCTCTGCCAGCGTCTTCCACACTCCCGCAGTGAGCATTTGCGCCGCCAGATTCCCGATGGCGGTAGCTTCGATCGGCCCTGCCAGAACTGTTTTCTTCGTGGCCTCCGCGATCAGGCGGTTGAGGTAATCCGCGTTCGCGCCGCCGCCCACCACATGGATTTTATCGCAGGAGTTTCCGGTGAGCGCCTCGATTTCCCGGATCGTATCTCCGTAGCAGACGGCGAGGCTGCGGTAGATGATACGGGCGTAATCGCCGGGGGACTGAGGCTGTTCCTGTCCGGATTCAGCAAGAACCTCCCGGATGGCTCTCATCATGGACGGAGGTGCCAGAAAACGGTCGTCATTGCAATTTACGACAGAATCGTTTCGACTTTCCTCTGCCAGCCTGCAGAGCTCGGCGAAGGAATATCGGTCTGCGAGTTCCTTCTTCAGCGACTGGATCATCCAGAGCCCCATAATATTTTTCAGATATCGGTAGCGGAACTGATAGCCGCCCTCGTTGGTGAAGTTCAATTCCCGGCTCTGTTCGGAGCAGTCCGGCTCCATGCGCTCGATCCCCATAAGCGACCAGGTCCCGGAGCTGATGTAGACGGAAGACAGGTCGTTCGAGGGCACCGCAAGCACTGCGGAAGCCGTATCGTGGGTGCCGGGAAGCACCACCTGGCAGTCAAAGCCCACCTCTGCCTGAATCTCAGCGGAGAGATGCCCCAGAGGAGTTCCCGCAGGGAGGATCTTCTGAAAAATCTTCCTCGGAAACCTAAGCATCTCGATCAGCTCGTCATCCCAGTCTTTTGTGGCGGGATTTAAAAGCTGCGTGGTGGTGGCGTTGGTGTACTCCGCGCATTTTTCGCCGGTCAGCAGGAAATGAAAATAGTCCGGGATCATCAGCAGGGATTCCGCGTTCGCCAGCTGTTCCGGTGCCTGTTTTTTCACGGCCATCAGCTGGTAGATGGTGTTAAAAATCTGCTTCTGGATGCCGGTTCGCGCGTACAGGTCCTCTTCCTGTATAACCCTGTAAACTTCCTGATCCATACCCTCCGTGCGGCTGTCGCGGTAGGCCACCGCATCGCCGATCAGTTGATCATTTTTGTCCAGAAGGACAAAATCCACTGCCCAGGTATCAATTCCGAGGCTTACGGGAATTTTACCCAGTGCTTTGCATTTCTTAAGACCCGTTTTAATTTCATCAAACAGCCGGCGGACATCCCAGCACAGATGTCCGTTTTGCATGACCGCACCGTTTGGAAAGCGGTAGATCTCCTCAGTCACGATTTTTCCGTCCCGCACCGTGGCGAGGATATGCCTGCCGCTGGAAGCGCCGATATCTATGGCGAGATAGTATTGACACATATGTATACCCCCAGATTTGATGACATCAGGATTGCAGGAACTTAAAGTGAATGCTGCGCATGAACTTAGGAAGTGCTGAGCAATTCGGGATGCCATTCGTATTATAATAAGTATAAGCGATTTCCTGCCATTTTCCAATGACAAAATTTGCAAAAAAATATGACCTGAGTTGCATTGGTTCTTTCTGAACTTCAGGTATTTTTTATCACCGAAAGAATCTTATGACACAAGGGACAAGAAGGTCAGAAGTGAACGACTTTTGCGAAGCAAAATGTCGCGAGTTCCGCGAAGCGGAACTCATGTGCTTACGCGTTGACTTCTGAATCGAATGATTGCATTCGAACTCATGACCTTGGAGGCCGCAAACCCTTTTGTTGCATGAATCATCTTATATAAAAAAGACATACCTGAAAATAATAAATAACATCTGCATTTTATATGGATTTTGCAAGGTGATTTTGCAGAATTTCAGTTTATAAAACTCATAAGTATCATAGAGAAATTTTTAAATTCACGCTGGGATCGGATCAGGAAAAAACGAAATATCAATAATTAGAGAATTAAATCAGAAATTCGACCAATACGAAAAACAAGGCGATTTAATTACAGAAAAAGCTAAAAAACAACTTCAAGTAAATGGCCTGTTACTTTATGATAAGCGCACAAAAACATAAGAAATCAGGAAATTGCAGAGAGCCTGATGTAGCAATTGTCGAAATATCCCGGGAATGTTAAGACGATTTGCACAGGTCGGCATCTTAAAAAATTCCGGATTTCACGAAAAGGAGAAAATGCCATGAAACAGACAAAACGTAACGGACTGAAGTTTAAAGCCTTATTTTCCAGTAAGATGATAGCAACCTGTGTGCTTACCGTCCTTATGGGGTATGTTACAGTCTACGCAACGGATTACATGGGACTGTCAGCCGCAAGTGTGGGGATCGCGTTCATGATTTCCAAGATATTTGACGGGTTCACCGATTTTGCGGCCGGGATGCTTATCGACAAAACGAAGACAAAGCTTGGACAGGCCAGACCATATGAACTGGCGCTGATCGGTTATGGGGCAGCGGTGATTTTCCTGTTCAGCGCACCGAATCTGAGCGATCATGCGGGGCTGGTGTATCTGTTTATCATGTACACGATGGTAAATTCGGTATTCAGCACATTAGTGTCCTGCAATGAAGCGCCTTATTTGTCAAATGCAGTGGAGAAATCCGAAGATTGCGTAAGCGTTACATCCTTCGGATCCATCATTTCGCTTATTGCGACAATGATCGCGGCAATTGTCATCCCACAGCTGATTTCTACCATGGGCACCACAAAAGAGGGATGGTCGAAGCTGAGCTTTATTATCGTGATTCCTTCGGTTCTTGTAGGGCTGATTCGTTTCCTGACGATCAAAGAGATACGCACCACCACGCAGAACACGTCGATGAAAGCGGAGCAGACAGGGAGTTCTTTAGAGAACATTAAGTATTTCTTTAAGAATAAATATATTTTGCTGTTTGGATTGATCCTGCTGCTGTCCAATATATGCTCGAACATTTCCAATATGAATTATTATTGCATCTACATTTTGGGCGATATAGGCTATGCATCGATTTTTTCCCTTGGTGTTTTCAGCGTTATTTTTGCGCTGGTGGCGATGCCGAAGATGTCGGAAAAATTTGGCACCATGAAGGTTTTGATGGCATGCGCGATTATCGGCGCGGTGGGATATCTGATCAAGCTGCTTGACATTACAAGCATTCCGATCGGATTTGTCTCAGCCTTTCTGTCAAATCTTGGGTTTTATCCGATCTGGTTCATGGCAAGCGCGGTCATCGTAGATACGATGGATTATGGCGAATGGAAATTTGGCAAAAGAACCCCGGGAATACTGGGATGCGCAACCGGCATTGCCAGCAAAATCGGGACAGCAGTCGGCACCGGTCTTCTGGGTGTGATGATGACTGCCGCGGGCTATGACGGCTTGCTGGAGGTTCAACCGCAGAGTGCCATAAATATGATCGTGATTTTAACAACGATTGTTCCATGTGTGATCTGTGCTGTGATCGTGGTTTTGTGTAAGGTGTATGATCTGGATAAGAAACTTCCAATGATTCGTAAAGATCTGGCAAAAAAGGCTGAGGAAGCATAGTGTGAAAGAAAATCGCCCTTTCATCACTGTTTGTGCCGTCAACTTAAAAGGGGCGACGGAATGGAGATACTGTGAAAGAAGGCAGAACTTTCATAACTATTTATGCCGCCAACTTAAAAGGCGGAGGAATGGAGATCAGAATGAAATATTTAGCGATTGATTTTGGTGGGACACTGGCAAAGTATTCTGTGATGGATGAGACCGGCAATGTCTATGAGAGAGACGAAAAACAGGCACCGGTGGATTCGAAAGAGCATTTTCTGAGCTTTATCTGTGAATTGTATCAGGAAGTCTCAGAAAAGCTCGAAATTGGCGGAATTGCGATCAGCATGCCGGGGATCATCGATGACAGCAAAGGCCTGCTCATATCTGCCGGGGCATATATTTTCCTGTATGGCATGAACTTATATGAGGAGCTGAAATCCCGGATCCCGGTACCGATTACCGTGGAAAATGACGGAAAATGCGGCGCCCTCGCCGAGGTGTGGCAGGGAAATCTCAAGGAGAATCAGGACGGGATCGTGCTGATCCTCGGAACCGGTGTGGCAGGCGGAATTATCAAAAACCGCAAAGTACACAAAGGAAAAAGCCTGTCCGCAGGAGAATTTTCCTACATGATCGTCGGAGATGAACCGGATATCAGGAGCACGGTTCTCTACAAGTGCAGTGTTTCTGCAATGCTCTTTGAAGCGTGCATGAAAAAAGGAATTGATGTCAAAAAGAGCTCCGCCTATTCGGTCTTAAGTATGTTTATGGATTGCTCGCAGCAATTATCCGACTGGAATGACAGGCCGGAGTACGAAAACGGCATGGATGGTTACCAGTTCTTTGACCTTCTGGAAAAAAATGACCCGGATATTGCGGAAATATACGAAAGGTTTACGAGAAATCTGGCTCATCTGGTGTTAAATCTTCAGTACATTTATGCACCGGAGAAAATCCTGATCGGCGGCGGAGTCAGCAGACAGCCGAGGCTCATCAATGATATTTCCGCGCAGTGTGACAGGCTGCTGGGCTTCTACAGGGGAAGCGTTTCAAATCCATGCAGGCTGGAGCGCTGCAGGTTTGGAAACGAGGCAAACCAGTATGGCGCGTTGTATAATTTTTTGAAGAAAAGGGTGATGGAGGATGAGTAGAGTGTTTCCGGAGAATTTTTTGTGGGGCGGAGCGATCGCCGCAAACCAGTGTGAGGGAGCTTATCAGGAGGGCGGAAAAGGTCTGTCCGTTCAGGATGTTCTGCCCAGAGGTATGATGTCAGAGCGAACGGGGCAGCCGACGGCGGACAATTTAAAGCTCCGGGGAATTGACTTTTACCACAGATACAGGGAGGATATAGGACTTCTGGCGGAAATGGGGTTCAAGGTTCTCAGACTCTCCATTGCCTGGAGCCGTATTTTCCCAAAGGGAGATGAAGAAGAGCCGAATGAAGAAGGGCTTGCGTTTTACGACCGGGTCTTTGACGAGTGCCATAAATACGGGATCGAGCCGCTTGTGACCCTGTCTCATTATGAAATGCCGCTGTATCTTGCGGAGCATTACAACGGCTGGCTGAATCCAAAGACAATAGAGTTTTTCAAAAACTACGTAACTGCGGTGTTTCATCGCTATCGGGGAAAGGTAAAATACTGGATCACCTTTAATGAGATCAATTCCATTCTGGAAGCGCCATTTATGAATGGCGGGATCGTGACACCGAAAGAAGAACTGACAAAGCAGAAATTATACCAGGCGATCCACCACGAGCTGGTGGCAAGCGCATGGGCCGTTCGAATTGGCCATGAGGTCAGCCCGGAAAACAAGATAGGGTGCATGGTTCTCAGTCTGCCGGTTTATCCGCTGACACCGAATCCGAACGATGTCATGGAAGTTATGAACCAGGAGCATATGCAGTCACTGTTTACCGATGTGCATGCGAGAGGATATTATCCGGGGTATGCGATGCGGTATTTCAGAGAGCATGGTATTGAGATTTCTGTTACGGAAGAAGAGAGGGAGATCCTGCGCAACACGGTTGACTTTATTTCCTTCAGCTATTATCTGAGCGCCTGCGCGACAGCCGATAAAACGCAGAAGGTCGCCGAGGGGAACATTTTTAAGATGGTGGCAAATCCGTATCTGAAATCCTCCGAGTGGGGCTGGCAGATCGACCCGCAGGGCCTGCGTTATGTGTTAAATCAGCTTTGGGACCGATACCAAAAGCCGTTGTTTATTGTGGAAAACGGTTTGGGCGCGAAAGATGAGCTGGTGGATGACGGGAATGGCAGCTATACGGTCAATGATGATTATCGGATCGAATATTTAAAGCGCCATCTGGAACAGGTCGGGGAGGCGATTGAGGACGGCGTTGATGTCATGGGGTACACCGCATGGGGCTGCATTGACCTGGTGAGCTGCTCGACAGCAGAGATGAGAAAGCGATATGGCTTCCTGTACGTAGACCTGAATGACGATGGCAGCGGAACATGGAACCGGTATCGGAAGAAATCTTTCTACTGGTACAGGAATGTGATCCGGACAAATGGTGCGGACCTGTAATCGCCGGAAACGGCAGAAAGGGTGGCAGCGATGGCTAAATTTTATAAACACAAAAAAATTTCAGATAACCTGTATGTGATTACCGATGCGGCCATGACGAATATTTATCTGGTGATCGGCGAAAAACGTGCGTTTTTGATCGATACCGGACTGGGGATCGGGAATCTGAAGGACTACGTGCAGACACTGACATCAAAGCCGGTGACGATCCTGCTGACACATGGACATCTGGATCACGCCATGGGTGCCGGCTCGTTCGGCGGGGATGTGGATATTTACATGAATCCGGCAGATGTGAAACTCTACCGGGAACATGGGAAGCTTCCCATGCGGGAAGACTATTATAAAGGAATGAAGCTGTTTCGGGGCTTTAAGGGGATCCTGTATCCGCCGAAGAAAGAGGACTGGATGGAACCGGCACCGGTATCGCGGATGAAAAATCTGGAAGCGGGGATGACGTTTGATATTGGAACGGAAGTGCTGGAGATATGTCCCGGAAAAGGACACACCCCAGGATGCATAACCGTGCTGCTTCAAAAACACCGCATGCTGATCCTGGGAGACGCATGCAATCAGGGCACATTTCTTTTCGATGATTATTGTTCCACGGTGAGCGAATACCGAAACATGTTACTTGATTTGCATAACAAAACCAAAGGCAGATGTGATCGGTACTTAATGTTCCACGGATTTAGCTGTTATGGCGAGATGGACCTGATCGAAGGCTCCATTCGGCTGTGCGAATTGATTTTGCAGGGAAAAGACAGACATATTTCAACGGAGCGCATGGGGAAACCCTGTTATCTTGCAAAAAAATACCTCAGGAAAGATGACATAGGCGATCACAGCACTGCAAATATCATCTACAGCGATGCCACATTGGGTTAACGCGAATTTTTAAACGTGCAGGGAAACAAGAGAGCGGCACCAGCCGACTGGCGGAGGGACGGTCGGCTGGTGCTGCTGTGAATGGTCGTACATCATTGACCGTCCCTGAAGTCGGACGGGGAAACACCGACATACTGCCGGAATTGCTGCGAAAAATAGCTCGGCGATGAAAAATGCAGACGATTGCTGATGGTCACAATGTCTTCATTTGAGTGAATAAGCAGCTCCTTTGCCGTCTCAAGCCGCTGGTTTCTTAAATATTCGCTGACGGTCAGGCCGGTTTCCTTTTTGAAGCATTTCGTCAGATAATATTTTGCATATCCGAGAGTATGCGCGGCATCCTCCATGGAAAAATCGCTGAAGATGCAGGAATCAATCAATGTGATCAGACTGGAGACCGCTTTGGAATAGCGGGAAGTCATCTTTACCTGATGTACTTTTTCTACGAAATCGGTATAACAGCTGTAAAATATTTTTTCTACCTCAGGTATGCTGGCGGCATCCTCCATGGCCCGGATATAGGTGTCACTCAGCGAGAGAGCGTATTCATAGGGGTAGCCTCCTCTGACGGCGGCCCGTGTCACAAGTGTTGTGAAAGTGATACACTCATCCTTCTTCTGGCGAAGAGGATCGCCGGGGCACATGGAGCCCGGCGTTCCGGGCAGCGAAAAACTGTGGAGAAGATCACCGGCCCCCAATTTGCCGTCTTCTACATTTTTCAGTATCAGTGCTTCCGACTGCTCAGAGTTATGCATTTGTCTGGAAAAATCCGGCGATGGCAGTGCCCCGTTTTCAGAAACAACCTGGGAATGTATCTGCGTGACTTCCAGCTTTCGGTCATAAATGGCAGAATAAAGCATGCAGCCCAGGTGCTTGAACTCGCCAAAAGGATCTGAAATGGGGATAAGCTTCACAATGCTGAGCAGTTTCATTTCGGAGTGAAGGGACATGTTTCTTGTCTGAAGATATTCCCGAAACATAGCTTCCCTGACATGAGTCTGAAATACGGGGCCGATCATATAAATGCCGGCCAGCTGTTCCGAATCATAGTGAGGCACGATAAACCAGAGAAGGTTGAGGTCGCTGCCGATCTGCAATGGAGCGGTATTTCCCTGCTTTAAATAATCAACAAGAAATGGATAACAGCTGTCCAGATAGAAAAAATTGGATAAAATCTGGGAATCAGGACAGTTGGAATACTCTAACTTCAAATCCGGGCTGTATTTCCAAAAATAAATTCCGGTGCTGTCGAAAAGCAGTTTTTCAAAAATGCTGAGTCTGAAATCTATCGTAACCATGCGGTTCCTCCTCCGGGAAATTTAGTGCGAGTATATCATAAATTTGAGAGAGGGGGAAGAAATTGTTTTTATAAAATGATTTGGGCGATAAAAGGTCATGACACGCGGATGAAAAAACTGAAAGCACGCACAGAATCTGTAATTGTAACAATCGGCGGTTTATCGGTGTGAGACAGGCTTAAAAAACGTTGGAAACCCGAATCAGAGGTTATGTGAGGTGTCATATGGACAGGAAATCAATTGCAGAAAAGATAGTAGAGGAATCCATTGTCCTCCTGAAAAATGAGGAACAGCTGTTGCCTTTTCATGAAGGTACAGAAATTGCTGTTTTTGGAAGAGCACAGATTGGAACACTGTGTTCCGGAAATGGATCGGGCGGGACAAATGGGGCGAGATGTGGGACGATCCTTGAAGAATGTGAAAAATCAGGAATTGTGTTTGAACCGCAGCTGAAAGCATTTTATCAGCACAGGACATCTGCTGAAACCGTGTCAGAAAAAGACGCGTTCGACTGGACGAAAATCAGCGAAATGGTAAACAGCGGGGTCATGTATGAAATCTTCGGGAAGTATCATCCGCCTCTGGAGGAATATGATGTTCCCGAATCGCTGATTTGTCAGGCATCAGAAAAAACGGACACAGCGCTTTTTGTGATTGGCAGAAATTCCGGGGGAGAAGAATGTGACAGACATCTTTCGGAAGATTTTGACTTGATGCAGTCCGAGAAGAAGCTTTTGGCAGAAGTATGTTCTCATTTTTCAAGAGTGGCAATTGTACTCAATGTGAATGGACTTATTGATTTTTCATGGCTCAGACAGTATGACAGCATCAAAAGTCTGTTGTTTATCGGCATCCCCGGAGAAGAAGGAGCGGCTGCGCTTGCCAAAGTTCTGACAGGGAGAGTGAATCCCTCCGGGAAGATGGCAGTGACGATCGCTGAGAAATATTGGGACTATCCTTCGGCAGAGCATTTCTCGTGGAATAAGGAATGTCTGGAACAGATATTAGACTATGAAGCTTACGGCCTGTCGGCAAAGGCGAATAGAAGCTGCGGCTTTGAAAAAAGTCCGGTGACGGTATATTGGGAAGATATCTATGCGGGATATCGGTACTTCGATACCTTTGATCAGCCAGTGCTTTATCCGTTCGGACATGGACTTTCCTATACTTCTTTTGAAATCTGCGTGGCTTCGGTAAAAAAGACAGAAAATGGGATCTCAGTAAAGACGAAGGTCAAAAACACCGGAGACCGGGCGGGAAAAGAAGTGGTTCAGGTGTATGTATCCTGGACAGATTTCGGTGCAGAGAAATCAAAAGGCAGTCCGGAGCACCCTTATCAGGAATTAAAAGGCTTTGAAAAGACATCGCTTCTCGCCCCGGGACAGGGGGAAGAGGTAACGGTGTTTCTTCCATGGAAAGAACTGAGTGTATATGATGAGGAAAGGGCTGCATGGGTAATTGACGAAGGGAATTACACTTTGCGCGTGGGAAACTCATCCAGGAACACATCAGCTGTGTCAGCACTTCGCGTGGAAGAGACGATCCTTCTGGAGCAGTGCGCCAATCGTTTGAGCGTTGCGGAGTGTAATAAGGAAAAGCTGCATTTTTTGACCTTAAAAGACAGGAACGTTTTATCGAGCGCAAAGGACAGGGGAGAGTCCCTGACGGCTGCAGCAAATACGGGGGATGGAGAGCTACTCGCGCTTTACATTCGTAAAGAAGACGTTTTCGTGAGGAGAGAAGGAGAAGAGACGGAGAAGAAAGGCTCAGAGATTAGTGACGACGTTGAGAATATAAAAGAAGGAGAGGGAACAGAGAACAGAAGAGAAAGAGGAAAAGCAAAAAAACGGGAAGAGGGAAGAGATGCAGAAAGCTGGGTGGAGACCGAAAGACTGAAAATGAGTGCCATCCTCTCAGAACTGTCTGTGGAAGAGCTGGCATCACTTTGCGTCGGCTACGGTCCGGGAACACCGTTTGCCGCTCTTGGAGATCGACGCGATCCTTCTGCAATTTTCGATAAGACAGGAAAACCTCTGACATCGAACAGTCATCCGACAGGATATCCGGGCTATGTGTCTCCGGCGATAGAGGAGAAGGGTATTTACTCTGTCTTTTATAAGGATGGACCGGCGGGAACCGGTCAGATCGCGTGGCCCACGGAGATGCTGGTCGCCTGTGCTTTTGACCGAAGCTTGTGGCGGCTCTTTGGCGATGCGGTGGGAGCGGAATGTGAGGAGCAGCAGGTTGATATCTGGCTTGCACCGGCCGTGAATCTCCACAGAAATCCGCTGTGCGGAAGAAACTTTGAATATTTTTCAGAGGATCCTTTTCTCACGGGTGTCTGTGCCTGCGAGATCGCAGGAGGAGTGCAGAAGGAACATCAGGTTCTTGTGTGTCCAAAACATTTTGCCGTAAACGAGCAGGAAACTTTCCGGCGTGGAAATGGGAAGAAAAAGTATGATGCGGTAGATTCGATCCTGACGGAGAGAGCCGCAAGAGAATTGTATTTAAAGCCATTCGAAATGCTGGTCAGGGATGCACAAATTGCATGCATTATGACATCTTTCAATAAAATCAATGGCATCTTTGCCGGAGGAAACAGAGATCTGTGCACCCATATTCTGCGGGAAGAGTGGGAATTTGAAGGAGTTGTAGTTACGGACTGGGGCGATATGGACATTGTCGCAGACGGTGCAGATGCAGTGGCGGCGGGCAACGATATCGTGATGCCGGGCGGACCGCCGGTGATCCGCCAGATTCTTGCCGGGTATGAGGACGGAAGAATTACCCGCAAAGATATGGAAAGAGCGGTGTCTCATCTTATGAGCATGTTAAACAGAGTGGAGCAATCATAAAATGCATCCGACATCACTCGCTTTGAAAGTGTGAGTAGTTCATTTTTGAAAAGAAGAGTGCCGTGAAAGAAAGCAGAATTTCTTTCATCATTATTTGTGCCGCCGACCTGGCGGCGGAATGGAGATTCGTATGAAGAATAACGAGTTGTTTCTGAAAAAAGCGACGGCTCTGCTGCCGGAGCCAAAGAGAAAAGAAGTGTTTCCGCTTCCTTACGAAAGGAAAGAGATGGCGGCGAAAGATACACTTTTGATTGACTTTGGCAATCATTACGTTGGCTATGTTACACTGGACCTCGGATTCACCGGCAGTCATCCGGACGCGCCGGTATGGCTGAAAATTCAGTTCGCTGAGCATGCAGATGAGCTTAAAGAGGATGTGGAGCAGTATCACGGCTGGATCTCAAAGGGATGGATCCAGACGGAACAGATCCATGTGGATGAATTACCGTGTCGGCTGTCGCTGCCAAGACGCTATGCGTTTCGTTATGTGAAAATTACAGCGTTGGATGTCAGCATGAAATTCCGATTGACAGTAAATCAGGTGAGCTGTCAGGCCGTCTCATCCGCGGATGAGAGCCGGCTGGAGGCGTTCTGCGGGGGAGGCTTTGCCGGCACAGAACAGGATATTCTGCTTGATAAAATCGCCTGCCGCACGCTTCACAATTGCATGCAGACCGTGTTCGAGGACGGCCCGAAGCGCGACCGCCGTCTGTGGATAGGAGATTTGCGGCTGGAAGCTCTGGCAAATTACCAGACATATCACCAGAATGATATGGTGAAAGCATGTCTCTATCTGTTCGCAGGCTCCACTTACGATAATGGTCAGGTAAGCGCGTGCATATTTTTGAACCCCCAAATCGAGGCGGATGACACGAAGATGTTTGACTATTCTTTACTGTTTATCGCCGCACTGCGGGATTACTGGAAGGAAACAGGCGACTGGCAGACACTTTGCGAGCTATACCCGACAGCTGTGCGTCAGTGGGAAATCGCGGGAGAACAGTTTGACAGGGAGAACCTGGTGCGTGACGGAGATTCGCTTGGATGGTGTTTTGTGGACTGGAATCTGAAACTGAATAAACAGGCATCGGCGCAGGCTATATATATCTACTGCGCGAAAGCTCTGGAAGAGATGACACGGGAAATATGTAATAACTGTGCGCAGCACGCTGGGGATATGCAGGGAAATTGCGTGCAGCACGCTGGAAATATACAGGGAAATTGCGAGAATCATGCTGAAAATATACAGAAAAATGACGTGAATCATGTCGGAATTATGCAGGGAAATTGCGAGAATCATGCTGGAATTATGCAGGAAAATGATACGCAGCACGCTGGAAATTTGCAGGAAGCCGAAGAAAAAAGTAAAAATGTCGGTGTGTCACGTTGTGAGGGAACAGAAAAGGAAAGAGATGAACCCTGCGATCATGCCATGACCCTGGCTGAAAAAGTGAGGATCAGGCTTTCCAGCGATATTGACGATAAAGAAAAAGCATGCGAAAAACTTTATGATGAGAAAAAACATGTGTATGTCAGCGGCAGGGAGAAACAGATTTCCTGGGCTTCCCAGATCTGGATGGTACTTGCGGGGGTGGATGACGGCTGCGCACTGGATGCGGTGGAAGATATGCCGGAAGTGGAAGCCATGGTGACGCCTTATATCTATCACCATTATATTGAAGCGCTGGCACAGAGCGGAAGGAAAGACAGGGCGCTTCAGGTTCTGCGCACTTATTGGGGAGGCATGGCCGATCAGGGCGCGGACACATTCTGGGAGATGTATAATCCTGAGAATCCGAATGAATCTCCATATGGTGGAACGGTAGTCAACAGTTATTGTCATGCATGGAGCTGCGCTCCGGCGTACTTTTTGAGAAAATGGAACAAAGAGGTTTGAGAAGTGGTCCGAAAGAACAGAAATGCGAGTTTTCGGACAGTCTGGGGAGGCATTGCAGATAAAAATTGACGGCAGAGATGCAATCAGCCTGACGATTTCATAGGAGGACAATTCATGGCATACAAAAAATATGTTAGTTTTAGCTTTGACGATGGACTGGAACAGGACAAGAAAATCATCCGGATTTTAAAAGAATATGGACTTCGAGGTGCCACTTTTAATTTGAACGGTGGATTGATGGGACAAAAAAGAGCTATAGCTTACATCGGAGAAATTGGATTCGCAGAAAAGGAAAACCTGGAGCTGCTGGACAAAAACGGCAGGTTTATCAAATACGCACCTGCTTTCCGAATCCCATCTGATGAGATTGCACAGGTATATGAAGACTTCGAAGTGGCATCCCATGGATACCTTCATGAAAACATGAAAAAATTGAACCCGGAAATGGTGCGGCAAAGTGTGGAACAGGATATTCGAACTCTACAGAAATTAACAGGAAAAAAGATCCGTGGTTTTGCTTATCCTTTTGGTGCAGTATCGGATGAAGCCGTAGAAGAACTGAAAAAGCTGGGAATTGTTTATGCCCGCACAATAACTGCGGCGAAGGATTATTCTCTGCCGAAGGATCCAATGCATCTTGCACCGACATACTGGATGCCTCAAAAGAAAACAGAAGAGGCTCTGAAATATTTCTTGAAGGCCCCGATAACGCAGGAGGATCAGCTGTTTTATATGTGGGGACATGGATATGAGTTGGATTTTAAAACCGAAAATAGCAGTTGGGATCGATTCAGACGCATTTGCAGTATGATAGCACAGTCGGAAAATGTGATCTGCTGTACTAATTCGGAAATTTTTAGTGATATATCACAATAAAAAGCATTTGTTTCCGAAAAAAACGTGAAACGAACTTCGCAGGAAAAACATAAGTACATAAACAAACTTCCTACGAAAAACGTAAGTCCGCAAACAAAAGTCATACGAAAAACGATTCTCCGCGATCAGCTGGTGGAACAGGTGGACGATGAGGATCTTGACGATTTGATTGGGGGCTAGAGGATTGAAGGGATCGTTAGATACGAATGTTCTGATACAGTTTGAAGATGAAGTTATGCCGTTTACTTTTGCGGATATTCTGTTTTTGAGGTATCTTTTTAATCAGGCAGACGAACATCGGACGTTGATGGATTTTCGTACAATTAATGAGGCATCAAATCTGAACTGGAGCTTCAGCAGTCAGTTGAAGAAATTTATCCGAAGATTTTTGAGAGGAGAGTACCGTAAAGAAGATGTTGAATGGCTGAACGATAGGATTCGCGGGAAAAATGTTAAGATTAAGGAAAAAATCACAATACTGCGAAATGCTATGCTGATAAAAGCCGAAAAGGATGCCTGACAGGAGGATCTAATGCACCAGGAACTGCTGGAAAAACTGAAAAAAATTACCCCAGAGGAGCACTATCGGGACGGGGAGCTGAAGAGTCTCGCCGCCGAGCTTCACTATGACCTGTACCAGCTGAGCCGCATCGTAAAGAATGTCACGGGCTCCACCTATACTGAGCTGCTGCAGGAGAAACGTTTGCAGAAGGCAGCATTCCTCCTTACTTCGACGGGGCTGTCTGTCACAGACATTTGTGTGGATGTGGGGTACAATAATTTCAGCTTTTTTTACCGCATATTTAAGGAAAAATACGGGGTGACGCCGCGGGAGTATCGGCTGGGGGTGTGTTAGGGAAATTTCAGGAAATTTTAACTTGATGAAGAACTCGCCATACGTTATACTGATACAGAATATTGCTTTATCCGATAGAGGCTGGAGCAGCACAATAATACATTACACGATTCGCGATAACAAAGATACTGATTGACAGAAAACTCCCATGTCCGCTTCGCGGACAACACGGAGAAGGAAAGCCGATTGCTCCGCTATGCGGGCACCGCCAGACAGGGGGAGCGCATGATACATTTGAACCCGAAGCTGAAGGAAAAATTCGCGGAAGCCATGAAGGCGGTTTTGCCGATCGTTGCCATCGTTCTGGTGCTGTGCCTGACGATCGCGCCGGTCTCGCCGTCCATTCTGCTGTGCTTCCTCGTGGGCGCGGTGATGGTCATCATCGGCATGATGTTTTTCACGCTGGGCGCGGAGATGGCCATGTCGCCGATGGGCGAGAAGGTGGGTTCTTACCTCACAAAGAGTAAGAAGCTGTGGCTGATCGCCGGTGTGGCGTTTATTCTGGGCGTGATCGTTACGATCGCGGAGCCGGATCTGCAGGTGCTGGCAAGCCAGGTGCCGTCCGTGCCGAACATGACGCTGATCCTGGCGGTGAGCTTGGGGGTGGGCCTTTTTCTTGTGGTTGCACTGCTGCGTATTTTACTCGGAATTCCATTGAGACCGCTGCTGATTTTCTGCTACGGTCTCGTTTTTGTGCTTGTATGTTTTGTCCCGGAGGAGTTCCGCTCTATCGCCTTCGATGCGGGCGGCGTGACCACCGGCCCTATGACGGTGCCATTTATCATGGCGCTGGGTGTCGGTATCGCCTCCATACGAAGCGACAGCAGCGCGTCGGACGACAGCTTCGGTCTGGTGGCGCTCTGCTCGGTGGGGCCGGTGATCGCGGTCATGATTTTGGGCATCATCTATTCGCCGGAGAGTTCCGACTACGCCCTTTCCGCCATCCCGGAGATCGGGGACTCCGTGGAGTTGACGAAACTGTTTTTAGAGGAGATTCCGGAATACCTGCGGGAGATCGCCATGTCCATGCTGCCGGTGGTGCTGTTCTTCGGTGTGTTTGAGGTCCTGGCGCTGCGGATCACCGGGCGCACCCTTACGAAGATCCTCGTGGGGCTGGTCTACACCTACGTGGGGCTGGTGCTGTTCCTGACCGGCGCGAACGTGGGCTTCATGCCGGCGGGAAGTTATCTGGGTCAGGTGATCGCCGGGCAGAGTTACCGGTGGCTGCTGATCCCGCTGGGGGCGCTGATCGGCTACTTTATCGTAAAGGCGGAGCCGGCGGTCTACGTGCTGAATCATCAGGTGGAGGAGATCACGAACGGTGCCATCTCGGCGGAGAGCATGGGACGCAGCCTCTCGGCGGGCGTTGCGGTCTCCACCGCCATCGCCATGCTGCGGGCGCTGACGGGTATCCCGATCCTGTATTTCCTGATCCCCGGATACGCGGTGGCGATCATTCTGTCCTTTATCGTGCCGAATATCTTTACGGCGGTGGCATTCGATTCCGGCGGCGTGGCCTCCGGGCCCATGACGGCCACCTTTCTGCTTTCTCTTTCGCAGGGCGCCTGCTACGCGGTGGGCGGCGACCTGGTCTCGGATGCTTTCGGCGTGGTGGCGATGGTCGCCATGACCCCGCTCATCACCATCCAGATCCAGGGGCTGGTGTACAAGATAAAGCTGGGCAGAGGAAAGGCCGGCGAGAGCGTTGTGTACGATGGGCTGGAAGCGTATGCGGAGGATGCGATTATTGAGCTGTGAGTATCTGGATGCAATAGGAATGATACAGTTACAGGTATGATGAAGCGTGTGCGGACACATTGCACTGGGAAATTTGTAATATCATGTTCCCGGAGTTGTCCGAAAAATCGTTTTTCAGTTCTCGGATATAATATGTAGTCTTTCGCACTGATACGGATTAACATGTATTGTCAGGTGCAGGATTCAATGTAAATATGTGAACGAGTGTAACCGGAACGAATTAATACGAACGTTTAATGAAGAAGGGGATTTTATGAGCAGTCTCTATCTGATGGTGACCATCATCAACCGCAACCGAATTAACCATTTTACGGACTTTTACAACGCCCAGGGGCTGACTGTATCCTGTATCACACTGGGCATGGGCACAGCTTCCAGCGAAATCCTCGACTATTTCGGTCTGGACGGCAGCGAGAAAGGTGTCCTCTTTCACGTGGTGACGGATGATGCCTGGAAGAAGACCAAGCGGGCGCTGCGCGCGCAGATGCAGATCGACGTGCCGGGGGTGGGCATTGCCTTCCTGGTGCCGCTTTCGAGCATCGGCGGGAAAAAGGCGTTAAATTACCTTATCAACGGGCAGGAATTTAAGAAAGGGGAGGAATCAACCTTGAAAGAGACGAAATACGAACTTCTGACAGTCATCGCCAACCAGGGCTACACAGACATGATCATGGATGCGGCGCGGGAAGTACACGCGGCGGGCGGCACGGTCATCCATGCCCGGGGTACAGGCACAGATAAAGCAGAGCAGTTTCTGGGAGTCACGCTGGTGCCGGAGAAGGATATGCTCTTTATCGTGGTAAAGAGCAGCCAGAAAAATGATATCATGCGCGCCATCATGGATAAGGCCGGGCTGGATTCAAAGGCGCGGAGCATAGTATTCTCTCTTCCGGTCACGGATACGGCGGGGATGCGGCTGATGGAGGAGATGGAGGAAGCGGAGGATTAGAGCATAGTTTGCATTTCAAAAAAGCAGTCTTTCATGGCTGCTTTTTTTGTGTGCATTAAGATAAGCCGAGTTTATAAATTTATAAGAACGGAAATGTAATATAGAAGATTTTCTCTTGACATTACTATAAGACCTCAACACCATCTTGCCGGTGTTGGCAAAATGGTCGGTGTTACATGTAAAAAGGTCATGAACCTGAACGTAACGATTCGGGCGCATGACCTTTTTATGCTTGTTATTGTTTCAAGGGTCAAAAGTCTTTCCATAATCCGTGAGCTGATTTTTGACACCTGTGTCACTGGTTATTTCGCATACGTCATGAACCGCCGGATGTCGCTGTTGCGAAGCTGCGGCCATAGAAACTGTGCCACTATTTATTTCGCGTCATAAACCACTCCACCGTCTGCGGATCATAGTGGGAGAAGAACAGGCTCTGCGCAGTATCCAGGGATTCCAGATCCGCCATGTCCGCCGCATCCAGCTCGAAATCAAACACATCGAAGTTTTCAATCATGCGCTCCTTATGGGTGGACTTTGGGATCACCACCACGCCGCTCTGGAGCAGGAAGCGGAGTGCCGTCTGTGCAGGAGTTTTGCCGTGTCTGGATGCCACAGTTTTCAGAACGGGGTTGTTGAAGTAATCGTTCCTCCCTTCCGCGAATGGCCCCCAGGACTCGATCTGCGTTCCGTATTTCTGCATCACGGTCTTTGCCGTTTTCTGCTGCCAGAACAGATGGGTCTCCACCTGATTGACCGCCGGAACGATTTCGCAGAAGTTTGCGATATCAATGAAGCGGTCTGGATAAAAGTTCGATACGCCGATGGCCCGCACCTTTCCGTCCCGGTAAGCTTCCTCCATCGCCCGGTAGGTTCCGTAATAATCGCTGAATGGCTGATGAATCAGAAGCAGGTCGATATAATCCGTGTGCAGCTTTTTTAAGGAATCTGAGATGGAAGCCTTCGCCTTGTCGTATCCGGCGTTGCTGATCCATACTTTTGTGGTGATAAACAATTCCTCGCGCGGAAGCCCGCATTTTGAAATCGCCGCGCCGACACCTCCCTCGTTGTAGTAAGCCTGCGCCGTGTCGATGGAGCGGTAGCCGACGGAAATGGCATCCAGTACGCAGCGCTCCGTCTCCTCCGGAGGAGTCTGGTAGACACCGTAGCCAAGCTGGGGCATTTTTACTCCGTTGTTCAATGTTACATAATTCATGATAATACCTCCTCGTGTCTGCAAATCAGAAAATTTTGTCTGATTACGTTTTAAAGTTTACAACGGAAGAAAAAGAATGTACAATAGCAATATCAAAAACTGCTATTCATGAGTTGAATAGTGAAATGGTCAGGGAAATCCGTCAGTGACTGAAAATTTTTTGCCGACATTTGCATGCATTGGGCACCTGAATCAGGAAGTTTTGAAGTTGCTTCCTGAGATATGGACGAAATGCTTCGCATTGGCTCCGAATTTTGGAGTCAATGATGTCATGCTTTTGTCTCAGTAGCATGAAAATCAGGGAGAGAACAAGTCATGTTAAATCTGTACGAACTGGAACAGCTGTCCGCATTCGCGCGGTATGGAACTTTATCAAAAACGGCGGAAGAACTGCATATCTCTCAGCCCACACTCACACGCACCATGCAGCATCTGGAGGAAGAATTCGGAGTCTCCCTGTTTTTCCATGGGAAGAACCGCCTTGCACTTAATGAAACCGGGCAAAAAGCGGTGGAATATGCCGATGAGCTTCTTGCGGCCGCGAAGAATGCGGTGGCGCAGGTGCGCCAGTTTGACATAAGCAAACGTACCATTCTGGTGGAATCCTGTGCACCTGCCCCGCTCTGGAGCCTGCTGCCGGCGCTTTCAGAACAGTTTCCGGAGAAAACCATCTCTTCCAGGCTCACGGAAATCCCGGCGATCTTAAGTCAGGTGAAGGATAAAACCTGTGAGATCGGCATTCTTCCCTTCCCGGCAGAGGATGATGAGGTTGAAAGCATTCCGCTGATCCGTGAAGAGCTTTCCGTCTGCCTGCCGCCTGACCATTCGCTGGCAGGACAGCCGTCTGTCACATTGGAAATGCTGAACGGCTACAATTGTCTGTTAAAATCAGACATCGGTTTCTGGAGTGACCTGTGCCGTAAGAAAATGCCTGCCTCCCGGTTCCTGGTGCAGACGGATGACTTTGAGTTCCGCGAGCTGGCACAGACATTTACGCTGCCCTATTTCGTCACGAACCTTGCGGTGGACATGAATTTTGTGAATGGCAGGGCGGTTGTGCCGGTCTCGGATGAAGAAGCCAACGTTACATTTTATATGATCGTTCGAAAGGGAGAGGCAGGTTATTTGAAAATTGCGCAGAGGATCGCGGGCTTACAGGGGAAATGATAGCCTGGGCCATTTTGCAATGAATGATTTGCCGGTGTCGGCAAAATGTTTCATCTGATAAATATCGGCGAAAGATCCGGCAGTGGAGTTATGAACATATTTAATACGGGAGGGCGGAGCCAGTTGTGGAGGAGAGGTTGAGCCGGAAAGAACGGTTCCTACGCTTGAGTTTCGGAAAAATTGACGAAGACAAAAGTATCGAAGATAAAAGTATCGAAGACAAAAGTATCGAAGATAAAAGTATCGAAGGCAAAAGTATCGAAGACAAAAGTATCGAAGACAAAAGTATCGAAGACAAAAGTATC
>JAJQBQ010000043.1:0-2527 GCA_021203205.1 Lachnospiraceae bacterium | reverse complement strand
AAAAGTATCGAAGACAAAAGTATCGAAGACAAAAGTATCGAAGACAAAAGTATCGAAGACAAAAGTGTTGAAGATAAAAGCGTCAAAGATAAAAGTGCCAAAGATAAAGGCGATGAAGATAGAAGGGTCAAAGACATAAGCTAAAAAGTGAGTGATTCTACTAAAAAAGCGGCGAAATAAAAGCGACGAAGACAAAAATGCGATGAAGATAAAAGCGAGAAAGTATAAACAACGAAAGCAAAAGTGTCAAAGATAAAAGCAGTAAAGAGCACAGCATAAAAAGCCGGGGAATCGGAATAAGGAATTATCCCAATATTTATCAACAGGAATACATTTGATTCCTACAGATATGATTCAACCACTGGTTGGAAGGATTCCAACTAATCCGTCATTGCTTTGAAAACTCCGCTCTGGTAGGATAATCACACGAAAGCCCTATGGTACGGGAAGGTGGCTTGTCGGGCGGGAAGACAAATTAAACCGGGGACACCACGGGGGTCGGCTCTTTAGTTTCAATGCGGAAGCTCTAACTTTAGAGCTTATCGCCCCTGGTGCCTTCATATTCAACCAGAAAGGAAGCGATTATGGAAAACACGGATTTAGGAAGAAAGATTGCACTCTTAAGGAAAGAACGGAACTGGACACAGGAAATGCTGGCGCAGGTTTTGGGAGTGAGCAATCAGGCAGTTTCAAAGTGGGAATCGGGAATCTGCTGCCCGGATGTGCTGCTTTTGCCGGAGATTGCGGATCAGTTCGGGATTTCTCTTGACGAACTCTTCGGACGCGAATCCAATTCCGCCAGGAGTGAGACAGGGGGTGACGCGGCAGATGAGAAAGCGGCAGAAGGAAATGCGTCAAAGGGTATCGCAACGGAGAACGGAGTAAAGATTGTGGATGGCGAACTTCCCTGGAAGGATGACGGCAGGCTGCGGGCAGTGCTTTTTGTTGGCCGCACGTATCAGGGGCATCAGGAAGTCGACCACAGCAGGGATGATGAAAAGTACGTGAACGGGCAGGATCACTGGCAGAAAATCAAGGATCTTAAGGACGGAAAAATCTGTGCAGACGACGGTCAGGACCCATATCTTCAGGAGAAATTGAAGATTGAGTTTCACTATACAGGTCGTGTGCTGGATGTCTACAGCGATTTTGCCGTGACGATTTCAGACAGTACCATACGTGGAAACGTGACGGCACGGGGCGCCGTAACCTGTGAGGATGTAGGCGGCGATGTGTATGCCGGGGACGGGGTGGTTTGTGAAAATGTGGAAGGCGATGTGGCAGCGGGCGATGAAATAGTCTGCGGCAATGTCGGAGGCGATGCGGCAGCGGGCGATGGAGTAACCTGCGATGATGTCGGAGGCAATGTATCTGCTGGCGAAAGTGTAGTCTGCGGTGATGTCGGAGGTAACGTGTCTGCCGGGGATTGTGTCACATGTGGTGAAGTCGGAGGCAATGTGTTTGCCGGGGATGTAAATTAATGGAAGCAGAATTACTGCTATGTAATAGTATCATATGGATGCCTTTTGAGGCCGCAATTTGCGACCTCAAGTACTATCAGAACTACCACTACCAGACGAAGATGTATTATTTGTTAGAGTCAGACGATCATATAGAATTTTACATCCCTGTGATGAAATATGTAAGAAAAGATAAGAGCCTTGCCATCGCAAGGCTCTTATTCAAGCGTTTTCATTCGACTCCAGAGAATCTAGTCGGCTTGTGGTAATCGCATAACCCACGGGCTGGCTTCACAGATGGCTGCATTCCGACACAGTCAACTGCTTCATCACCGCGATAGCTGGTCATCGCCGCTATCCTCTATCAACATTGTAACAGAAAAAAGGTTTCTGTCAGTCAATGGAACTTTTGCTTCTTTTGCAGGAAACTCCTGAAAGAAATTCCAGAGCCTTTTTCATTTGCATACCTGTCACATGCTTCATTTATTATATGCGGGAAATCGAAAGAATCAACAGGTAATCTTGTGTAAACGAAAGCGGAGCGATTTTACAGGGACCACATTGATAATCTTGTCTTGGTGCAGATTGAAGAATACAATAATCATGTTTTGGTGCAAATAGATGTACACAATAATCTGGAATAGGTGCAAATTAGATCATACAATAATCTTGAAAATGTGCAAAATCATACAAATGATAATCTTGAATTTGTGCCAACTCTCATGTATAATACCTAAAGTTAATATTCGGACACTACGTATACAGTAACCCCACACGAAAACCGCATGCCCGCTTTGCTGGCATCACCAGGAAGGAAAGCCGGTTCACACATCCGAAATGGAGGCCCTTATGCGAAGAAAAATATATGATACATTGCTCGAATGGAAGAGGCGTTCCAGACAGACTGCGCTGCTGATCGACGGGGCAAGGCGGGTCGGGAAGAGCTACATTGCCGAAAAGTTTGCCAGAGAGAACTTTAAATCCTGCATTCTGATTGATTTCAACCGGGCAAGCCGTCAGGTGCAGGAGCTGTTTGAAAATTATCTGGATGATCTGGACACATTTTT
>JAJQBQ010000007.1 GCA_021203205.1 Lachnospiraceae bacterium | reverse complement strand
AGAACCAACGTCAGAATCAGGAAATCAGAGAAAAGTTCTTTGTTTTGCTCGGGTGGAAACCTCTTTGTTTTCGTTCCCTCGCGAAAGCTTAGCTATAATACAGCAGAGCAAAGGATTTGTCAACCACTTTTTTTACTTTTTTCAAAACTTTTTTTTCAAAACTTTTTCGGCTCACTTAAGGATGACTGTGCAACAGCCGCCTCCCATAATGAGCAGAAACTTCGTGAAATATCATGTTACAATGAAATTTATCGACAAAGTTTTTGCGCGTTCGAGGGCGGCGACCGTGAATAAGCCAGGAATCGCGGCTTTCGTGGCGTTAACTTTGCTATTTGTCAAACGAAAATAACCGATTGGTGCGCTCCTTTCTCTGATCAGGATTAAGCGCATCCAATCGGTCTTGTCGTTCCTGGTTTTTGCTGTTTATGGCTTTGCGATCGCACTGTCACTCTGCAATAATTCGATCATTCCCAGTTTTCCGGACAAAAATGCCACTTTTCTGTTATGGAAAAGAACAGCTTCTTTTGGTTCGGAGATCTGAAAATAACCTTCTTCCAGCAGTTCGCCGATCGCTTCGTCTATGTCTTCCACGGTATAACAGGTATGATACAAATACCTTTGTCTCTTCACCAGTGTTCTGACGACCTCGCCCTGAACCAGTTCCATTCTGTATCCGTCGTCCAGTGTGATCATGCAAAGATATGCATTCTGGTTCTGATCAAAAACCGTGTCCGAAACGGAAGCTACGCTAAAATGATTCTCGATTTCCTTTTGCGAGAGAGCGATATCCTCTGTGGCAATGCCAATATGATGAAACTTTAACTTTTGCATCTTGCTTTCCTCAGGTTTTAATTCCGGTGTGAAATCGGCTTGCTTCATACAGCCTTTCTTCCGCTGACATATGCATGTCGTTAGAAGCTGCTTTTGATTTGAAGCGTTTCTATTACTCCAACACCATAAGATATTCGATGCTGATCACCACGTCATCCTGAAGCAGGATCACCAGCTCGGTATTTCCTTTCGTGTAGGTAATCTGCGTATCGTCGCCCTCATAATCGTCTCCGTACAGCTCCGTCACCAGACTTACATCGTCACCAAGCGCCAGCCCCTCCGGTGTGGTGATGTTCGCATCGGTGAAATAGACGGAATAGATAGTTTCCACTCCGTCTTCCTCAAAAGCAGTCAGTTCAAAGGCATCGTACATATATACATTGTCCATTCCTTCGATTGCACAGCTCTGAACCGTATAGATATCATTCGCGTCCGGCATACCGCTCAAATCCAGGATCGTACCCGGTGTGAGCGTTACGCCGTCCGTCACAAAGGAGAATGCCTCATCCGCAGCGTTTTCCGCATCTTCTCCGCTGCCATCGTTCGCATCATCTGTCGTGTCTGCCGCCGTTGTAGTTGCATCATCTCCGGATGTATCTCTGGTGATCACCTGCGAATTTTCCTCGCTGCTGTCTCCGCAGGCCGCAAGACATGCGAACATTACAGCAACTGTCATTACTACCACCACTTTTTTCACTGCTTTCATTGTCTTCATTGCCTCCTTTTATTCTTCTGCCGCAGCCCGGTCGTAAAGTTCCAGCTTTGCTTCGTACATCCCGGCGATCTCTTCTTCACCGCTGCGGTCAGGTATTCCGTGCTCTTCCGCCAGGATCCGTGCAAAATAATCCGAGAGCTTTGTAGCCCCTGCAAGATTCATGTGCAGCCCGGCATCCCAGGTGTCCGTGCTGTAATCTATGCCGATCTCCTCCGCAGCCGCAAGGAAATTATAGTAGGATAATCCATAGGTATCTGCGTATTCCACGATCTGCTCCTCATAGCCGTCGTACCAGTAGGGGTAAACTCCCGGCGCCTTCACAAGGATCAGCTCCGTGCCGTGTTCCTCGCACAGCTCGCGGATTTTGTCGAGATATTCCACGCACACATCCCCGAAGCTGTAATCTGCCAGAAGGCGTTCTGTCGGCAGAGTCTCCATTGCCTGAACGCCCTTATTCATCTGATAGCCGTTCCATGTGCTGCTGTTGTCCGTGAAAAAGTATGCAATGTCTTCTTCTGTCAGTTCGGAATATCTGGAATGGTAACGCAACAGCGGAAATACATAGGACAGAAAACTTTCCTCCGATGTCATGGAAGCAAGTATAATCCCCACTTTTGAAGGCGACCACCGCATATAATCAATGGTTAACCGGTTATACTCTTCGCTGATCGGTTCCGGATAAATCATGGCCCTGACATTCAGTACCACCGCCTGCGGTGTTTCATAGGTGAATGTTTCTTCCAATATGTAATAAGACTGCCAGATCAGCTGATGCGGCGAACCGCGCACCCAGGCGGTGATCCCTGCCTCACGGTACATCTCCAGAGGAGAAAAATTTGAATATACCTCACTGTCCCCCAGGATAATCACATCATGTCCGGTAGTTTCCGCATAATATTCGGAAATCATGCTGCCTTCTTCCAGTTCTGTCGCGTATTTTGGCTCCAGCAGACGGGTAAAGAAGGCGAACAGCACCAGAAACAGCAGGAGGGCCGCCACACAGGCCGGAAGACGGCGGCAGTTTTTCCCGCCGTTCTTCGCTCTTTCTTTCGTCCTTCCGTCCTCGTATTTTCGGTCGGCAATCTCATCCGCTTTCGGAAGACTTTCGTTTTCTTTCAGGCGCCTGTCATCATCCGTACTTTCACCGTCACTCTCTTTCAGGCTTCCACCCTCATTTTTTTCCAGATCTCCGTCCGTATCTTCTTTCAGGTTTTCGCTGCCCCTTTCACTCATATGTTCGCCCTCCGGTTTCTCTCTCCACTTTCAGCTTTGGTTCAGGTATCGCAAAGTCTTCCCCACCGGCATATGCATATGTCAGCGGAAAGAAGACTTCATGCCCGTGAACCGTTTTTTGACATCCGAGTCATTTTACAGATTTATGTCACATTTTCCGCAAAAGGAAACTGTACATTACACAGAGAATTTCATTCGCTCCATGTCACCCGCAGGACGGCCAAAGGCTTGTATCCCACGTGCGTCCGCTCAGCGTGGAAAGGCGTTGCGCATCCGTCATAAGGCCGGAGTATTTCTGGTGTTGTGTACCCGGCGTAGCGTCAATATGCCACCAGGTTCCGTCCACCTTCACGATGATCCAGTAATGTGTCTTGCAGGTCGTCCAGATCAGCTGCGTCTCGAATCCCTTGTATTCCAGGAGTGCCTGCAGGCAAAGTGCGTGGACATAGCAGTCTCCCGTTTTATTGGTGAAACCATACCAGACGGGATCGTCCCCGCCGTCATTATGGCTGTAAGAAATGTTATTCTTTACATATTTCTTGATTTCCACCGCATCGGCGCTGAGTTCGTCTGCGATGGAAGCCACCAGCGAAGCCGTGTCGTCCGAATTGTGAACGATCGTAACCTTCCTCTTTTTTGTCGCCGTATTCCCTGCCGTATCCGTCGCCTTATATACCACATAATAAGTTCCGGTTTTGCTGTAATTTACGGAGCTGTCGTCATAGGTAACGGTAACGGAACTGTCAATGTTGTCCGTGGCAGACACACCGCTCAGATAATCCGGCTTGTCCGCATTTTTTTTGAGGGATATGCTGGTAAGGCCGCTGATTTCCGGTGCCACATCATCCTTCTTCACTACGAGTTTGCGGGTGACACTGGCCACATTTCCTTCTTTATCGGATGCCGTGTAGGTAATATAATAAGTTCCGACCACGTTCATGTTTACACTTCCGGCATCGTACGTCCATGAAACAGAACCGTCTACATTGTCCGTGGCGGACACACCGCTGGTATAGTTCGGTTCCGCAGTTCCCTGATATTTCGTGATCGTGCTTAGTCCGGAGAAAACCGGCGGATCCTCATCCTTCAGTACCGTGACCTTCCGCTTTTCCTCCGCCACGTTGCCCTCCATGTCCGATGCCGTGTAAATAACGTAGTAAGTTCCGGCCGTATCCAGATCCACGGCCGACGCGTCATAGGTAAACTCCAGCGTGCCGTCGATGTTATCCGAAGCGCTCACACCTCTGGTGTAGTTCGGTGCGTCGGCATGCTCATAAAGGGAAATGTCGGTAAGCCCGGAGATCACAGGGGCAATGTCGTCCGCCTTCACCTCAAACACCGTGTCCACTGATGTGATGTTGCCGTTCATGTCCTCCGCCTCAACAGTGACGGTATAAATGCCGACCACCCCGATCGGCAGATCCGACATGAGGCGAAGCTCCACGTCGCCCGATATATCATAGGATGAGACGACAAAATCCTCCAGAGTCGCCGTCTCGTTCGAGTAAATGTGGATCTCCTGCAGAGTCAGCTCCGGTGCGACTGTGTCCTGCACCGTCACGGTGCACTCCTCCGTGCGCTCTCCAAGCGTGCTGGCGACCACATACTCTCCGGCGCCGCCGGTGTTGATCGCCTCGATATCCTCATCGGCGATAAGCTCCGCACCCACATCTGCCTTGATCAGCAGATCTTCCTTGGAAACAGTCTCGCCCAGTTCCATTGTCCAGGAGGAGATGATCCATTCATAGTGGAGCTCGCATTCCGCACTCGTCACATTTCCGCTGGCATCCGTGACTAGAACGGTGAATATCTTGTCCGCAAAATCTGCCGTGAAGCCGGCCGCATTGTACTCAGATAACACTTCTTCCGTTGTCTCTGACTCGGCATCCGTCGCGGTGGCCGCGTCATCATCCGCTGTTCCCCTTTCTTCCGTTTCGTCCGCAAAGGTGATCGTCGTCGGCGCGAAATCCTTCACGCTCACGACAAAATCTGCCGGATCCGGCTCATAATCGAGGGTTTCGGTCAGCGTGGTGACGAATTCCACGGTCGGCGCCGTCGTGTCAATGATATGTAATGTTACCGTTTCCTCTTTTTTCCCGTGGGCGAGGACAAGCGATATGTCGCCCGTCTCGTTGAGGTCTACCGTAGACACATCCGTGACAAAGGTGGACTTTGCAGACTTCGCGTACTCTGTCATAAAATCGCTGATGCTGACAGCGTCCGTGCCGAGTTCGATGGTCACATCGTGGAACTTTGGCTGCTGATACAGCCAGTATTCATAAGCTCCGAACGCCGTGCCGCCGGCGACAAGCAGGACTGCTGCAACGATGATGCAGATGACGCCTCCCTTACTTCGAAAAAAAGTGGTTAGTTTCTTCATAGGTACTCCCTCCTCATCTATCAGTATGATACCAGAATCAAAAGCTCATGAATCGGAAGCTTGCTTCCGAATTCATGAGGTTGGAACCCACAAAACATGGGGTTGCAGCCATTTCTGACCCAAAATAAGTCAGAAATAATCAGAATCCGAATGTTTCAGGATTGCGAAAGCGCATAGCGCGAAGCGATCCGTGGTGCCATTACTTTTCTCCCGGTATCACAGTTTGTTTTCTAAAAAACCGCGAATCAGTAACTCTCAAAGACATCCTTTTATTCTTCCAGCCCGCTCACGCCGGATGTCAGCGTAGGCAGATTCATGCTGTCTCTGGCCTCGTTATCCTGGAAATGCCACCACTCCGAAGAGAGTGTGCCGAAGTCGGCCTCCACCATGATGTCGCGCAGGAAATTCGCCATATCATTATTTTCGCTGGTCACGGAATAATGACTGATATCCATGATCTGCGTCTGCATGGCAACTTCTTTTCCCGTGGAATCATCCACCAGAGTCAGGTCCACCGCTATCCCAAGATTGTGCATGGAACGCCCCTTTGCCAGGAAACTTGAAAGCGACCATGATGAGCTGCCGATCATTACATCGCGGTAGGTTTGCTGATTGTCCGTTTCCGAAATCGGATCATCCAGGATCGCCAGGACGGATTCATAGAGAAATACCGTCGATACGTTTCCGCGATATGAGTCGTATATTTTTAAATGATACCCCTGCTCTTTCGCGCTCTGTGCAGCCGCAACCAGCTTTTGTGCCGTCGGATAGAGCAGCGGAACCAGATATTCGTTTCCTTCCAGGCTCACGTTTTCATAGCCCGGCACCACCGTCCCGGTAACCCCGGGGATATCATACCCGTGAACCCTGTTTATGTTGGAATAACTGCTGACGATATCATATTCACACAGATCGCCGATATAATCCGGCAGATTAATCATGCAGTAATTGCTGTCGATATACCATATGTCATCGCCTACCGCCACACCGAACCTTCCGTCCGCTTCCTCCACGACAAGGTAAGCCTTCAGAGTCGTCACGTTTCCCGCTTTCGTATTTCCCGAGGAGGTTGTGTAAGCGTCCAGGTCTTCCACCGGCCACACGATCGAAGAAACGGCGCACTCCTCCGTTTCACAGATCAGCGTCGCTGAGATCGCGTAGGAATCCGTGTCTTCCGCAAGCACACGGTAACGGATTTCCCTGAAAGGTTCCAGCTGCGGCGTCTCATAAGTAAAGGTACCGTCTTCCGACACGGAACCAACCCCCGAAGTACCCGTTACTCCGGCCGCACCGGATGATGTTCCTTCCTCCGCGGTGGCTTCCGCACCCTCCGTCAGAGAATCTTCTTCCACCGGATCATCCTCTTCACCGGACCGGAAAATAATATTGACTGTTTCCCACATAAGCCGGTCAGAGTCATACTTCTGTACTTCAAAGTAATCGGCGAAATCAGATGTCCAGGTGATAGTGAAGGTATTGTCGCCGTTATCTGTGCCGACAAACTCGCCGTCCCACTCCCGTTCGGTCGCCGTTACAGTCGTCGTTTCAGTCGTCGTTTCCTCCTGCTGCGTCGTCGGCTCCACAGTCTCCGCCTGGACTGTGAACTCGCTCTGTACCTCTGCGGTTCCGGTCTGATTTTCCTCCGACCTGGCTTCCATGTATTCTTTATAGTATTTCGTCACAAAGTGCAGACCAAATACCTCTATGACCAGAAAGAGAACCATAATCAGCGGGACAAGCCACAACAGAAATCCTTTTGGCTCTTTCTTTTTCTTCTTCTTTTTACTTCCCATTATCCTCCTTTTTCGCGCAGCTTTAAGATCGGATGACATCCAAAACAAGAGTCGAAGTTAACGCCTCTCGTTTCCTCACAGAGTCCGGAAATTTGCTTTCCGTACTCTGTGAGGAAATGACTTTTTCAAAGTAAACTGTCACGAAATTCTGCTCAGCGGAACTCATGTGCTTTACGTACTGACTTCGGAACGATCCATGGTATTCCGAACCGTTTCCGTATCAAACGAAGTTTTAGAATCCCTGATAAATAAAGGATGCCGCCTCAAAATCCAGTCCATAACAGCCAAAGATTAATACTCCAAAAATCAGACCGTAAACAACCGCCCAGCGCACCGCTGTTTTCCTTGCGGCAAGCCACGCGCTCACGGATTCTTTTTCCTGAATCTTCGAAACCAGATACATCAAAAGAACTCCCAGTGCCAGAATACCCAGCTCCGCCGGCTCCAGCCCCAGGTTCAGCAGGGAGCCGTCCCAGAGGATGCTGAGTCGGAAAGAGTGAACCATGGCACTCAGAGCTTCCATCGCCACCGCCATACTGCCGGAGCGGAAAAACACTGTTCCGAAGGTAAAGAGCAGTAGCGTGCGCACTCTGGCAAACACCAGATATCCCCGGCTTTTTTTATTTATATGCAGCAGAGCGCACATTTTTCCAAAGAGCGGCTGCGCCAGCTCGCTTGCGACGATCAGTATCCAGTAATATATGCCGACACCAAAGATATAGCTCCAGTTGTTGCCGTGCCACAGGCCGATCAGAAACCAGGAGATGAACAGGCCGGTGTAGGTGACAACTTTTTTGGATGTCTTCTTTCCAAAGTGCTTTTTTAACCATGCCCCGTATTTCTGAAACAGGCCCGATTTCAGAATCGGATACAGGACAAAGTTTCGCAGCCATTCTCCCAGCGTAATGTGCCAGCGCCTCCAGAAATCGGAGATCGTGACGGCGGAAAACGGGCGATCAAAGTTTTCCGGCAGCTTTTTCCCAATCATTTCCGCAATGCCCAGCACAATATCCATGGCGCCGGAAAATTCTGCGTAGAGCTGCAGCACAAACAGCAGCGTTCCCAGAAAGACATACAGGCCGCCGTACTGTGCCAGATTCCCATAGATCTCATTTACGATGACCGCGCACCTCTCGGCGATCACCAGCTTTTTAAAAATCCCCCAGAGGATGCGGCAGAACCCGCTGCGCAGGGAATCATATGTGACGCATGGCTCCCCTTCGTTCTTTAAATCCTCCGCTCCCGGGATCGGTCCCATGTTCCAGAGCGGAAAGAATGCCACCGTGTGCACAAAACAAAAAATATTCCGCACCGGCTCTGTCAGTCCCCAGTATACACCCAGAACATAGGAAATCAGAATGAGAAAAACGTAGGAAATCCCGAACGGAGACGTAATCGCAGTCTCAGACAAACAGCTCTGTTTTCCCGCAAGGTTTGTGACGGAATTGATGATATTGATAAAAAATCCGCTGTATTTCCAGAATATCATCCCCGCCACCAGGCCGATGACAGCCAGACACGAAATCAGGCGTCCCCGCCTGCCTTTTGCGATCAAATTGCCTGCCCCGTATATCGCAGCCAGGATAGCCAGAGTGATCAGGAAATTGACGATACTGTTGTTTTTGTAAAGTACATAAACAGTCAGTGCAGCCAGGACGATATCCCTTGCCTTTTTCGGCAAGAACCGAACGGCAAAGACTGCCAGAATCACAAGAATTGCTGTTTGTATCGATATCAGTTCCATCGCTGCTTCCCGCCCCTTTTCCTATCTTATCCAGTTATTTTTTCCCTGCCTTTAGGTGCACATTCTTCTGATTCGCCTGTCAGGATTTTCGTTCATCCTCTCCGGCCTTTCAGCTACTCATTTTTTTACCTTTTCATCTGCTCAGGTGCTTTTCATCTTTTCCGTTTTTTTCACCAGCTCAGGCTTTTACTTTACTCAGGATATCTTCTCCAGAATAATATCCGCCATCTCGCCGACGTTTTTCATGGTCGTCACCTGACCCATATTGAACTTCATCCCGAATTTCTTCTCGATGGCGACGATCAGATTGATATGCTCGAGGCTGTCCCAGTCCTCGATATCGGCAGATGTGGTCTCGTCATTCACCGTGATCTCATCATCGTCAAATACATCGCGAAATACTTCGTTCATTCCCGCAAAAACTTCTTCTCTTGTCATCTTGTTTTCCTCCATTTCAAAAAGCGCTTTTTCTTCTTAACTTTTTCGTTTTTCCAAGCTTCTTTTCTCTTTCAATTTCTGCCGTTCTTTTAAAAACAGATTTTCTCCGCAATTTCTGCCGTTTCTTCGAAAGCGGTTTTCTCTCTGCAATTTTTGCCGTTTCTTCGAAAACGTTTTTTCTCTGCAATTTCTTTGGTTCTTTCAAACACAGAATGGGTTTCTCACTCAGATTCTGAGTTTTTTTCTCCGCTGTTTTTCAGTCTTCCCGCACTCGAATGACGTGGTTTCTCGGCTCATAATCATCGACAGACAGTTTCCATGCAGTACTGCCGTCCTCCGCCTCGCGAACTTTTTCAAAGCCCTGCAGCGCATAAAAGTCCTTCACCATCCCGTTTTTCGCCGTCGGGCAGTAGAATCCGTTGATCTGCCTTACTCCCGCCGTGCGTGCCCGGCTCACCAGAACATCCATCATGGCATATTCCATATCCCGTTTCAGGACGCGGCAGGACATGAGCCAGAGTATCATATCCAGCTCATCGCCGTGAATCCGGCCTGCAGCCACCGTCACGACGCCGTTGTCTCCAAACCGGTCTTCCAGCTTTCCGTAGAGCGTGATGTATTCCGGGCTCTGCGCCATTCGTTCGATCTCATCCTGCGTGCACCGTCTGGTGGTCAGGTTGAACTGATTGCTCTTGTTGGTGAGCTGCGCGATGCGCGCCATGTAGACAGGCTCGAAAGGCCGGATCTGCGCCGTCATTTCAAGGGAGAGCAGGTACTCCTCATAGGAAGCAAAAGAGGCCTGCAGCTTCTTTCGCTCCGCGTTTTCCCGGTACATGGCGTTTCGCTTTCGGTCGTCCGCCGAGAGACTGATCGTTTCAAAGTAACCCCCGCGGTCGATCAGCCGGATATAGTTTTCCACCCGGTCAAGCGGCGGCGCGCAAACGCCCGGCAGCTGCCCGCACACGATCGCCCGCTCTGCCGGATTGTCGTCCAGAAACACCAGGCTCTCCGGCAGCAGATTCAGCTCTTCGGCGATGGCCGCAAAGTTCCGGTCTTTCGGTTCCCAGTTTGCTTTGACAATGATAAAATCCTCCGGACGCAGCACCCCGGAGGGGTGGTTTAAGCCCGCCAGCGCATTTTCCTCATCGTTTTTGGAATCCACATTTAAGATGAGACCCAGTCCTTTAAGTTTTTTCAGGTAGGACTGAAATTCCGCGTACGCCTGCCCCATGGAGGTTTCCTGCCCGATCTCCAGCCCTTCCACGCCGTCGTCCCCGACAACGCCGCCCCACAGCGTGTTATCCAGATCGGTCACAAAGCCTTTCTTATTTTTCCCGAAAATTGCCCGGACGATCCTCGCCAGATTGAACGCGAGCGTCGGGATGGCCGGTACCGCGCAGGCATATTTATACATGTGCCAGTAAAACGGGTCCGACCAGCGGTCCAGGCCGTAGCAGGAAGAAATATAATTGATATCGTGAATGTAAAACTTTTCGTGAGTCTGCGCGTATTCATAAAACTTCTGGTTCAGACGTGTGACAAAGTTTACCGCGCCGTGGATATCCGCCGCATCCAGATTCCCAAGGATGCGATGATCCGGATATTCAAAGTTGTTCTGAATAACCGGACAGCGGTAAACCTCCGCCAGGCGGCCCCACATGCCGGCAAAGCGTTCCGTCTCCGCCTCCAGCAGGGCATCAATCTCTTCTGCCGTCATATTGACTTCCGGATACTGTGTGATATTTCGATTTGTCGTGTGAATATAAATGAGATCCGGCGAGAACTCCTCCAGCACCGGATTCGGAAACATGGCATCCTGATAATACTGATTGTACTCTGATTCATAAAACTCGGGAAGGATCCCGTCATTCAAAAGGAACAGTTCCAAAATAAGGCAGATATCGTGCGTTGTACTCCCGCCAAGAACCGCGATTTTTTTCGGAATAAAATCATGAGAAACCCCCCCTGGGCAGGTCGAAAGGAGCTGTTTTTTCAGCTTTTTCTTATGAGCCAATATGTAATCGCCGTCAAACGGATATTGTAATTCCGGAATCATATCTTCTGACTGTCCCCCTCACTTATGAAAATATCTGATTTTATTTTGCATACCGTTTTATACGGGGCGTATATTATCACAATGTCCGATGATTTTCTACAGATTTTTCACATTTTTTTCATAAATATGAATTATCCAGAAACAGTTAGACAAAACTAAACTTTCGTGTTATACTCCCCTGCATAAATAATACCGGGTGTTTTCCGTTCCGAAACACATGACCGGTGAATTTAAAAGGAGGAAGATATTTCATGAAAAACTATTTTGATCTGACGGGACAGGTCGCCCTGGTGACCGGCTGTTCAAGCGGGCTCGGCGTTCAGATGGCAAAGGCTCTGGCAAATCAGGGCTGCAACATCGTTGCGCTTGCACGCCGCCAGAATCGTATTGAGGAGGTTTGCGCGGAAATTGAAAAGACATACGGTGTACAGGCACTGCCGGTGCGCTGCGACATCACTGACACGGAAATGGTGAAGGAAGCCGTAAAGGCAGCCATGGACAAGTTTGGCCGCATCGATATTCTGATCAACAACGCCGGCACCGGCGCAGTGGCTCCGGCGCAGGATATCACGGACGAGCAGTTCGCGAATGAGATGAATATCGACCTGTTCGGCACCTTCCGCGTCGCACGCGAGGTGGTAAATCAGGCGATGCTGCCGGCAAAGTACGGCCGCATCATCAACATCGCTTCCATGTACGGTCTGGTGGGCAACAATGCGGCTCCGTGTGCTCCGTACCATGCGGCCAAGGGCGGCGTTGTGAACCTGACCCGCAGTCTGGCAAGCGAGTGGGGCAAGGACGGCATTACCGTGAACTGCATCTGCCCAGGTTATTTCTGGACGGAGCTTACGGCGGATACGCTGGATACCGACTGGTTTGCAACCTACGCGAAGGGCGCTATTCCGGTGGCCCGCTACGGCAAAGAGGGCGAGCTTGACACGACAGCGCTGTACCTGGCTTCCCCGGCTTCGGGCTATGTGAACGGCTCCATCATTCCGGTGGACGGCGGGTATACCTGCATTTAAGATCGCACACAAGCTTTGAGCAAAACAGCCGGGTTTTCCCTCTGCGGACGCTTCGGAATGAAAATGTACATCGGGCAGGGCCGTGTTCGGCGCAAGCTTAAGATTTTCCGAAGTTTTGCCGTCAGGCGACACTTTTGCGTGGCCCGTATGCATAAAAAGGCTGCCACACAGACTTTCAGGTTCTGTCGTGGCAACCTTTTTCTATTATTTTTAACAAAAATCGTCATCTATATTTATTTTCCAGTAATTTTCATGCAAAATATTCATGCTTTGACTGCCAGCAAAAAAATAATATTGAAAGACAAACGTAATGACGCTGCGAAGTCATAAAATACCAGTCTCTCCCTGGCGTGCCGCTGAAATTTACTGTTTACGGAAAAATCTTCCCGTCCAGATCCCTCTGCACCTTCTTTAAATCCTCGCGGATGTGAATCTTCTGCGGGCAGTATTTCTCGCACCGGCCGCACTCGATACAGTTTTTCGGGAATTCCGTCTCCTTCGTATGCTCCCAGGGGCCGCGCACGACGCGGTATTTCCGATACATGTGATACATGTTCCACAGGCGGAAGTTCCGCGGAATGTTGACGCCTGCCGGACATGGCATGCAGTAGCGGCAGCCGGTGCAGTCGTTCTGCACCCGGGCGTGAAGCGTGGCCACCACATCGTCCACCGTGGCCAGCTCCTGTTCGGTCATGGGCTTATAATTTGTGAAGGTGTTCAGGTTGTCCTGCACCTGCTCCATGGAGCTCATGCCGCTTAAGATGACCTTCACGCCCGGATGGGAGGCCACCCAGCGCAGTGCCCAGGAGGCCGTGCTTAATTCCGGCTGCACCGCCCGGAACTTTCCTTCGATGTCCTCCGAGAATTCCGCCAGCAGCCCGCCGCGCACCGGCTCCATGACGATCACCGGGATCCCCATTTTTTCGGCAAGCTCGTAGCCCCGGTCGCCCGGATTTTCCTTCGTATCCATGTAATTGTACTGAATCTGACAGACATCCCAGTCGTAACCGGTGAGAATTTCCTCAAATGCCTCGTATTTATCGTGGAAGGAGAAGCCGATGTGGCGGATGCGGCCTTCTTTTTTCAGGCGCTCCATGAAGTCCAGCAGCCCCAGCTCCTTCACTGTCTGAAACTTCTTCCCGTCCATGGCGTGAAGGAGATAAAAGTCCACGTAATCCTTGTGCAGGCGCTCCATCTGCACCTCGAAGATTTCCTCCGCCTCCTTCAGCGTGCTGATATCAAAGAGCGGCAGCTTCGTGGTCAGGATATACGAATCCCGGTCATATTTGTCCAGCACTTTTCCCAGGAACTTCTCGCTCTCGCCGTCGTGGTACGGGTAAGCCGTATCATAATAGTTTACGCCGCTGGCCATGGCGAGGTCGAGCATCTGCTCGGAGAGCTCCTCGTTGATGCTTCCGTCCTCATTTTTCGGGAAACGCATACAGCCAAAACCCAGGAGGGATGTCTCGATCCCCAGCTTGTCCATTTTTCTTTTTTCCATTACCATACCTCACATTCAATTTTGCCTTCCGCCCACCTGGCAGTTCAGCTTATAGTACAGTCCCTTCTTCTCCATCAGCTCCTCGTGGGTTCCCTCCTCGGCGATGCCCCGATTCGCGATGTACAAAATCCGGTTCGCGCCGCGGATGGTGGAGAGCCGGTGGGCCACCAGAAATGCCGTCTTATCTTTTAAAATGACATCCAGCGCCTGCTGGATCAGCGTCTCGGTCTCCGTGTCGATGGAGCTGGTAGCCTCATCCAGGATGACCACCGAAGGATCCTTTAAAATGATGCGGGCGAAGGAAATCAGCTGCTTCTGCCCGACGGAGAGCCCGCCGCCGCGCTCGTCCAGCTCGTGGGCGTAGCCGCCCGGGAGGCGCGAGATAAACTCGTCCGCGAAGATGGCCTTCGCCGCCGCCACACACTCCTCGTCCGTGGCATCCAGCCGGCCGTAGCGGATGTTCTCCATCACCGTCCCCTTGAAGAGGAACGGATCCTGCATGAGCACGCCCACCTCTCTGCGCAGGGACTGCAGGGTTGCCTCCCGCACATCGGTGCCGTCGATGGCAACGCTTCCCTCCTTCACATCGTAAAAGCGGGTCAGCAGGTTGACAATCGTCGTCTTGCCGGCGCCGGTGGGCCCCACCAGGGCGACAGTCTCGCCGGGACGCACATGCAGATTCACGTGTTCCAGCACGGGGACGCCCTCATCGTAGGAAAAGCTTACGTCGTTAAAATCCACGAAGCCCTTCACGTCGGTGAGCACCGTGCTGCCCTCCCGGTCTTTGATGTCCACCGGGTAGTCGATGGTGTCGAAGACCTGCTCCAGGTTCGAACTCACCTGCGCGAGCTGCTGAATGATCTGCGCGATCTGCGTGAGCGGACTGGAAAACTGCGTCATGTAGGAGGTAAACGCCACCACCAGGCCGGCATCCACCGTCGCGTCGCCGTTTAATATCAGGCAGAGCGAGACTCCGTACAGGCACAGGGTCCCCAGGTTCCAGAACAGTTCCACGATGGGCGTGTTCAGCTCGTTCCGCCGGAACACCCGCATCCACTGAACCACGCTCTGCCCGTGGACATCCGCATAGATTTCCTCGCTGCCCTGGGCGCGGTTGTAATTTTTTATGATCTTATTTCCCATGATGGATTCGATCAGGAACGCGCTGCGGTTGGATACCTTCGCGCGGTGTACCGTAAAGAGCTTGCGCACCTGGATGCGCAGGCCGATGACGATGGCCATCATGGGGACGACGGCGGCGTACACCACCAGCGTCAGCACCGGGCTTAAGCCCAGCATGAAAAAAGTTACGATGATAATTTTAGCAAGATACGTGAAAAGCTGCAACAGGTAATTTGTAAAAAAGTTTGCCAGATCGTTCACGTAATCCGTCACGCGCACCACGATCTTGCCGTCCGGGCGCGAATCGAAGTAGTCGAAGGGCAACTCCTGCAACTTGTAAAACACGTCCTCGCGGATCTTCGCGATGACCTTGTGGCCCATCGTTCCCATCAGCCGCTGGTGAAAGAACGTCACCAGAATCTCCAGCAGCAGCACCGCGCCCATGCAGGCCAGCGCGAACGCCAGCGCCCGGTACTCCTTCGCGGGCGCGATCACGTTGATGATCTGCTTTAATATGAGCGGTGACACCATCGCCGCCACGGAAGAGGCCAGCATCAGCACCAGCACCAGCGCGATCAGATTTTTATAAGGCACGACGTAGCGGATGATGCGCTTAAACTGTTTCACGTCGACCTTCTTTTCTATGATCTCATCCTGAAAATATGTATTTCTTTTCGCCATTCCAAGTTTTCCTCTTTTTGCGGACATTCCGGTTACGTTCTCAGACACCACCCGATATCCGCTCCCATTTCTGTCAAAAAGCACGCCATCCGATTTCTATCCCGTGACAATCGTTTCTAAAATCATCGTTTGGCGGTCTTTTCCGATCTCTGCCTCAGCCTTCCGCCAGCGCGTCGTAATCCACCGCCGCCTCCTGCACCTCCTGGATGCGGTAGACGCGGGCGAAATGTCCGCCCAGAGCCATCAGTTCAGCGAACGTACCGCGCTCGATGATGCGGCCGTCCTGCATATACAGGATCTCGTCGCAGTCTGTCACGGAGCTGAACCGGTGCGCGGTGATGAGCACCGTCTTTTCCGGGTAGCTTTCGCGGATATCTTTTAAGAGCCTGCGCTCGGTGTCCACGTCGAGGGCCGAGGTGGAATCGTCAAAGACCAGCACCGGCGCATCCTCAAGCAGCGCTCTGGCAATGGAGACGCGCTGCTTTTGTCCGCCGGAGATGCCGATGCCCCGCTCGCCGACGATGGTCTGATAGTCGTCCGGAAGCTTCGTAATAAAACCGTGGGCCTGCGCGTGCTTTGCCGCGGTCACTACCTCATCTTCCTCCGCCTCCGGTCTGGCGTAGGCGATGTTGGAATCGATGGTATTGGAAAACAGGAACACATCCTGAAAGACGAAGGAAAACTCACTGCGCAGGGATTCCAGCTTCAGCGAGCGGATGTCCCGCCCGTTCACGGTGATCGCCCCGGCGGTGGCGTCGTGCAGGCGGATCAGGGACTCCAAAAGCGTGCTCTTGCCGCTGCCCGTGCCGCCGACGATGCCGACTTTCTTTCCGTAAGGGATATCCAGGCAGATATCCGAGAGCACCGGGACGCCGTCCAAAACCATGTCCATGTGGTCGAAGCGAATATGGGGGCGGGCTGCGGACTCGGTGTCAGCACTTTTCGTGTCCTGCGATAATCCCGTCTGATAGTCGATCGACTCGTCCGCGTTCTGCGCAGTCTCTATCTGAAGTTCATCATTTTCGTCCGGAACCTGCGGTACCTCTGTCCTGCAGACATCGACATCTTCGGCCTCCAAATTCCGGGACGTCTTTGAATGGAAGGCGTCTTCGATCTTCGGTTTCCGCGCAGTCACTGCCTGAAGTTCATCTTCCCCGTCCGGGATCCGGGTCTCGCAGTTCATGAAGTCCATCACCTTGCGTCCGGACACCGTCTGCTGCTGCATCTGGAACAGGGAGTTGTTGATGGTCGTGATATAGGTCATGATGCGCGTCACGTAGTCCACGCTGGCCACCAGGTAACCGATCAGCATCTTTCCCTGCATGACCAGCACGGCACTCACGCCAATGCTGCCCACGTAGGCGATCTGTTTGATGACGGAAAATACCGCGTTAAAGTCTGCGGACAGCTTCACCTGCTTCACGTAGGCTTCCTGCATCCGGACATTCGCCCGGTCAAACTTGCGCTTTTCTTCCTCCTCGTTGGTGAAGGACCGCACCAGACGCACCGCCTCGATATTTTCCTGCACCGCAAGGCTCATGGTGCTGCCCGCAGCGCGGATGGCCTGGAAATTGCGCCTCGCCAGCGTGCGGAACCGCAGCAGTGCCGCCGCAAAGAACGGCGCCAGCACCAGCGGGATCAGCAACAGCCACGGATTCATCTGCGCCAGCAGCACCACCGCCACCACCAGCACAAAAATGCTGTCGATAATGCCGGGAATCACGCGGCAGAACAGTTCCTTAAACATGATGGAATCCTGGTTGATGATGGTCAGCAGCTCGCCGGTGTTGTAATCTGACACCGTCTCACCGTCCAGCTCCATCAGCTTATGGTAGGTCGCCATCCTGAGATCCGTCTCCAGATTCAGGCCCAGCTTCTGGTTTAAGAGCCCCTTCGCGTAGGTAAGCCCGAACTTCACCACAAGAAGTACGATAAACAGCACGGCAAATGTCTGAAACAGCTCCAGGGAATGGATTTCCCCGAAGGAACCGTCCAGCAGGAACGCGAAAAACTCGTCCTCCTCCGCCGGCTCCGACTGTATAATGTGGTTGATAAACACCGCCGTGATCATCGGCAGAATCAGGTCTGCCGTAAGCGCCAGCAGGCTCATCACGATCGCCAGGATCGCCGGCGCCAGGTTCCGTTTCCAGTAGCGGAAACCAAATTTAAAAACTTCCATGCTTTCCTCATACTGTGTGAAAAGCCGTCAGGGCGGTTTTTCACTTTTTCTCCCATACATATATAAACGTAAAAATTCTTTGAATTCTGTCACAAGTGCAACAATCGCCGACTTCCCCGCACTCGCAAAAACTTCGTGAAATGTATCTTTTTCATAAAATCTCTTTTTGCGAGTGCGGGGGCGGCAATGAATAGACAAAGTGTCTGTCCATAGAGCAGCATCTTATGAACGACTGTCCCCGGCGTTCGCATGGTATTTTCCCGAAAGAAGAGCGCAGGAAACTGCTCCCGCGCTCTTCTTATCATCACTCACCCGACCGGCGTGATAATGTTATCCGTTTTCTGATTTGTTGTTTTTCCTTTTATCACCGTGGCAGCCGATCATCGTTCATCAGCCAAGCAGTTTGATGCTCCCCACGATCGGGATCTCCTTATCCTGTCCCTGAACCGCGTATACGATGCCCCAGATGGCCAGAACCAGATCCACCACGCCGATGATGGTGCCCAGAATCCCGCCGACCAGCGGAATGAAGCCGACCACGCAGCCGATAATCCCCAGCAGCGCGATCACCAGCGCCTGGTTCAGATGCAGCTTTGCTCCTTCCTTATCCCCCGCGAGGAATGCCACGAGCCAGCCGATAATTGTTATGTAGGCAACAATGCCTGTAACCTTTTTGTTCATAGTGCAGCCTCCTTCATTTTTTTAAATTTTTTCTTCCCCAAACTCCCATGCCGCTTCGCGGGTGCCACAGGAGAAGATTGTCCGGAAAACAAAAAGCGTCTCTGCGAAACCATAACATATAGGTGTATCGGAAGAGTCCTGGTTACTACATGTCGTGTCCGAAGAAAATAGAAAACAAGTTTTCGGACAGTCTGGGGATGAATGCCGAATTCCAATACCTTCCTGTCGTATTATAGCGCATCCGCAGAAAAATTCTACTGTTTTTTGCATCAAAAGTTTCGATATTACTTAAAAATTTTGTCTCCACCCCGGATCCGCCGTGTTGCGCAAAAGCCGTGGAATACCGCTGCCCCGGAGCAATACAGATATCATCCATACGATTTTCCTGCCGGAAGATGGAATCAAAACCGAAAGGATGGCCGCAAACATCACTCGATCGTCTTCAGCGATTCCGCCATATTGATCTTCTCGAGTTTAAAATACATGGCAAAATCCACAATCAGTGAAAACGCAAAGGTCAGCACCACCGCCAGCAGATAGCTGACCGGCAGGATTGTGATATCAAACGATACAATATCCACGTCAACATTCACCATCACAAAGCGGTGCAGCCACACGCCCAGGCCAAGCCCCACCAGCGTCCCAACCGCCGTGAGCAGAAGATTTTCCCGGAACACATACTGGGATGTCTCGTTCGGGTAAAACCCGAGCACCTTCAGCGTGGCAATCTCCCGCACGCGCTCGATGATGTTGATGTTCGTCAGGTTGTAGAGCACGATAAACGCCAGCAGCGCCGCGCACACGATCACCAGAACCACCACTGCGTTCAGGCTGTCCATCATGCTGGACAGTCGGGTCTGCACATCCTCATTGATGGTGATCGTCAGCACATCCTCATGCCCGGAGATCTCGGTGGATGCCTCGTGGACATCCACGTCCTCCGCAATCTGTATGCACAGATATTTGTACTCCGGCTCCGCGCCGAGGCTGTTTTTGCAGGTTTCCTTCGACAGATATATGTAATTATAGACATAGTTTGTGGCGATACCGGTCACTGTGACGGTGGTCTCCCCGAATTCGCTGTCCCGCACGGTGACCGTGTCGCCCACCTCCACATCCAGCTTATTCGCAAGCTTCTCCGTCAGGACGGCTTCCGATTCGCCCGGGTAGGCGATGGCGTTTCCGTCCGAATCGTACAGCTTCCAGAAATCATCGAACTGCGCCGCATCCAGCGGGACGATGATCGTCGCGTCCTTCGTCACGCCGTTTGCGATAAGATCCGCGGAATCCTCGTGGAGGTAGAGAATATCCTCCGCCACATCCGCAAAGTCTGCCGCCAGCGCGTCCATCTTTTCTTCGTCCGCTCCCTCATGCAGGACAGCCTCGATGTCGTACACCTGAATCTTTTCATACTGGCTGTCCGCCACATGCAGCACGGAATCCCGCAGGCCCAGCGCGGCGAGAAGCAGCGCCGTGCAGCCGCTCACGCCCAGCACCATCATGAGAAAACGCTTCTTGTAGCGGAAAACATTTCTTAAGGACACCTTCGTCAGGAAAGAAAGGCGCTTCCAGAGAGGCGTAAACCGCTCGATCAGCACCCGTTTGCCCACCTTCGGCGCCTTCGGGCGCATCAGCTCGGAGGGCACGCTCATGAATTCCACATAACATGAGAAAAACGTCGCGCCCAGCGAGCAGGCCAGCGCCACGAGAATCGACAGAATCAGGTAGGGTGCGCTGAACACAAGAACCGTCCCCGCCGCGTCATACATGATCCCGTAGGCGTACCAGATAATCACCGGAAACACGATCGAACCGACGGTAAAGCCCAACAGCCCGCCCAGGAGCGCCGCGCTCCCCGCGTAAAAAATGTACTCGCCGATGACGGAACCCCTGCTGTAGCCCAGCGCCTTTAAGACGCCGATCTGTGTGCGGCCCTCATCCACCATGCGGTTCATGGTGGTGATGCACACCAGGAGCGCCACCGCAAAGAAAAACACCGGAAAAATATTGGCGATGTTGTCCACGATCATGGAATCGCTCTCAAAGCAGACGTAGCCGACGTTCGAATCGCGGCCCAGAAGATATGTCAGGATTTCTTCGGTTTTTAAATCCTCAACTTCCTGTTTTGCCTCCTCCAGTTCCGCCAGGCCGTCGTAATACTCCGCCCAGCCGTCCGCCAGCTCCGCCTCCGCATCTTCGATCTCCTCAAGCCCCTCCTCATACTCTGCGAGGCCCTCATAGTATTCTTCCCAGCCCTCATCCAGCTCGGTCCCGGAATCCGAGATGGTCTGCTTCGCATCGGACAGCTCCGAAAGACCGTCGTAGGTGGATTTCCAGCCGTCGGTGAGTGTCTGACTGCTGTCGGAGATCTGTGTTTTCGCGTCACTTATGGTGTCCATGCCCTCGTAATAAGCTGCCCAGCCCTCATCCAGCTCCGCCTCGGCTGCCGCCACCTGCTCCTTCGCGGCGCTCAGCTCCTCTACACCCGCATAGTAGGCCTCCCAGCCCGCGTCCAGCTCTTCTTCCGCCTCCGCCAGCTGCGTCTTTGCCGCCGCAATCTGCGCGGCGCCGTCATTGTATTCCTCCCAGCCCTCCGCAACCTCCGCTTCCGCCGCGGCGACCTCTTCCTTCGCGGCGGCCAGCTGCTCCAGACCGTCATAGTACTCGGTCCACCCGTCCGCAACCTCTGCTTCCGCGGAGGTCAGGGCCTGATCCAGCGCAGACAGAATCTGCGACGTATCTCCGAGCCCGCGGATATACTCCGCAAACTGCTCCATGACGGCGGCGACCTCCTCTGACGCGTTCGCGCCGTAGCTTTCGATCGCCTCCAGAATCTCTTCCAGCAGCTCATCCTGCCCGACGAGAGCGGCATCGGCCGCATCATAAATTTCCCGCAGCGCGGTGAGCAGCTCCTCCGTATCGCCGAGCTCCTCCAGCCCTTCTGCCAGCGTTTCCTCAGCAATCTCAATGTCGGCCTTTGCCGAAGCGATCTGCGTTTCGGCCGCCTCCAGCTCCGCTTTCGCCGAGGCCAGAGCCAGCTCATTTTCTGCAAGCTCCGCTTTTCCGGAAGCCAGTTCCTCCTCGCCGTCGGTCAGCGTTTTCAAAGCTTCCGCAAGCTCCGCCTCACCGGCGGTAATTTCCGCTTTCGCCGAGGCCAGTTCCTCCTCCCCGCTCTCCAGCTCCGCCCGGGCGGATTCCAGTTCTTCCTCCCCGTCCGCGATTTCCGCCTTTGCCGAAGCCAGTTCTTCCTCGCCGCTCTCCAGCTCTCCGCGTGCGGATTCCAGCTCCGCTTCCCCGTCTTCTGTTTCCTGTCTCGCCGATGCAAGCTCTTCTTCCCCGCTTTCCAGTTCCGCCCGGGCGGATTCCAGTTCCTCCCACCCGTCTTCGGCTTCCTGTCTGGCGGAGGCCAGCTCCTCCTCACCGTCGGTAAGCTCCAGGTACGCGTCCGTCAGCGTCGCCTCCGCGTCGGCGATCTCCTCTTCCGCCTCCGCCGCCAGCACGTTCCTGCGGTTTTCCACCCGTAATTCCAGAAGCGCGTCAGCCTCATCCGTGTGCGCGTCCAGATATTCCTCATATTCATCGGAATATATCTCATAATCCATATCATATTTGAGATAAATTTCCGTGTAATAATCACAGTCAAACCTGTCTTCCGGGATAAACATAAATCCTGCCACCGAACCGCTGCCGATGGAAGATGAGCCGCGCTCGAAGTTCAGATAGAGCGGATTCTGAATAATGCCCACCACCTCGTAGCTGTCAAAGCACAGCATGTCCAGAGTGTCCTCATCATTATCCGCCGCAATCTCTATGTATGTACCGATATCTTCCTCCGACAGCAGGCGGCTGTCCACCACACATTCGTCCGCGCTCTCCGGCATCCGCCCCGCCACCAGGTACGACTCGTTCACACCCTCCGTAACCGAGTGCACCGACATGACCAGCTCATCCTCGCCGCTCACATAGAGCACGTCCGTGCTGACGGAGCCGGCCGCGGCGCGCACATCGGTGAGCGCGGCGAAGGCGGCCACATCATCCTCCGTAAAACCAAGACCGGAAATTACCTCATAATCATAGAAGCTTTGCGCTGCAACGTATTCGTCCACCGTGGCGATCATAACCGGCCGCGTGATTTTTAAGCCCACGAAAAAGCCGACTCCGAGCGCTACAATCGCCAGAATCGTCACATATCTGCCCAGTGTTCTTTTTATTTCGCGAAAGGTGATCTTCCACATGGCAGGGCGCATACGCTTTCCTCCTAGTCTCACAGTTTATCCCGTCTGTTTGGCATCACAGACGCTCCCCGGTCAGTCTTCCGGGCTGCTTCCGATGTCCCGTTTCGGTTCCGTTTCTTTCGTTGACGCCGCGGTCTCGTTTAGCAGTCGAATTTCTCCACCGGCATCGGGATTTGTTTACCAGTCGATTTCTTCCTCCGGCACCGGGATTTGTTTACCAGTCGATTTCTTCCTCCGGTGCCGGAACTTGTTTGCCGGTTGATTTCTTCCTCCGGCGCCGGAATTCGTTTACCAGTCGATTTCTTCCACCGGCACTGCGGTCTCGTTTAACACCATCTTTTCCACCCGGCCGCTCTTCACCGTGATGACCCGGTCCGCCATCGCCGTGAGTGCCTGGTTGTGGGTGATGACCACCACGGTCTTGCTCATCTGCCGACAGGTGTCCTGCAACAGCTTCAGCACTGCCTTGCCCGTCACATAATCCAGCGCTCCGGTGGGCTCGTCGCAGAGCAAAAGCTTCGGGTTCTTCGCCAGTGCCCGGGCGATGGCCACCCGCTGCTGTTCGCCGCCGGACAGCTGCGCCGGGAAGTTTTTTCCACGCTTTTCCAGCCCCACCTGGCGCAGCACCTCTTCCGCGTCCAGCGGATCGCGGCAGATCTGCGCGGCAAGTTCCACATTTTCCACAGCGGTCAGATTCTGAACCAGATTATAAAACTGGAAGACAAAACCCACATCGTGGCGGCGGTAAGTGGTGAGCCGGCGGTTACTGTAAGCTGCGATATCCTCCCCGTCAATGATAACGTGACCGCTGGTGAGTGTATCCATGCCTCCCAAGATATTCAGAATGGTCGTTTTCCCCGCGCCGGAGGCGCCGACGATCACACAGAATTCTCCCTGTTCGATCTCAAAGCTGGCATCCATAAGCGCAGGTATTTCCATCTCGCCCATTTTATAAACTTTACTGACTTTCTGAAATTCAACAAAAGAGCTCATTCTTCATTTCTCCCGGCAACCAATGTAGCAAAACTCTGCATCGACTGCGCTAATTTTTCACTATCTTTTTAAACAGTCGCTGTCCAAAAAACTTATGTCAACTGCACGGATTTCCCGTCACGTAAGAGAAACAATCAAATTCCGCCGGAAACACGCAGCGTCCGCACCGGCATCCGCCCAGAGCTTTTCCTTTCCGAACTGCCATGCCGATAAAAGCGCAGGAGGGAAAGGAGCGATCGCCGCCCTTTTCCCTCCTTCTTCTTAAAACGCATCCGGGAGCCGATTCCGGCGCCGTTCGCTTTCTTCGTCTCCGGTGTCAGATTTTCCTGCAGTTCGCTTTTCTTCG
>JAJQBQ010000022.1 GCA_021203205.1 Lachnospiraceae bacterium | reverse complement strand
CCGTTCGCTTTCTTCGTCTCCGGTGTCAGATTTTCCTGCAGTTCGCTTTTCTTCGCCTCCGGTGTCGGATTTCCATGCGATTCGCTTTTCTCCGCCTTCGGTGTCAGATTTTTTCCGAGTACAGCTCCATCTGCTCGTTCAGCAGATCTGTCAGCTCATCCGCATCCATGCCGTGCACCCAGGCGGCTTCCTCCAGCGACTCTCCCTGGGACGCCGGGCAGCCGATGCAGTGCATGCCTGCCATAATCAGAACCCCCATCAGCCGTTCGTCTTTCTCTATGATATCTCCGATGAGCATGTCCTTTGTTATCTTTTCCATAATAAGAGCTCCTTCTGCGCTGCTTTTTTGTATATCTTTTATTTAAAAAGCATATCCGTGCTTTCCGGCAAACTTCGCAATGCGACAGCGCCCGCAATGTGCGAAATTCCGTGCCTTACTATAGTACAATCCCGTCAAAAATTCAAGGGGATGTTTTTCGCTGCCGTTCCGATCTCCTGCTACTGGGATTTCCAGACTGCATCATTCACCGAATTCCTCTTCAGCATCTTCGTTTTCCTCCTCTTCCAGCCGCTCCAGCCGGTCGCAGAGCACATTGAAGCTCGCAAGCTCCTCGTCCGTGAAGTCCGCTTCATCCTCATACAGGTAATGATTAAAAATTGTGCGGTAAGGATACGCTGTCGCCAGAAAAGCCAGCCCGAACCAGAGGATGACCATCCAGGCAATGTAAGGAACATACCACATCAGCACACCCAGCCCCAGCGAGAGCGCGGCAAAAAAGCCCGCGCCGATGAGCGCCATTCCCAGGTTCTTCCGGATAAAATACCAGGTTGCCAGGAAGGAATCCCGGAACCCATACTGAAAGCGCGCTATGACATGTGCCAGCCCCACATAAAACACGGTAACCACCGCGATTGCCAGAATTCCCACGCAAAAACCGATGTACTTCATGGCACCGGTCTCGCTCGAAAACCAGTAATACTCCGTCATCATAAGATTGACAAAAAGAATCATGATGATGCCGTAGGCAAAGCTGACTTTCAGCCGCTTCACAAACAGTGACACGTATTCTTTCAGCCAGTTCTTCGAGCGCTCGTCCGCGATCTGAAGAAACACCCCCGCGCAGGCGACCGCCGAAGGGAATATGGTGACGATCGGAAAGCACGTCAGCATAAAAATGATGTTGAAGACAAACGACCATACGGTTTTTCTCATGAACACATACAGCGGATGGTTCGGATCCAAAATTTTATTTTTCATAACTTCCTCTTATAACTGCATGACGACCCGGAATCTTACATGTGAAACCGGAAGTATTTTTCGATTTCATAAGTTTACCTGCAACATCTGTTTCCGGCGTTTCTGCTCCCGGTGTCATTCTGTGTTGCCCTGTCATGATCTCCGGGAAAATCTGCGACATATTGTAGCAAACCTTGCCGCACTCGTCCATTCTTTTTTTCTAAAAAGAAAATAAAGCGTTCATTGTTTGTTCATATTTTATTAAATTTAAATTAACATGCGAATCATTGTTTCTTCATCTTTACAAATTATACTTTCAGCATATTACGAATGAATTCTTCTTTAGGGTTTTTTTCATTCATGCCGATGCTTTAAGCAGAAGCATCGGCCCTCCTCCCTTTTTCTAATACAAATTTGAGTTATCTGTACCAAAAAAGATGCGACATCATATCGCATCTTTTTTGGTATGTCTGACAATTTTTCGACTTCAAATCACATCTTTTGGTATGCCTGACAATTTTTCGACTTCAAATCACATCTTTTGGTATGCCTGAACCCTGTGTCCGACACAGGCAAATCCGAGTACACGAATACCGCCGCCGAAAACAGGCTTTTTCAGATCAGTCCGCCACTTCCTCACACCGCACCAGATGCACGATCATGCGCTTCTTGTTCGCGCCGGAACCGGAGCAGGTGCTTAAGGTGATGACATAGTCATCCGCAGTAATCTCCGTCTTCGGGCAGGTAGTCACCGTGTACATGGATTTGCTCACCGTGTCCGCCAGAAATTCCTCATAGGCTTCCCGCTTTTCGTCGGTGTCAATGACCTCATATCCGAACTGGTAAGGGCTGTCCGCCGTCTCATAAGGTTCCACAATATAAAGCGAATATACATAATAGATATAATGCTTCTCGCCGATATAGATGTCAAAATACGGATGTTCCTTCAAATAGGAGGAATCTCTGTACTTTTTTAAGGTGCCGAACATGGAACCGTTGTTCATGTTGTGGCCGTAGATGATGCAGTAGTGCCCCTCCAGACCGAGGGTATTGCGGTAGTCCACGAAAATAGAACCCGCATAGGCGTAATCGCCGTAGATGGAGGCGTGAAGGTACGTGTCGTTATCCACACCCTGAAGAATCGGATAGTCGATTACCGTGCCGGAGAGGCTGATCCAACCCAGTGCGTCGGAATTTACTTCCAGCAGCTTCTGATAATCCCACACCCACTTTGTTGTGGTTCCGGAGATGGATGTAGCATAGACAGTCTCGCCGCTCTCATCCGTTTCGGTCTCTGCCACCGTTTCTCCGCTGGCATCCGTCTGAGCAACTGTTTCTGTCTCGTCCACTTCCACATAGAACAGGCTCTGAACTTCATTGTAGGTCTGGTTGGAGCGCTCGTAATTCAGGTAAATATCCGCAAGGGAATAGGCTGCGTATACAAACACGCCGATCATAATGACCAGAAGAACGCGGCGCACCCGGTTATAGGTGCGGACTTTTTTCCTGCGCTTTTGCTTTTCCTCCTCGGAAATGTCGTCCAGAATTTTGTCCACATCTTCCGCAAGCACTTCATCTTTCGCTTCACTTTCCTCTGCGGCAGCACCGGTTTCTCCCGCTTCGTTTTCTTTCCCTGTCACATTTTCTTTGTTTGCGGTTTCATCTGTTGCAAGAACCCTGTCGAGATCGACTTCTTCCGGGGCACTCTGTGTGGATTCTCCCCTGTTCTTTTCCAAATCTGACATATATTACTTCCTTTCGGGGTCACCTGTTCACCCGTGACGGGCCGCCTGTGAAAACAGACGCAAGTATCTGATGTAAACCGGGCAGTAGGCTTTCCTGCCCGCACGTGCCGGAAATTCCTTATGTAGCCCGTGTTCAATCGAGCCGCAGAAACCCCTGCCCGCACACGCCGGGACCTCCCTGTGCGGCCCGTGCTAATCCAAGCCCGGAAATCTCCTGCCCGCACGTGACGGGCCGCATCCGGCGTACGCCGGAAAAGTCCTTATGCGGCCCGTGTGCATAAAAAGAAAAGAGAAGGAAACTCTCCCTCCCTTTTTTAATGAGACATGGGGGATTCGAACCCCCGACACCTTGATTAAAAGTCAAGTGCTCTACCGACTGAGCTAATATCCCATGTTTCAAAAATATTTCGAAAACCGTTCCCCGCTGCCTTAAGTCACCCGGGATTCGGTTTTATGCAGGAGGTCTTCTGCATCCTTTGCATCCGGTATGTCTGCCGGATCCGTAACTGGGCTAGTCGGATTCGAACCAACGAATGCAGGAGTCAAAGTCCTGTGCCTTACCGCTTGGCGATAGCCCATTGTCTCTCATGGCGCGCCTTTAACGCGGAGGGTGGATACAGGGACTCGAACCCTGGGCCTCCAGAGCCACAATCTGGCGCGCTAACCAACTGCGCTATATCCACCACAAATCCTCTTTACAGAGGGAACGTGTCCGAAGGGATTCGAACCCCCGACCCACGGCTTAGAAGGCCGTTGCTCTATCCAGC
>JAJQBQ010000017.1 GCA_021203205.1 Lachnospiraceae bacterium | reverse complement strand
ATATATACTATACCGTAAACATAAATGAACATGAAAGGAGGCAAACCTATGAGCTATGGTATTAAAGCACGTGTCTGGGGTGATTATGCACTCTTCTCTCGTCCCGAGATGAAGGTCGAACGTTGCAGTTATGACATCATAACCCCGTCGGCTGCGCGAGGAATCATGGAAGCTGTTTTCTGGCATCCGGGGCTGCAATGGCATATTGACAGGATATATGTCTGCAAGCCAATCGCTTTTACTACTGTTCGAAGGAACGAGGTGAAAAGCAAAATTCCCTGTGGAGGCGCACTGAGTGCCATGAACGGTGCCACTGACCGTCCACTCTATCTTAATACGAAAGAGGAGATAGTCCAGCGGTCGTCGTTGATCCTGAAGGACGTGGAATATGTGATCGAAGCACATTTCACAATGACGGAGCGGGCAAATGAGACAGATAATCCTGGAAAATTCAAGGATATCGTCACCAGACGCCTACGACGGGGGGAATGTTACCACACTCCGTATTTCGGAACACGGGAATTTCCGGCATATTTTTCTCTCTGCGAGGACAGGAAAATTCAGACAGCGTATGAGGGTGAAAAAGATCTGGGCTTTATGCTAATGGACTTTGACTACTCAAATCCAGAGAATATTCAGCCATTATTCTTCCGTGCAGTTCTTCATGATGGAGTTCTGAATCTTGATGATTGTGAGGTGGTACGATGATTCTGCAATCATTGGTGCAGTACTATGAACAGCTGGCCGCACAGGAAAAAGTCGCAAGACAGGGGTGGTGCAGCGCAAAGGTATCTTATGCGTTGAGTCTTCGGAGAGACGGAAGTGTTCGTGAGGTAATCCCGTTAAAAATCCCAGTAGAAAGAGGAAAAAAGACGGTAGAAATACCAGATGTAAAGCAGGTACCTGCAATGGTAACTCGTTCCTCCGGAATAGCAGCTAATTTCCTGTGTGACAATGCCAAATACATTCTTGGAATTGACAAGGGAAAGGCAGATAAGCGTTCCTATGACTGCTTTAAAGCAACAAAAGAAAAACATCTGAAAATTCTTGCACAGGCAAATAGCGCGGCGGCGGAGACGGTGAAGGCGTTCTTTCAATGCTGGGAACCCGCCAGGGTGATGCAGGATGAAGTGATTTCAAAATCGTTGGATTCGCTGACAGATGGCGGAAATCTGATCTTTTATGTCAATGGCAGATTTGCGCACGAGGATGAAGAAATCATAAAAGCCTGGGATTCATTCTCACAGGAAACGGATGGAGCAGTTATTGGCACATGTCTGGTGACAGGGCAAAAAGCAGAAATTGCACGAACACACAGTACAATTCGTGGAGTTGCGGGAGCGCAGTCGAGCGGTGCAGCACTGGTTTCTTTTAACGCACCGGCATTTGAGTCCTATGGCAAAGAACAGAGCTATAATGCTCCGGTCGGTAATTACGCCATGTTTGCTTATACGACGGCACTAAATTATCTGATCTCAAACAGAGACTATGTAATGCAGGTGGGTGATACGACGGTTGTATACTGGTCGGAGGATGCGGATGTGGAATGTCAGAATTTGTTTTATGCCGCAAGTGAGCCGACGAAAGATAACCAGGAATTATTAAAAGGTCTGTTTGATAATTTACAGTCCGGGCGGGAGATTGATGTGGACGGCATACAGAAGGAGGTCAATCTGGATCAGAAATTCTACATATTGGGCCTGTCACCAAATGCAGCCAGACTGGCAGTGCGTTTTTTCTATGTGGATTCGTTCGGCAATATTCTGAGGCATTTAAAGGAGCATTACGATCGGATGAAGATTGTACGGCCGGCAAAGGACGAACAGAAGTATCTCGGCGTATGGAGGATGCTGCAGGAAATTGTCAACAAAAAATCGAAGGATAAAAAGCCGCAGGAATCCGTTGCTGGAAGAACATTTGAGGCTATTCTATCTGGCGGACGTTATCCGGAAAGTCTTTACATGTCCGTTCTTGGCAGGATTCGTGCGGAGCAAGACGACAGTGATGCACACATTTACAAAATCACACGGGGGAGAGCGGCAATTATCAAAGCCTATCTTCTTCGCAACACGACCTGGTACCAGGGAAAGGAGGATATGATGGTAAAACTTGATGAAAACTGTGATGACACAGCTTATGTGCTCGGCAGAGAGTTTTCGGTTCTCGAAGCGATTCAAGAGGACGCGAATCCGGGAATTAATGCAACAATTAAAGACAGGTACTTTAATTCTGCCTGCACAACACCGGCGATTGTATTTCCGACATTGTTCCGGTTAAAAAACAGCCACATAAGAAAGTTGAGTGAAGGAAGTGCAATATACTATGAAAAACTGCTGACATACCTGCAGGGAAAGATTCCGGCGGGAGGTTATCCGAAGCGCCTAAGCATGCAGGAACAGGGTCAGTTTATTCTGGGATATTATCACCAGACACAGAAACGTTATGAAAAAAAGGAGGAAAAATAAGATGTCCGAAGTAATTAAGAACAGATATGAATTTATGATACTTTTTGATGTGGAGAATGGCAACCCGAACGGAGATCCAGATGCCGGAAATCTGCCGCGGGTAGACCCTGAAAGCGGTTACGGCCTTGTTACAGATGTTTGCCTTAAGAGAAAAATCCGCAATTATGTAGAGATGGCCAAAGAAGGTGAGGAAGGCTACCGCATCTATATCAAGGAAGGTGTTCCACTGAATCGAAGTGATGCGGAAGCTTATACCTATCTGGGATTGGATGAAAAGAAAGTGAAAGACGCGAAAAAGTCGGACCCGGATATTGATGTGAAAGTCAGGAACTTTATGTGCCGGAATTTTTTCGATATCCGCACATTTGGTGCTGTCATGACGACATTTGTTAAAGCAGCGCTGAATTGTGGACAGGTCAGAGGGCCGGTGCAGATCGGCTTTGCACGCAGTATTGATCCTATCATTAGTCAGGAAGTTACCATTACGCGAGTGGCCATCACGACAGAAAAGGATGCCGCCGAAAAGAAGACAGAGATAGGACGGAAATCTATCGTTCCCTATGGCCTCTATCGCGCAGAAGGATATGTCTCGGCGAATCTCGCCCGCAAGACGACCGGTTTTTCAGAAGATGATCTGGAACTGCTCTGGGAAGCTATCATCAACATGTTTGAACACGATCATTCTGCGGCAAGAGGAAACATGGCGGTGCGGGAACTGATTGTATTTAAGCATGATTCGGAGCTTGGCTGCTGTCCTGCTTACAAGCTGTTTGATGCGGTTGATATCAGAAGGAAAGATGATGTAGAATTCCCGAGAAAATATTCGGATTATATTGTGGAAATTCATAAAGACCAGATTCCAGAGGGTGTGGAGGTAACCAGAAAAATATGACAGAATACCGGGAAGAAGATTTCCTGATGCTGTCCGGCATACAGCATTTCGCATTCTGCAGAAGGCAGTGGGCTTTGATTCATATTGAACAGCAATGGGCAGAAAATGTCCATACGGCGGAAGGAAACCTGATGCATAAGAGAGCGCATGATCCAAATCTTACAGAAAAGAAAAAGGATACGCTGATTGTGCGTGCTCTGCCGATACATTCTTTCAGCATGGGAATTTCCGGCGAATGTGATGTGGTTGAATTCAGGAAGGCGGACGATGGTGTCCGCCTTCACGGCCATAGAGGGTTATATCAAATTTGCCCAGTGGAATACAAAAAAGGGAAGCCAAAAAGTACGGAGGTCGATATTTTGCAACTCGTTGCACAGGCTATGTGTCTGGAAGAAATGTTCAGTACTGAGATACCGGAGGGATTCCTTTACTATGGCGAGATCAGACGCCGGGAGCAGGTAATTATTTCGGAAGACCTTAAGGGTGAAGTCAGAAGCATGTTTCAGGAAATGCATCAGCTTTTTAAACGAGGCTATACTCCAAATGTGCGTTGGCATAAAGGCTGCACATCCTGCTCTCTGAAAGATATCTGCATGCCGAAACTCGGTAAAACGGGGAGTGTCAGAAATTACATTGAAAGATCAATTTCGGAGGCTGAGCAGATAGACGAGTGATTCTATTTGTTGGTGATGGCAAAGATGGCATATGGATTCCACAGGGGCTAACTTCATAATTTCGCCCACGTAAAGTAAAGCAATCGTACGTTGTTAATTTATCGGGCGTGGATTGAAATGAATAAATATGCTACATGTATTGTAACGGTTTCCGCGTAGTTATGCAAACGTGAAGCCATACCCCGTGAGTGATGAGTGGATTGAATAAATATGAAACGAGGATGCATGTGAAAAAGCTATTAAATACACTTTATGTAACGTCAGAGAACAGTTATCTGTCGCTGGATGGAGAGAATGTTGTTATTTTGGAAGGTGAGAGTGAGCGGGGAAGATTACCGTTGCATAATTTGGAAGGTATCGTGTCTTTTGGTTATCGGGGAACCAGCCCGGCGCTTATGGGTGCGTGCGCGGAAAGAAATATTTCTTTGTGCTATCTTACTCCGCAGGGGAAATTTCTGGCACGCGTTACAGGAAGAACCAGGGGAAATGTACTTCTTAGGGAGCGACAGTATGACATTTTTAAGAAGGAAGAAAGTCTTGGAATTGCAAGAAATTGTATGACTGGTAAAATTTTTAACGCTCGGTGGGTTCTGGAGCGCGCACTGCGCGACCACAGCATGCAAATTGATTCGGAGCAGGTTCGGACGGCCTCCGAACATCTAAAAAACTCCCTGGAAATGATAAAAACCTCCCAGAGTATGGATCAACTTCGTGGGTATGAGGGTGAAGCGGCGAGCATATACTTTGGAGTTTTTGATGAGCTGATTTTGCAGCAAAAAACAGAGTTCAGTTTTCAGGGGCGAAACCGTCGCCCGCCGTTGGATGCAGTAAATGCAATGCTATCTTTTACTTATACATTGCTTGCAAACACCATGACATCGGCTCTGGAGTGCGTGGGGTTGGATCCTTATGTGGGCTTTATGCATGGTGACCGACCAGGACGAGCATCGTTGGCGCTGGACATGATGGAGGAACTGAGATCAGTGCTGGCAGATCGTTTTGTCTTAACCCTGATCAATAAAAAAATAGTGTCAGGAAAAGATTTTCAGAAGAAAGAAAATGGCGCAGTTATCATGAAAGATGATGCCAGGCGAAAGATTATTTCTGAATGGCAGAAGAGAAAACAGGAGACGATTTTGCATCCGTTCCTTGGCGAAAAAGTGGAGTGGGGAATTGTCCCTCATGTGCAGGCAATGCTGTTGGCGAGATATCTGCGCGGCGATCTGGATGAATATCCACCATTTCTCTGGAAATAGTATGTATATATGAGGGAGGAGAGGAAATGCTTGTTTTAATCACTTATGATGTAAATACGGAGACTGATGCTGGAAAAGCCAGGTTGCGCAGGGTAGCGAAGCAATGTGTCAATTACGGAAGGAGAGTACAGAATTCGGTTTTCGAGTGTAACATAGACAATGCGAAACTGGTGGAGTTAAAGGCAATATTAACTGATATTATTGATCCAGCGAAGGATAGTCTGAGATTCTATTATCTTGGAAATAGTTACAAATCTAAGATAGAGCATGTTGGCGTTGACAGGGGGATTGCGGCGGATGATATTTTGATCCTTTAGAACCCTTGAAATGCATCAGAAAATAATGAAAACAATATAGAATGACAATAGTGAACAGGTGCGAATGCAAAGTGATAGTGAAAATTGCGGGGGATTCGCACCTGAAAATAAATGCTGTAATTCAATGTCTTTATCATTCATCAAGTTAAGGTTGATATTTTTTTGTATATGTTGTATATTTTGTACGAAAACAGTAAAAGAAAATTGTGCTGTTTTGGCGTCGCACCCCTCGCGGGTGCGTGGATTGAAATTCTGATTAAATAGTCAAGGTGCTTTGACATACTGTCGCACCCCTCGCGGGTGCGTGGATTGAAATGATAGAATACACAGGGGACACCTGTATAATTGAAGTCGCACCCCTCACGGGTGCGTGGATTGAAATACGCCTGCTCCCACCGTCGTCTTGCCGCTGGCTGTGTCGCACCCCTCGCGGGTGCGTGGATTGAAATTCCCTGACGATTTTAAGCATTCTGTACCCGCTGGTCGCACCCCTCGCGGGTGCGTGGATTGAAATATACACCAGGCGTGGATTAGGTCGTCACCGCACCACGTCGCACCCCTCGCGGGTGCGTGGATTGAAATGAACTGAAAAATCAGCCGATGGTGGAGGAACTTGGTCGCACCCCTCGCGGGTTCGTGGATTGAAATTGCACCCACCGGAGCGTCGAATTCTCCGGCTGCGTCGCACCCCTCGTGGGTGCGTGGATTGAAATGGGAACGGGAACTGAGCTGCTTCGTCCAGAAAAGTCGCACTCTCGCTGGCGCGCGGATTTGAACCAATAAACAACAGTATTCCAGCTGCACGATCGTACGAGATGAAGAAAAAGTCCGCAAGCAGCTAACCTTGCGGACTTTTCCTCATCTGACTGGGCGTTTCTCTAAAATCTCTTACAAAATCATCGTCAAAGAAATCCTCTTCCTCTTCTCATCCACACTAAGCACCTTCACATCCACTACATCCCCCACACTGACCACTTCCAGCGGATGTTTCACGAATTTTTTATCGGTGAGCTGAGAGATATGCACCAGCCCGTCCTGGTGTACACCGATGTCCACAAAAACTCCGAAGTCAATGACATTCCGCACCGTCCCCTTTAAGATCATCCCTTCCTTCAAATCCTTCATCTCCAGAACATCCGAGCGCAGAACCGGTTTGGGCGCGTCTTCGCGCGGGTCGCGGCCAGGGCGGCCCAGCTCCTTTACAATGTCTCGCAGTGTCGGTTCTCCGACACCGATGCGTGTCGCTGTGCCCGCGTAGTCGCTGATTTTCAGGCTTCTGATTTTGTCAGTACCAACATCTGCAGGGGAGAATCCATATTCTTTCAGCAGCAACTTCGTCGCCGCATAGCTTTCCGGATGGATACCCGAGGCATCCAGCGGCTCCGTCCCGCCGTTGATTCGCATAAATCCGGCGCACTGTTCGTAGGCCTTCGGGCCGAGCTTTGAGACTTTCAAAAGTTCTCTGCGGGAGGAGAAGCGCCCGTTTTCCTCCCGGTAAGCCACAATATTTTTCGCGATCGTCTTTGTGATGCCGGAGATGTGTTCCATCAGCGGCGCGGAGGCGGTGTTTAAGTCGACACCCACCTGGTTGACGCAGTCCTCGACTACGCCGTCCAGCGCTTCACCAAGCTTTTTCTGGTTCATGTCGTGCTGATACTGGCCCACGCCGATGGATTTTGGGTCGATCTTGACCAGTTCCGCCAGCGGATCCTGTACGCGGCGGGCGATGGAGGCGGCGCTGCGCTGTCCCACGTCAAACTGCGGAAATTCTTCTGTTGCCAGGGCACTTGCCGAATACACGGAGGCGCCGGCTTCGTTAGTGATGACATAGGAGACCTTCTGGGGGATTTCCTTTAGGATTTCCACGATAACCTGCTCCGATTCGCGGGAAGCAGTGCCGTTGCCCAGGGAGATCAGAGAGATACCGTACTTAGCGATCAGCCGTTTGACCGTGTCTTTCGCCGCGCGGATTTTCGTGTCATTGGTCGGCGCGGTGGGGTAGATGACCGTGGTGTCCAGAACCTTTCCCGTGGCGTCCACCACGGCAAGTTTGCAGCCCGTGCGGAATGCGGGATCCCAGCCCAGAACCACGCGTCTGGCGATGGGCGGCTGCATCAACAGCTGTTTTAAATTTTTGCCGAAGACTGAGATTGCGCCGTCCTCTGCGCGTTCGGTCAGTTCGTTCCGCACCTCGCGCTCGATGGACGGGGCGATCAGGCGGTGGTAAGCATCGTCCACAACATCCTTTAAAACCGGGGATGTGTGGGGATTATCCCGTGTGATCACGCGCTTTTCCAGGTACCGCAGGATTTTTTCTTCCGGTGCTTCGATCTTCACTGTCAGGATTTTCTCCTTCTCTCCCCGGTTGATGGCAAGGATCCGGTGCCCGGCAGTTCTGGAAATAACCTCAGAATAGTGGTAATACGCCTCATAAACCGACTGGGTACCTTCTTCCTTTACCTCGCTTGTCAGCATGCCATCTCGCATGGTCAGCTCGCGGATGCGGGTTCGGTAATCCGCATTGTCCGAGACCATTTCCGCCAGAATATCCTTCGCACCGGCGATCGCATCCTCGGCGGTGTCGACACCCTTTTCTGTAGAGATGTAAGCCGCAGCCTCCTCCGCGAGCGGCCGGTGGGTCTGCTGCAGAAGAATGAGATTCGCCAGGGGCTGCAGGCCTTTTTCTTTGGCGATGGTCGCGCGGGTGCGGCGTTTCGGGCGGTAGGGGCGGTACAGATCTTCCACGGCCACCAGCGTCTCCGCCTGTTCGATTTGCGCACGGAGCTCCGGTGTCAGATTTCCCTGCTCTTCGATGGCTGCCAGCACCTGGCTTTTCCGCTCATCCAGATTCCGCAGGTAGGTCAGGCGCTCGGACAGCTTTCTTAACACCTCATCGTTCAGGGAGCCGGTAGCTTCCTTCCGGTACCGCGCGATGAACGGGATGGTGTTGCCCTCGTCGATGAGCTTCACGGCAGACTCCGCCTGCGCAGGGCGGATTTCGAGTTCCTTTGACAGTTGCTTTATAATATCCATATCGAGCCTCTTTCTGTGATATTTTTAAGTATGATAAACGGGTTTCCTATTTATTTCTCAAAACCAGTAGTGGAGTTTGCTGCGCCGCCTGAGCTTTGCAAGAAAGATGGCGACGTTGTTTGTTTCTGAAAACCAGACGTGGATTCTACCACAGCATGATAGCAATATCAATCAAAAATTCAGCCAGGAGTTCCTTTAGGTACAGACGGGAAAAATATTGGAGAAGCAGGCTTTTGAAGGCAGGAAAGAGGAAGTCGGAATGTTACTATTCACGTTGGAATAAAGATATCAATCAAAAAGTTCGGCCTGGAGTTGCGTTACAGTTAAATCTATGGTATGCTTCATACGACGTATGGATGGTATGAGCGGTTAATTATGAAGTCATGGAACTATCATGATGACCTCAGAATTGTAAGAGTTGAGGTTCATACTTCACATGAACCTCTTAAAGTGAGGAGCAATCCGTGGTGTCTCATTTTGGCCAGGAACAAGAAGGTCTGAACTGTACGAGTTTTGTGTAGCAAGATGTCGCTTCAGTTCTGTTCCGCAGGATTTAAGTATTTACGTATTAACTTTCAAATTATATCATTGACAGGAGAGAGAACGATGGAACTATATGAGAAAGCATGTGACTACTGGAGAAAGAAAAATATTCGGATCGATGCAGAGCTTGCGGAAGCGTTAAACAGCCACAGTATCGCGTTTGCGTATCATTCCGGCAAGATAGAAAATGAGAAGATCACTTATCATGATACAAGGGAAATCTTTGACCATGATGGCGTGACTTCCTACACTGGTGACCTGCGTACCTTGTTTGAAATCCGGAATGCCAGAGACGCAAACGAATTTTTTCTTGCATCTTTCGGTGAAAAAAGGCCGTTTGATGTGTCGCTGATTTGTGAAATGCAGCGTCTTCTCACACAGAACACATACGACACAAGACACTATCAGCTGGGAGAGAGTCCTGGTGAATATAAAAAATACGATTACGTGACCGGCATCATGGAAATCGGCGCAGCCCCGGAAGATGTGGCAGAGGAGATGGAAGAGCTTATGGAGGAGTTTGTGGACATTTCCCCCGAACATACACTGACTGCGGCAGCTTATTTCCATGCAAAATTTGAAAATATACACCCATTTGCGGAAGGAAATGGAAGAACCGGCCGACTGGCCATGAATTATTTTCTGGTAACTCATGGTCATCCGCCTGTTACTATACATGAGGAGGATCGACGGGGATATTATGAAACGCTGGAAGCGTTTGACCGTGACCTGAAGCTGGAACCCCTGCGCAATTTCCTTCGGGAGCAGACAGCAAAAACCTGGGAGAAGCAGGTGCTGAGGTCGGAAAAGAAAAAAGTATAACATAGGCAACGATATATGGAATTTTTATACCGGAAGTATAAAAAAATATTAGCGAAATTTTATACCAGAAGTATAATAGACAAAAATAAAAAACAGTGTTATACTTCGCTCCAATAAAAAAGAGGCGTAATGTGATGGACAGATTCCGATGGATATGGTGAATCAGACGAATCTATAAGATACGCTTTTGGAAAGGAGACAGACATGACAGCCGGCTTTGGATACAGAACAGCCCTAACAAAACAGAGCGCACAGCATGAGCGGACACCTGAAAAACAGTGTCCTTCTTTCCTGTACCCATATAAGATACCCAAAAGCCGGTTGAAATGTTTGTAGATTGACAGTCGCGCGTAATGCGCGGGGAGAATCGCAAATAGATTAGAGGTGCCGCTTATCTTATATGGATAGGCGGTATTTTTATGCACACGGGCCGCGTAAGGAGGAAAATAATAAATGTTAGAAATAAAAGGAAAATACAACACCGCCATCTGCTACGCAAAGGTCATCGAGGACGAGGCCATCGAACAGATCCGCACCATGTGCGACCAGAAGTTCACAGCGGGCAGCCGCATCCGCATCATGCCGGATGTGCACGCGGGCGCGGGCTGCACCATCGGCACGACCATGACGGTGACGGACAAGGCGGTGCCGAACATCGTCGGCGTGGATATCGGCTGCGGCATGTACACCGTGAACCTGGGAAGTACTCCGATTGATTTTGAAAAGCTGGATGATGCGGCGCATTTCATCCCGTCCGGGAGGCGTGTCTGGGAGGGGCGACAGGAGCGTTTCGACCTGACTGGCCTGCGATGCTATCGGAGTCTGAAGGATACAAAGTATCTGGAGCGAAGTTTGGGCACGCTGGGCGGCGGGAATCATTTCATCGAGGTGGATCAGGCGCAGGATGGGACAAATTATCTCGTCATTCATTCCGGAAGCCGCAACCTGGGCAAACAGGTGGCGGAGCTTTACCAGAAGCTGGCGGTGGAGCTGAACGAGGGAAAGGAAGAGTATTTCACAAAGCGCGATGAGATCATCCGCACATATAAGGCGGAGGGCAGGCGCAGTGAGATTCAGGAAGCGCTGAAACAGATCCGCTGGGAGAAGAAAGACGCCACCATACCGGAAGACCTGTGCTACCTGTATGGCACATATTTTGAGGATTACCTTCACGATGTGGAAATTTGCCAGCACTTTGCCAGAAGAAACCGCGAGAAGATGGCGGAAATCATCCTCGAAAGAACCGGCATGAGCGGAACAGATGCGTTTCATACCATCCACAATTACATCGACACGGATGAGATGATCTTAAGAAAAGGAGCCATTGCCGCGCATGCGGGGGAGCGGGTCTTGATCCCGATCAACATGAGAGACGGCAGCATCCTTGCGGTTGGCAAAGGAAATCCGGAATGGAACCATTCAGCGCCTCACGGGGCGGGCCGCATGATGTCGCGAAAGAAGGCGAAAGAGAGCCTGTCCATGGAGGATTACAGCGAGGCGATGAGAGATGTTTACACAACATCTGTCTGCCAGGCGACGCTCGATGAGGCGCCGATGGCATATAAATCGCTGAGTGATATTGTGGATGACATCCGGGAATCTGTGGATATCCTGGAAGTGTTAAAACCGATATATAATTTTAAGGCATCCGAATAGCAGAGCAAATAACAATGAACTGTGGAAAGTGCTGTAACCGCAGTTTGCAGGAAAAATATTTGAACTCCAGGGTTTTGGGATAGAAGAGATATTTTTTCAAAGTCAGACGTTCGGAGCCGATAATTTAAGATGTGGACGGAGATTTTGATGATATACGTATGAAAAACTTACGAGATGTGGATGTCGTGTTTTTACACACCTGTATCATGATTGCTTCGTATAAAGAAAGAAGGGAAAAATGTCAAACTATCCAATCATCGACATGGCCGGAACGGGCCAGAACATACGAAATCTACGCATCCGCGCGGGGCTGTCCGTGAAGGATTTGCAGGATATCTTCGGATTTTCCACGCCGCAGGCGCTGTACAAGTGGCAGCACGGCGCGGCGCTGCCGACGGTCGACAATCTTGTGGTGCTTGCGGCCGTATTTGGGGTGAAGGTCGATGACATCCTTGTCATCGCGGACGACATTGCAGAGAGTGCATAAAAATGATATACAGCGATGAGTGCGTAAAAAGATACGTCCCTGCCAGTACATAAAAAGGCATAAAAAGAACATCTGTGGTGAGTAAAAAAGATTGTATGTAAAAATTTCCTGTGTTATACTGTGCGATGCAGTTGCACAGGAATTTTGTTTTCAGACAGCGGGGAGTTGAAATAGACATTTTCAGCGCAGAATTGCTATCGAAAATGGATACTATTTCTGAAAAGTTATTTGTCACACTGAATTTGGCCGGAGTCGAAAAGAATAAGGTAGGGGTATAGGAGCGAAAATGACACTTTGTGAAAAGAAAAAGAGTAATCCGGAAAAGGAACAGCAGGGTTTTTCGCTGGAAGATCGTGATTTGGAAAGAGAACAGCAGTGGAAGTCTCCTGTCGAAATGCGCGTGGAAATCTGGAATGATTTTTGCGGAAAATTTACAGTCGCTAAAAATATCAGTCGCAAGAGTCCGGCGGAACTTCTGCTTGGGATGAGCGAAAAGAGTGTAAAGGAGTATGCCCGGTTATTTGGCGTTACCGGGGAGGAGCTTAAGAATGCCGCGACATCAGAGGAAGCCATCTGGAATCGTATGAAATCGCATCCGGATTACCTGGCATATCTTTTCGAGTGGAATCAGATGGAGCGGTTGCTGAAATTTGTGAAGATGCCGAATATGGTATGCACGAGCGTTCCGGATCAGAACCTTATAGATTTGGCCCTGCGGTTGGGGTTGATGGATCTGAGTGTGGAAACGGTGAATCGCAGCAAATTACTGATGCTGCGTCAGACAAAGGGAATGGGAGAAATCCTTGCGACACATACGGAAATCGAGTGGAAAAAGCTTTGCGAGAAAGCACAGACAATGGAAAAACAGTGCATGGCAATTTTGAATTTGTATGGTGTCATATCTATGGGGGCCTTTTGTAAGAAATATCGGGAATACTATGAACGAAATACGGAGGTAGAGGAGATAGAGCGCTGTGTTTATCTGGGGCCAAGAACCAGGGGAAAACTCAATACGGGTCAGACAGAAAGCGGGAGAGAAGCGATCTGCCTGGCAAAGATTCAGGCAGTAAAATTTGATTCGAATGATGAAATAGATGATTGGCACAGCCTGGAGTACCGGAATTTTACGGCGAAAGAGCGAAAACTGGCCGCATGCGATTGCTGGGCGATGTATCCGGCGTGGAAAGACCTTTATGATACGCTTTACGAAAGCTATGATATTGAAGAATCTGAACTTAAGAGATGGGTGTATGGTGAATATGTCCTGGCACTGGAGGGCAGTAATCTGAAAGAACTTTGGGAAAGGCTGGAAGCGTATTGCTGTATTGATACGCTGGATATGAATTCTTATCTGTGGCAGACCATGCTTGGAATATATCTGACAACGGGGCTGGTAAAATATAAGGGGTATTCCCGACAGGAATATGCCCGGCGAATGAATATTCCGCTGGCGGTTATATGCGGGAAATTCTCGATGATTGATTATGAAACCGGTGTCGGATCCGAGTCGGCTTCCCGGTCAGAGGAAGAAAAGACGGGGAATACTGAAGCAGAACATAGTTCTGCCCTGCCGGAGGAGATAAAGGAAAGTACTGACTGCAAAAAAATGCGCAGGATAAAATGGGATACGCACCTGCGCGAATTCCCGGAAGAAACACAGCTGGCAATCTATCAAATCTGGACTATGCATGTCGGAAGACAAAAGACTGCAAAGTTTTCTCGTTTATGGATGGATTCGGGAGTGGAAAATGGAGAATTGGAATATCTGCTTGCAGTGTCGCTTCTGGAAGTCGGAGAGTATCAATTGGCATTGGAAAGACCTTTGACGGAATTAAAAAAGGCATTTCCAGATGATATGACATTAGATTCAATCATGCAGATGGCACGGGATGGTATGCTTCGGGAGCAGAAAAAGGAACTGAAAAATCGCAAACTGGTTGAGAGCGGACAGAAAAATGGTGGAATGACAACATCCGGTCAGGCACCTGCATCTATCAACCAGGTTTTCGGGAAAACAGGAATTTCCATTCCCGGAACGGATGGAATGAAGATTTCTGCAGGCGTAACAAAAAATGGGAAAGAGGGAATTTCGGCAGGCTCTGTCATTCTTGATGGTACGTCCGTTTCCGCTTCCGGTAATGGCCGGGGAGAATTGGCAGAAGCGTACGAATTTGGTACTTCAGTTGACACGACTTATCGTCGCATGCAGCCGAAGGTTGGTCGCAATGCCCCTTGTCCCTGCGGAAGTGGGAAGAAGTACAAAAAATGTTGCGGACGATAGACACGGTATAAATTTCCGGACAGTATCCGATTGGATGTTTTCGCGAAAAGCCGACCGAAAAAAAGAAATTAACTTAAAAGGAAACTTTTTAGAGCATGGAAAATGTAGTGCAAGATGTCAGCAGACAGATGAAATGTTAAAAGAATGGAGGAACAAAATGAAAATCGGATTAATTGGTGCAATGGAGGAAGAGGTTCAGGCGTTAAAGGACGCCATGGAAGGGGCTGACGTGGCTGTGCGCGCGGGCATGGAGTTTCACAGCGGGATGCTCTGGGGGCTCCCGGCAGTGGTGGTAAAGAGCGGCATCGGCAAGGTGAACGCGGGCATCTGCACGCAGATTCTGGCGGATATTTATGGCGTGGACGCGGTGATCAACACGGGTGTGGCGGGCTCGCTGGATGCCAGAATCGACATCGGCGACCTGGTGTTGTCGACGGATGTGCTGCAGCACGACATGGACGCCACAGGCTTTGGCTACCCGGTGGGTGTGATCCCTCAGATGGCGGAGTCGGATTTTAAAGCGGATTCTGGCCTTATTGAGCTGGCGGAGACCTGCAGCCGCAGGGCCTGCCCCGAGATCGGCATTTTCAGAGGCCGCATTGTCAGCGGCGACCAGTTTGTCTCCGACAAGGCAAAGAAGGACTGGCTCGTGTCGCAGTTCGGCGGCCTGTGCACGGAGATGGAGGGTGCGGCGATCGGTCAGGCCGCGTACCTGAACGGCATCCCGTTTCTCATTATCCGCGCCATCTCCGATAAGGCGGACGACAGCGCATCCGTCTCGTACGACGAATTCTACATGGCGGCGGTGAAGAACAGCGTAAGGCTGCTGAAAGAAATATTTGCGACGATTTGCCGGACGGGGCGTGGAAGGGAATAAATGCAGAATGTCATAATAAATCGAACCATGAGATGATATATCGAAAATGCAAACAATTTGCTGAAAGAAAGCGGAATTTGACGAACGATTCTGCTTTCTTTTTTTGCGGGAAAAAGGTATGCTTTCCTTAAGAAAATCACCTGAAATCTGGCACGAAGGATGGCTAATAAATTGTTTGTTCCGCAGTATGCGGTTCCTGGTTATTTTCGAAACCTGACTGCCTTATCTTTGCCCGTGGCAAGTCATTTTCGCCAAAGCGTGAATGCCGCGAAGGGGAGCAGGTCGCCATGAGAAGAGGGGACGATTAAAGGAGGAAAATGCGATGTTGGAAACGGGGGGAATCCTGATTGTCATGGGAGTCATCTTTGCCGTGGGAGCGGTCGGAGAAGGAATCCTGAGCCTGTTTTACCGAAGATACCTGCGCGACACGGCGGACATGGGGAGACCTGGGAAGAAGCTGGTGAAGCTGACAAAGCTGCGTTACGAGACAAGCTACTATCTGAACGGAACCGTACATAATGCGAAAACCATGGTAAATGGAATGCTGGAACACTACCGGCTGGCGGGTCTGCGTCTTTGGACCTGGCACCACATGGCAACACTGGCGGCTTTCCTTTGCGGAGTGACCGGCTTTGCCATTGGCGGGACTTACGTGATCGGTCGTTATGTTCCCGAGGTGAAAGAGTTCCTGCACCTTTCCGGCATGAACGCGCTCATCTACACGCTGGCAGGTGCGGCCCTTGCGGCCATGCTGATCTTCTGGCAGAATCTGCTGGACAACCGGACAAAACGCCGACGTCTCGAAACAAACCTCGTGGATTATTTCGACAACGAGAAATTCCACCAGCTGGGCAGGGAGATTGCCTTAAGCGGCAGAGTGCGGGAGATTGCGGGGGATCGCGGCAGAAGAGAGGATCCGGGAAGCGAGGCTTTGGAGACAGAGATGACCGCGCGGTCCGGAAATATGGCGGCAGGAAATCCGGGCGGGACAGAAGAATTTGCCGCGGCAGCCGTCGGCATGAGCGGAGCGTCTGCAGGCAACATGAATGATGTGGCAGCCGACAGCATGTCCGGAGGAGACGATGCTGCAAAGGCAGAGGAACCCCGGTCTCTCAGGAAAGAAAGAGGGAAAGCGACAGCTGCCGCCACGAAAGTTTCGGGGAAGAAGGGAGCTGCCGGAGTAATGACAATCGGCGATGTCATTTCTTCCGGGGAAGCTTTTGAAGCCGCCGAATCGGAAGCGGAAGAAAGCGCCGCACGCACCCGCAGCGGGGCGCGCAAAAAGGCAGCTGCCACATCCACACGCGCCCGCGCAAAAAATGTGCAGATTGCGCAGGAGGAGATGGAAGAACGAAAAGCGACCGGCGCCCGCAGGAAAGGAAAAAACACCAGGGATGTTATTGTAGCGTTGAATCCGGAGAGCAGTCTGGGGGCGAATGGGTTAGCGGCAAACAGCCTTGCGGAGAGTGGTGCGGAAAGAGGCGACGTAGCGGAGGAGCCGGACAGGCTGGCGGAAATGGAAGCTGCGGCAACCGCGCCGACAACGCCGCCTGCCGCCAAAAGGCGCCGTTTGGCGGGGAAAGGCGTCTCCGCAGCGGGAACGGAAGGAAACCCGAACAGCGGCGAGGGAACCGGTGCGGAGAACTCCTCGGGAAACCTCTACGGCGACGCGGGCAGAAATCTGCGCGAAGAAGAACTTCTGAAACTGCTGAGAGAGTATATGGGACTATAGTGTTACTATTCACGGGAGACCTCCAGGAGTCAGTAATTCCACGTCGAGCTTGCTCGTAAGGGGAATTACTGACTCCTGGAGGATGACTGTGCAACAGTCACCGCCCCCACACGAGCAAAAACTTCGCGAAATGTAACGTTATTATGAAATTTTGGTCGAAGTTTTTGCGAGTTCATGAGTTCCGCACAGCGGAACTCGGGCGGCCGTGAATAGACAACACTATAGTGTTACAATTCACTTCCCGGGATGAAAAAAGGCTTGTAAAAAATTACCGGAATGTTATAATAAACGGGAGTTGGTCGGTACAACACACCAACCTATATAATATCAGGAGGAATTTACGATGGCAAAGGTTACATTTGATCATTCCAAAGCAGCTTCCTTTATCTCCCAGGACGAGATTAAAAGCATGGAAGTGCTGGTGGACGGCGCAAAGCAGATTCTGGTAAATAAGTCCGGTGCGGGAAACGATTTCCTTGGGTGGGTTGATCTCCCGGTGGATTATGATAAGGAAGAGTTTGACCGCATCAAAGCGGCGGCAAAGAAAATTCAGAGCGATTCGGATGTGTTGCTGGTGATCGGCATCGGCGGCTCCTATCTGGGGGCCCGCGCGGCGATCGAATTCTTAAAGCACAGCTTCTACAACGTGGTAGACAAGTCCGTGCGCAAGGCACCGGAAATCTATTTCGTGGGAAACAGCATCAGCAGCTCGTACTTAAGCGACCTTCTGGACGTGATCGAGGGGAAGGACTTCTCCGTGAACATCATCTCCAAGTCCGGCACGACCACCGAGCCGGCGATCGCCTTCCGCATTTTCAAGAAAAAGCTGGAGGAGAAGTACGGCAAGGCCGAGGCCGCAAAGAGAATTTACGCCACAACCGACAAGGCGCGTGGAGCATTAAAGAACCTCTCCAATGAGGAAGGCTACGAGACCTTCGTAGTGCCGGATGATGTCGGCGGCCGTTACTCCGTACTGACGGCGGTGGGTCTTCTGCCGATCGCGGTGAGCGGTGCGGATATCGACGCGCTGATGGCGGGCGCGGCCAGCGGACGCGAGCGTGCGCTGAATGCACCGTTCGCGGAAAACGATGCACTCCAGTATGCGGCAGTCCGCAACATCCTTCTTCGCAAGAATAAGAGTGTGGAGATTGTCTGCAACTACGAGCCTTCGCTTCACTACATCTCCGAGTGGTGGAAGCAGCTCTACGGCGAGTCCGAGGGCAAGGATCAGAAGGGTATCTTCCCGGCAGCCGTCGATCTGACAACTGACCTGCACTCTATGGGCCAGTTCATCCAGGACGGTGCGCGCATCATGTTCGAGACCGTGCTGAACGTGGAGACGCCGAAGCACGAGATCGTTATCGAGGAAGAGCCGGTGGATCTGGACGGATTAAACTATCTCGCCGGCAAGAGCATGGACTTCGTAAATAAGAGCGCCATGAACGGAACCATTCTCGCCCACACGGACGGCAATGTGCCGAACCTCATGGTCAGCATTCCGGAACAGAACGAATTCTACCTCGGTGAGCTGTTCTACTTCTTCGAATTCGCCTGCGGCGTATCCGGCTATCTGCTGGGCGTCAACCCGTTCAATCAGCCGGGCGTGGAAAGCTACAAGAAGAACATGTTCGCCCTCCTCGGCAAGCCGGGCTATGAAAAGCAGAGAGAAGAACTGCTGAAGAGGCTGTAATTTAAACTGGCAGCACCTATTTTGCGCGGCTTTTATAAGCAAACAGTGCGCAGCTTCTGTAAGCAAACGGTGCGCAGCTTCTGTAAGTAAACGGTGCGCAGCTTCTGTAAGTAAACGGTGCGCAGCTTCTGTAAGTAGACGGTGCACAGCTTCTGTAAGCAAACGGTGCGCAGCTTTTGTAAGCAGACGTTGCATAGCTTCTGTAAGCAGACGGCAATCTGTAAGAATGTTGCAGCGAAACAATTTCAGGACAGATAGACAGAAAAAGGTCATGAATCCGAATGTAAGAGTCCGGTTCATGACCTTTTGTCGTTTACGTCATCATATAGTCAACAGGAAATTCCAAAATGAACATTGTCGTAGCGATGGAGGCCGACATTATAATGGGAGAGATTTATTTGCTCCTCTGTCTTCGATATATTTCACCTTGCTCTGCCGTTTTTAGTCTTCTTCCACCACCTGAATCTCCAGATAATCAAAATCCAGCTTCTCAATAAAATTATCCTGCTTAAACCGTGTCCGGCTGTGTCGTTTGAAATCCCTCACATTTTTATCCAGCCAGATCGGCACAGCCAGGTCAAACTTCCTGCAAAGTAAATCCAGCCCTTCAAACACCTTTTTCGTCCGGTTCAAGTCCCCCTCCACACAAACCGTAGCCTCCCGCACCATCCGTGTATCCTTATAAATCTTACCCCATAAACGGAACATAGTTATGCATCCTTCTTTCCATTCTTTTAGCCTGAAGTTAACAATTTCAAACCTGCCCGGCGTTAACCATTCAACTCCTGTAAGCCCTGTTACATCGTTTCTGTTCACGCATCTGCGAACTGTTGTGAAAGAGGACGGGGCGGAACCGTCTATGAAAACTTCTGTCTGCCCATGCCGTCCGCATTCGAAGCAAAACCGTGAACAGAAACACTCTACCACACCCCACCCCGAAAGTCAACGAATCCCGCTTGCCATTTCCTTATCTTTTGTCTATAATGGTCGGTATCACACGAAAAGGGGGAGCCTGATAAATGCGAATCATACACACAGCCGACATCCATTTGGGTGCGGCCCCGGAAAAGCAGTACAACTGGTCTGCCATGCGCGGAAAGGAAATCTGGGAGACCTTTGCGGCGCTTGTGGCGCGGGTAAAAGAACTGCAGCCGGATTTATTTATCATAGCGGGGGATCTGTTTCACAGAAGCCCGCTGGAACGGGAGCTGCGGGAGGTTTCGGAACTTCTGGCGGACATCAGCCCCATTCCGGTGGCAGTGATTGCGGGAAATCACGACTATATCCGTGACCATTCCAGCTATGAGAGCTTTCAGTGGAGCGAAAACGTCATTTTTTTCAAAAAAGGAGATATGCACCGCGCACCGGTCGCGGGATGCGGGGCAGAGGTTTACGGTCTAAGCTATCGCCAGACGCAGATCACCGAGGGCATTTATGACTATGTACACCCGGTGGATCCGAAAAAGATCAATATTCTCGTGGCGCACGGCGGCGATGAGCTGCATGCGCCGATCGACTACGCGAGACTGGCCGAAAGCGGATTTGACTACATTGCGCTCGGCCATCTGCATACGCCGCGCTGGCAAAAGGAGAGAAATTACGCCTTCCCCGGTTCCCTGGAACCGATTGACATGAATGAGACCGGGGAGCACGGCTATCTTGACGTGGAGGTGCAAAAAGGAGCCTGCGATGTGCGCTTCGTGCCCTTCGCCAGGCGCAACTACCGTGAACTGGTGATACCGGTGACCGTGAAATCCACCATGACCGCCATCACCCGGGAGATCAGTGCACGCATGGCAGCGGAAGGAGATCATCACATGTACCGTGTTCGCCTTGTGGGGGAGCGCAACCCGGACTTTGCGGTTGATATCGACAGCATATATCTTCTGGGCAACATCGTAAAAGTGGAGGATGATACGGAGCTTTCCTACGACTACGAAAAGCTGCGGAGGGAAAACGAGGGCAATATGCTTGGAATTTTTATCTCCGGGTTCGGTGACGATGATGCGAAGCTCTCGGAGATGGAAAAGAAGGCCAGAGCCTACGGTGTGCAGGCGCTCTTAAACGAAGAATAAGCAGAAAATTGTCAGACGGAATGCGAATGATTTGAGAGAGTCGTTGACAGAACAGAAATCATTGACAGAGTCGACAGGCAGAACGTGAATGATTTGAGGGAGAAGTCTCGCAGAGCGTAACTGATTTAAGAGAACGGAGTACAGGGTTATGATCATAAAAGAACTATATTTAAAAGATTTCGGTCAGTTCCATGACAGGAAAATCACGCTTAAGCCCGGCATCAACATTTTATACGGGGAAAATGAAGCCGGAAAGACGACTGTCCACACCTTTATCCGCGGGATGCTGTTCGGCCTGGAGCGCGGACGGGGCCGCGCGGCCCGGACGGACGACTACACGCGATATGAGCCATGGGATGCTCCGGGCGCCTATGCGGGGAGCATGCGTTTTGAAACAGACGGAATTACCTACCGCATGGACCGCGAATTTAAAACCGAACGAAAGATGGTGCGCGTAGTCCGCGAAGACACCGGGGCTGAACTGGATGAGGAAGGCCGAAAAATATTATTCGGCGGGCTGTTTGAGGAGAGCTACTACAACACGGTCAGCGTCACACAGCTCGGCGGGCGGACGGACGCGGATCTCGCTGTCGTATTAAAGCAGTATGCGGCAAATCTGGCATCCACCAGACATGCGCAGATGAATTTGAAGAAGGCTTCCGAGTATCTGAAAGACAGAAAAAAGAAAATCACGAAGGAAAATCAGGTCGACCGAAAGGCGGTCTGGAAGAATGCCTGGATCCAGGCCGACCGGAAGGATGCAGAACTTTCGCGGAAAGCGGAGGAGCTGGATCAGAGAGCGGCCGGACTGGAAGTACAGATGAATAAACTGCGGGGCAGCCTGGAAAATGAGCAGAAGCTGGAACGGGAAGAAATGCAGAACTTAAGAGCGCTGCAGTCGGAGAACCGGGAACTTTCCAATCGCAGGCTGGAGCTTACAAAGGAGCAGAAAAATCTGCAGGCGAAAATCGGGGAAAAACGGGAGCAGATCGGGCGAATGACGCAGGAACTGGACGCTGCAGACTTCCGTTCTTTGAACGATGTTCTGCAGAAAATGCATCAGACAGAACAAAAAATCAGTCTTTCGCTGCAAACGCTCATCCCGGCAATTCTTCTGGTGGCCGCCTCCGTCTGCGTGTATGTCGCGTATTTTGCGGGCAGGCTACAGCAAACCCGGTGGATCGCAGGGGCGGGAGCCCTGGATCTTCTGGCCGTTCTTTTGCTCGCGCTATGTGTGGTTCTCACGGGGAAAAATCAAAGAAGAAAAGAGGAGAATCTTGAGGAACTGGAAGAATATCGCCAGGTTTGCATGCGTCTCGCGTCCGCAAAAGAAGAAAATGAGGATCTTTTGCGCGAACTTACGGCTTCCGAAAACAGGGAGGAGCGGGTCGCACAGAGCTTAAGGGAACTGGAGGAAGCAATCAAAAAGAAGATTGAAGGCATGCCGGCCGGTTCAAAGAAAATACTTGCCAGTATGGAAGAACAGAACGTGGCACAGAATCAGTGTCAGTGGGAGATGTCAAATCTGGCCAAAGAACGGGAAAAACTGGAGGCGGAACAGAGTACAATTGCGGAAATGCTTGAAAAAATCGGGAAGGCGGAAGAAGAAATACGTGCAATGGATCTGGCGGCGGAAAAAATCAGTGAGGCGGCCACAGCGATCCGCGGAAACTTTGGAACCCGTCTGAATGACCTGGCATCTTTTTACATATCCGAAATCACAGGCGGAAAATATGACCGGCTGATCATGGATGAAGATCTGAAAATCCGGGTGCATACCGATCGCAGGGTGCTTGATGCGGAGCAGCTGAGCAAAGGTACGATCGAGCAGATCTACTTAAGCTTAAGACTCGCCGCAGCGGAACTTATTTTCGAGAATGATCCGAAACCGATGCTGCTGGACGACGCTTTTGTAAATTACGACAATCAGCGCATGGCCATGACAATGAGAGCCCTTGCGGCGCAGGTAGAACAGACGGTTCTTTTCACCTGCCATACAAGAGAAAAGGCGGTTGCGGATCGGAATAATATTTCGTATCACTATGTGAAATTACAGGATAAAAACGAAAGCGCAGGATAAAACAGAAAAGCCCCCTTCACGGAAAAATTACCGTGAAGGGGGTTTGCTTTTATGATGCGCAGGGCCGGGAAAGGAGTTTTGCGGCTAAAGCCGCACCCGGCCCGCGCGGGCGAGCAGGAGCCGACAAGCCGTCTCCTACTCGATTTCGCTCAAAGCCTGCTTATGTTTTCCAAGCACCCGGTGAATCCGGTCTACCGGATCCAGCAGCGAGCTCATGGAAGAGTCATGATTCAGCCGGTCAATGATGATGGAGATGTACTTGTACATATCCACATTCACGTAGTACGGCTTCTGCAGAAGCTCCGGCGTCTGATAAATCAGGTTGGTCGTCAGAATCTTATGGAAAACTCCCTGCTCGTAAGCGCGGTCAAACTTTGCCAGACCGTTCGTAAAGAGACCGAAGGTGGAAGCCATGTAGATTCTGCGGGCATGGCGATTCTTCAGCTCGGTTGCCACATCCAGCATGCTGTCGCCGGAGGAAATCATGTCGTCGATGATAAAGACATCCTTGCCTTCCACGGAAGAGCCGAGAAACTCATGTTCCAGGATCGGATTCCTTCCGTCCACGATTCTCGAGTAGTCGCGGCGTTTGTAGAACAGGCCCACATCCAGGCCCAGCACGTTTGCGAAGTAAACCGCCCGCTGCATGCCGCCCACATCCGGGCTGATGATCATCATATGATCTTTATCTATGATAATGTCCTCGTCTGTCTTCAGCAGAGCTTTCACGTACTGATAAGAGGCGCGAACAGTTTCCAGACCCTTTAAGGGGATGGCATTTTGCACGCACTGGTTGTGTACGTCAAAAGTAATGATATTTTCCACACCCATCTGTGTGAGCTCCTGCAGCGCAATCGCGCAGTCTAAGGATTCCCTTCCGCCGCGCTTGTCCTGCCGGCTCTCATAGAGAAAAGGCATGATCACGTTGATACGTCTGGCCTTACCGCTGGCGGCGGCAATGATACGCTTCAAATCCTGAAAGTGGTCGTCCGGGCTCTTGTGATTGACCTGCCCACAGACCGTATAGGTAATGCTGTAATTCAGCACATCCACCAGAATGTAGAGGTCCTTTCCGCGCACAGACTCGCTGATGATACCCTTGGCTTCACCGGAGCCGAACCGCGGTGTGCAGGCGTCAATCAGATAGGAATCCTTCTCATATCCCGCGAACGCGATGTTGGACGCATGTTCATGCTGGCGTTCCCGACGCCAGGAAGAAATGTACGAATCCACCACTTTCCCCATTTCCCTGCAGCTGTCCAGGGCAACAATGCCCAGGGGGCCGACAGGGATTGTCTGATAATGTTCGATATCACTCGGCATTTTTCATATCCTCCGTTAAGAACAATTTAGTTTATAACTGAAATCCGCCCGTGTGCGTCGGCTTATAAGCCGTTTTAACCGCAGAGCATGGCAGATTATCATTCATTTAGGATGCGGAGCGGGTTATGAGCCGCTGAGCGCTTCACTGTAGGCACGCATGCGCCGTTCCGTGCGAATGTCGGCCCCAAAAAGCTTGATAAAGGTAAAATTCCCCGTGATACGCGAAGATATACGCTCCGTATAAACCTCGCGAAGCCCTGTCGGTGACAGGTTGGTGGAGATAACGATGGATTTCTTCGCGGCCAGACGGGTGTTCAGGCACTGGAAGAGAGAGGCAATGGTGAAGGTATTCACCAGCTCGGTCCCCAGATCGTCGATAATCAGCAGGTCACAGTGATAAATACCGGCTTCGGCTTCCTCATCCTGATCTTTCATGTTGGAGAAGCTGTGCTTCGAGAGTTCGTCGAACAGCGCCCCGGCGGAAAGGTAGATCACACTTTTTGCGCGGTTTAAGGCATCCCTTGCGATGCAATGCGTCAGAAACGTTTTCCCCACACCGGTATTGCCGTACAGAACCAGATTTTCGCCGGTTTTGTCAAATTTCTTCGAAAAATCCTGACAGTAGGGGACAACCTGTTTCATATTGGAAAGGGGTGTTTCACCGCTGACATCATCTTTAAAGAAGTCGTCATCCGAAAAGCAGTCCCAGGAAAAAGTGTCAAAGTTTTCCTTCTTAAGGACATCCCCTAGATTAGACTGGCGGTAGAGCAGGTCGATCGAGCGCTGCGCCATGCAATGACATACCAGCGTACCGACAAAACCTGTGTCATGACAGTCCTTGCAGCGGTAATGCCGGGTCAGATAATCTGTCGGATACCCGTTCTCCGTAAGAAGCCGGGATTTTTCCGCGGAAAGCGTGTGAATGCGGCTGATCAGGCGCTTCGAGCGCTCCGTGTTTGCCTGAAGCCTCGCCCGCGCAGCGTCGGAACCGAGAGAAATGATCTCCTGATCAATCTCGGCGATGCGGGGAACTTTCTTCCTGATCTCTGCCTGATGCTCCTCGAGTTCGCGCTGGCTCTGATACTGTAGTTCATCGTATTCGCGAAGAATTTTTTGATACTGGCTTTTGGTAAGGGACATTTCAACACCTCGTTCCGGAGCGTCAGCGACGGGGCGACGAGAAATTACGAATGTAGTTTCTCGTCTGCCATCAGAGTCAATCTTGTGACGCTCCGGTACAGGATTGACGTGTGAAAAATCAGCGCATAAGAGTGATTTTTCACACATACCTCTGTGGAATCACCCGGGTACTCTCCAATTCCAGGTTGTATGATTTGTATTTTTAAGCGGCGGAATGCGGACAACGCATGATCTGCCGCCGGATGTAACTTATAGTTATTGTACCGATTTAGACGCCGGACTGCTGCCCGCGGTACCGCGAGAGCAGAAGCTTTTCAAAATCCGCGTCATCGCTGGCACTGTAACTGCGTTCCTCAAAATTACTGAACCTGGTCTGGGTCTGGCGCGGATTGCCGCCCTTCGGGACACCGCGCCCGGAGTCCGACTGCCCGCGGTTCTGACGGTTTGCCGTGCGGCCGGCACCGGACTGCTGTTTCTTCGCGGCAAAGGCCTCGTCGAGCTTTTTCACGTCTTCCGGCGTTTTGACGTCTGCTTTCTTCCAGCCGGACAAAATACCGTCCGCATACTCGAAGCTTGGCGAATGAATCTGGGCCATCGTCCGCGAGCAGGCATCCACAATCAGCTCCGTGGACATGTGATAGTCCTCGCGCCAGAGCTTTACGAACCGGATCTCGCTCTCCACCGGGTTCCGTCCGGATATGCCGAAGGCTTTCAGTACCGAAAAACAGTCTTCCGAATAGCCGGCGGTTCGCTGCCTGGCCTCCTCCGGCGTGGAAATATGATCTTCGGCCCAGTTTAAGGCGGTTTTTTCTATGTAACGAATGCTTTTATGGTTCTTTGAGATGCAATACTCAAACAGATACTCAATCAGCTCTATGGAAAAACCGAGCTGGTCGTAAAAGTAAATAATGCTGGTAAGCTCTGTCTGTGACAGAGGCCTGCCCATATAAGAGTTAATGACAAAAATCATTTCCTCCAGGGATTCCCGCTCCGTGATTTCCTCAATTTCCTGCGGCGTATAAGTGCGCCGGGGCGGGGGAGTCGGAGAGCCGACGGAAGCGGCCGGGCTGTGCCGGACATCTGTCTGCGGCCCGAAGGAAGCAGGCGTTGTATCATGCTTCTGCGCGACATTTTCGGTCAGCGGAGCAGGTTTCTGAGCGGAATCGTCAGGCACTGCGGCAGGTTTCTGCACGGAATCGTCAGGCACCATAGCAGGTTTCTGCATGAAATCTTCGGAAATAGCAGCAGCCTTTGCCGTGGCATGCGCATAACCGGAAGGATTTGCGTTCCCTTCGGCGGAACCGAAGAAACGTTCCGGAGTACTTCCGGCCCGTGTCTCTTTCTGCTGCCGGAAATTCGCCGGAACCGTTTCGGAAACAGCCGCCGGCTTTGAACCTGAGAAATCTATCTTAGAGCCGGAACCGGAAGAACCGGCTTCCGGAAAGAGAAGCTCAATGGAATCGCATTCTTTGTTTTCGGAAAAGGAAGCGACAAGCAGCCCCTGTTTTTCCCAGTATTTTAAGGCGCGGATCACATCTTTCTCAGTGTGCATAAGATGCTCCGCTATTTCCTCCACAGAGACATGGGGCTCCGAAAGATTCGCCTGCCGCAGCAGGTAAAGATATATTTTCACATATTCCCCGCTTGCGAGGGGCATGTATTCATCGATAAAACGATCCGGCAGCATGGTAAAACCGTTGTGTTTATTTTTCAGTCTGATTGCGGTCAAGTTGTTCCCCTCCCTTCCGGTTATCGTCTTATATTGTGATGCTGTGGTCGAATGTCTTGACACTCGGTTCCCAAACACGTGAATTCGGATGCGAGTATCCGATTCCTGTGTTTTTCACGGGTGTCTTTCTGTTTTCGTGCGCCGCGTATCATAGCACAATCGGAATCGTTTGTGTAAAAAAGATTTCCACTTAATCTGGTGGATTCTTCCAAAAATCCACTGTGGAAAATGTGGATATCTCGGTTGAAAACTCATGCATTGTATACACTTACATTTCCGTGAATGTGGATAAATTCACGGGTATTCACGAACCGTGTCGAAATTTACTTGAATTTTATTCATTTTTTACAGATAAGCCCCAATTCTGAATGAGCTCGTTCCCGACATTTACCACATCCCCGGCGCCCATAGTTATCAACAAATCACCCTGTGAACAACTTTTTCGGGCAAATTCCTCGATGGAGGCGAAATCCGGGAAGTAATCGCATGAAGTGCCGGTTTTTTCAATCTCGGCCTTCAGGTCGAGAGAGGAGATACCGAAGGTATTTTTCTCTCTGGCCGCATAGATGTCGGCGAGAATCACGTGATCCGCAAGGGAAAGGCTGTCCGCAAACTCGGGAAGCAGGGCCTTCGTGCGTGAATAGGTATGCGGTTGGAACACGCACCAGATCTTTCCGAAGCCGCACTTTTTCGCGGTGGAAAGCGTTGCCCGGATCTCATCCGGGTGATGCGCGTAGTCATCGATGACCTGAACGCCGGAGACGGCGATCCCATCACCTGCCTGCGCATCCGGTTCGTCAGAATCGGTCGCTTGTAAACAGTTACTGCCTTCCCGAACAGGTGATGTGCTTTTCAATGCGTGCTCTGTTGCAGATACCTCGCCAGATGGAAGACTTCCCATTCCGATCGGAGCGAAACAGCCCTTCCTCTGAAATCTCCGCTCCGTGCCCACATAGGCGTGGATCCCTGCTGCCGCGGTATCAAAATCAATCCCGCAGGCCAGGCACGCCGCCATGGCAGCGAGAGAATTAGACACGTTATGCTCTCCGCTCACGGAAAGCGAAACGCGGCCGAGACAGGTGTCTCCGTCCATCAGATCGTAACTGCCGTGGGCATACGCATCCCATGTCACATTCGCCGCGTAATAACGGCTGGTTGCAGGATCCGTGCCGTAGGTAATTACCTGACAGGAAAGCCCTTCCGTAAAAAACTCTACATTATCAATATCCGAATTAATCACCACCGTGCCGTCCTCCGGCACAAGCTCCGCAAACCTGCGAAAGCTGTTTCTTATATCGTCAATATCCTTAAAAAAGTCCAGATGATCCGCGCGGACATTCAAAATAACCGCCAGATTCGGACAGAAAGACAGAAAACTGTTTGTATATTCACAGGACTCCGTGATAAACATGCCGGAAGAGCCGATGCGTGTATTCCCCCCGATGGTCGGGAAAATCCCACCCACCAAAATGGTCGGATCCGTATCTGCCTTAAGCAGCACCTCGGAAATCATGCTTGTGGTGGTTGTCTTTCCGTGGGTACCCGACACACCGATCGCCGTCTTATAATTCTTCATAATCTGTCCCAGAAGCTCCGCTCTGGTCAGCATCGCAATGCCATGGGAAGCCGCGTAAGCCAGCTCCGGGTTCGACATATGAACCGCTGCCGTATACACCAAAAGCGCCGTATTCGCCGGAATACACTCCGCGCAGTGCCCAATATGAATCTGTGCCCCCAGTGCCCTCAAATGCTCCGTAATTGCCGATTCGCGGATATCCGACCCGGAAACCGAGAACCCCTTAGAGAGCAAAATCTCCGCCAGAGAACTCATACTGATCCCCCCGATCCCGGTAAAATGAGCATGAAAGGGCTTATCAAAATCAACCTGATACATAGTAGGAAACCTCCGTAAAAATTACAGGAACCGCAGCAAAGCCGGCAGATATTCAAACATACAGTTAAATATAAAACTCTCCAACCCAACCTGCCCGTTTACCCACGGCCCAGCCGCCAGCATTTTAAGTAAACTTCCATGCCCGCTTCGCGGGCACCACCAGGTATAAAAGCCGATGACTCCGCGCTTCGCGCTCTCGTCATCGCCCCCGAGTATTCGCACTTTTCACCCCGCTTCGCGTGGCCCGTGCTCATACCCGGGGGTCTGTCAAATGTCCAGATAGCTGTGCAAGCAATCTTGCCCACCTATCTGGCCGCTTGACAGACTTTTATAGTAAAATCCTAAAAACAGAAGCGGTCAACAGGCAGATTATAACCCCTAAAGAGAAAAAAGAAAAGAAGTAAATTAGACAAACTTTCGGGCAAGATTTCACTGTACAATTGCCAGTTCCCACATACCTCCCTCCCTGAAAAAAACGGGGAAATACTGTTCGTTAGCCGATACACAGGAGACCACCCGACCGGAGGAGATTTCGCGACGGCGGCCATGGCACGATTTCCGAATTTTTCGACAGCAGCGTAAATCCCCTGGCGCGCACTGTTTGAGCCCGCAGGGCGAGTTTGCGCGCCAGGCCGCACCGTAAATCAGTCGAAAAATTCGAAGAAATCGTCCGGCCGACTAGCAAATCTCCTCCGGTCGGGTGGTCTCCGTCACTTATTGAATCATTTCTCCTGATTTTTGTCACATCTGCACAAAAAGTCGAAAAGTAAAGAGATTTTTACAGAAAAAATTACAAAGAAATTACAAAAACCGGTTCCATTTTTCCACAGACAGTGCTATAATGCCAAGGGCTGTGTGAAAAAGGCGGCATAAATTTATGAAGTATGTACACAGTTCGCGCGACGGGAGGGGGCGACGCCGCCTTTCGGTGCCACCCATTTTAGCAAAACGAGGTGATTGACGTGATTAAAAAAGAGATGATTGCCATGTTATTGGCAGGCGGACAGGGAAGCAGGCTTGGCGTACTGACCTCAAAGGTAGCGAAGCCGGCGGTGGCGTTCGGCGGAAAATACCGGATTATCGACTTCCCTTTAAGCAACTGTATCAACTCAGGCGTTGATACAGTGGGTGTTCTGACCCAGTATCAGCCACTGCGCTTAAACTCGCACATCGGTATCGGCATCCCGTGGGACCTTGACCGGAACGTCGGCGGCGTTTCCGTGCTGCCTCCATATGAGAGAAGCAAGGGCAGCGACTGGTATTCGGGTACGGCGAATGCCATCTTCCAGAATCTGGACTATATGGAGAGCTACAACCCGGATTATGTTCTGATCTTGTCCGGTGACCATATTTACAAGATGGATTACGAAGTCCTTCTCGACTACCACAAGGCGCACAATGCGGATGTGACCATCGCGGCCATGCCGGTTCCGATGGAGGAAGCCAGCCGTTTCGGAATTGTAGTCACAGACGATGATAAGAGAATCATCGACTTCCAGGAGAAACCGGCGGTGCCGAAGAGCAATCTGGCATCCATGGGTATCTATATTTTCAGCTGGAAGGCATTGAAAGAATCCCTGCTTGCGCTGAAGGATCAGCCGGGCTGCGACTTCGGCAAGCACATCATTCCGTACTGCTTTGACAAGGGCGAGCGCATCTTCGCCTTCGAATTCAACGGTTACTGGAAGGATGTAGGAACCTTAAGCTCCTACTGGGAAGCGAACATGGAACTGATCGACATCATTCCGGTGTTCAACCTTTACGAGGCGTTCTGGCGCATTTACACCAAGAGTGACATTCTGCCCCCGCAGTACATTGCGCCGGGTTCGGTTGTGGAGCGCTGTATCTTAGGTGAGGGCACAGATGTCTATGGCACGGCCATAAACTCTGTCATCGGCTGCGGTGTCACCATTGAGGAGGGCGCCGAGGTGGTGGATTCCATCATCATGCAGAATTCTGTCATTAAGAAAGGCACGAAGCTGAATAAGGCGATCGTGGCGGAAAACGTAGTGATCGGCGAGAACTGTGTCATCGGCACGGGCGAATTTGCGCCGAGCACACTGAGCACGAAGGTTTACGCGTCCGATCTGGCAACGATCGGCGAGAACACCGTGATTCCGGACGGCGTAGTTGTCGGCAGGAACACGGCCATCATGGGTGTGACGACACCGGAGGATTACCCGAACGGAATTCTCGCATCCGGAGATTCTATTATTAAGGCAGGTGACGTAGAATGAGAGCTATCGGTATAATCCTTGCTGGCGGGAATAACAGCAGAATGAGGGAACTTTCCCAGAAAAGGGCCATCGGCGCCATGCCGATTGCCGGCAGCTACCGCGCGATTGACTTTGCCTTAAGCAATATGACGCACTCCCATATTCAGAAAGTAGCTGTCTTAACACAGTACAACGCCTGGTCTCTGAACCAGCATTTAAGCTCCTCCAAGTGGTGGGATTTCGGAAGAAAACAGGGCGGCCTGTATGTGTTCACCCCGTCCATCACGGCGGACAACGGTTTCTGGTACCGCGGCACGGCGGATTCCATTTATCAGAACTTAAGCTATTTAAAGACCAGCCACGAGCCGTATGTGGTTATCGCCAGCGGCGACGGCATCTATAAGCTGGATTATAATAAGGTACTGGAGTACCACATTGAGAAGAAGGCGGACATCACCGTCGTCACGAAGATGATCGAGCCGGGCGAGGATGTGAACCGTTTCGGTCTGGTTCAGACCGATGAGGACGGCAGGATCACCGATTTCGAAGAGAAGCCGGTGGTATCCAGCGCCAGCCTCATCTCCACGGGTGTCTACATTGTGCGCAGACGTCTGCTCATCGAGCTGGTGGAAAAGTGCGCGGCGGAAGACCGCTATGACTTTGTAAATGATATCCTGGTTCGTTATAAGAATCAGAAGAGATTCTATTCGTACACCATGGACAGCTACTGGAGCAACATCTCCACAGTGGAGTCCTACTATAAGACGAACATGGATTTCTTAAAGCCTGAGGTTCGCAACTATTTCTTCAAGGAGTATCCGGATGTTTACTCGAAGGTGGAGGATCTTCCGCCGGCGAAATACAATCCGGGCAGCCGTGTGAGCAACAGCCTGATTTCCAGCGGCTGCATCATCAACGGCACAGTGGAGAATTCGGTGCTGTTTAAGACTGCTTATGTCGGAAACAACTGCGTGATCCGCAATTCCATTATTTTGAATGATGTCTATATCGGAGATAACACTCACATTGAGAACTGCATCGTGGAGTCCAGGGATACCATCCGCGCGAACACCACATATATCGGTTCGCCGGACGATATTAAGATCGTGATCGAGAAGAATGTTCGGTATAATATTTGATAACACAGGGAAAAGAAGAACTGAAGTGAGCGCATGCGCGTTGACTCCGGAGAATCCGCGTGGCATCAAAGAAGAGTGAGAATTTTTTGACCGTGTAGTGAAACGGTGGGGTTACAGACAGCCGCCACAGCCGCGATTTTTAAGGAAATCGTGGTTGTGGCGGTTTTTTAATTTGGTCTTGCTTTTTCATGGTTTTGTGTTTATACTTCTTAGGTTAAAAAGTAAAATCAGAAAGGAAGAAAATGTACATTATTACAGGGTTAGGAAATCCGACGCCGGAGTATCGCGGGACCAGACATAACGTGGGGTTTGCGGCGATCGACCGGATGGCGGAGAAGATGGGATGTTCGGTTTTGGAGAAGATGAAGAAGGCACATGTCGGAAGCGGACGGGTTGGTTCCCAGAAGGTGCTTCTGGCGAAGCCGCAGACCTACATGAATTTAAGCGGGGAGTCGGTGCGGGCACTGGCGGATTTTTACAAGATTGACCCGGAGAGTGAGCTGATCGTCATTTGTGACGATATTAACCTGCCGCCGGGGAAGGTGCGCATCCGCGCGAAGGGCAGTGCCGGCGGGCATAACGGCCTTAAAAACATTATTCTGAATCTGGGGACGGATCAGTTTATCCGTGTGCGGGTCGGCGTGGGAGCCAGGCCCGACCGCATGGATCTGGCGGATTACGTGCTGGGAAGGCCGTCCGGAGAGGACAGGGAGCTGATGGAAGAGGGGATCGCGAAGGCGGCGGAGGCGGCGCTGGCGATTGTGACGGATGGCGTGGACGCGGCCATGAATAAGTTTAACTGAAACATAAATATTGAGTATCAGTCATATGAAAATCACTTATTACTGTGGTGACAGAAATGACTGCTTTCTTTGATCATTGTCGCCTGAAAAAGGCCTGCAAGTTTTGTTGGTGTGAAGGATTGAGAGAACAGGAGTAAACGCTTCGCGTTAACTCCAAGTAAACGCTTCGCGTTAACTCCAAGTAAACGCTTCGCGTTGACTCCGGAAGCACAGAATATGCGTGGAAGTATGAGTAATTTGTAATAAGGGAGAAGAGGGAGATTTTGGATTCATTTTATGAACCGTTGAAGAGCCTTCCGGCTTTTCGGCGGGCGGCGGAGCTGCTGCGCGGAGGGAAGCGGTTTGGCCTGTCGGGGTTAAAAGATTCCCGGCAGGTGCATTTTATGAGCGCGCTGGGACAGGCGAAGAAATATCAGATCGTGGTGACGTACAGTGAGATCCGGGCGAAGGAGCTGCTGGACGAGTACCGTTTTTATGACAGGCGGGCATTGTATTATCCGGCGAAAGATTTTATCTTTATGGGCGCGGATGCCAAGGGAAATTTGCTTGCGACTGACCGCATGCGGGTTTTCCGCAGAATTCTGGAGGGGGAAGCGTTTACCGTCATCCTTCCGATAGATGCGCTGATGGACTCTCTGCTGCCACTGTCTGTGATCAGAAACAATATTCTGCATTTTCAGACGGCAGAGGTGATCGACCCGGAGGAGGTGATCCGCCGGCTGGTATTGCTGGGCTATGAGCGCAGGATACAGGCGGAGCTCCCGGGACAGTTTGCCGCCAGAGGCAGCATTCTGGATATTTATCCGGTGACGGAGGAGACGCCGTTTCGCATCGACCTGTTTGACGATGAGATCGACATCATCAAATCTTTCGATCCCCAGAGTCAGCGAAGTATTGAAAATGCAGAATCTTTTGACGTGTATCCGGCGGCGGAGTACATCTTTACGCGCAGCGAGCGGGAACGGGGAATTGAAAGAATACTGGAGGAAGAACGGGCTTGCGAGGCGGCTTTTCGCGACCGCATGAAAAACGAGACCGCCCATGAGCTGTCGGTCATGGTAAGTGAATATGTGGAGCAGGTAAGGCAGACGGGCGGTCTGGTGGATTTTGACAAGTTTCTGCCCTATTTTGCAAACGAAACAGTGAACCTCCTGGACTATTTCCCGGGGGATGACAGCGTGATTTATCTGGATGAACCGGCGCGCTTAAGGGAGCGGGCGGATGCGCTGGAGGAGGAGTTCCGCATGAGCACGGTAAACCGCCTGGAGAAGGGCTACATGCTGCCGGGGCAGGCGGATGTGATGACGGCCGCACCGCAGGTGTTTGCGGATCTGGCTTCCCGCTGCGTGGTGCCGCTGTCTGCGTTGGGGCAGGCCTCCGGGGATTTCCCGTGTGAGGAAATGCTGGAGGTAAACGGAAAGACGGCTTCCTCCTACAACAGTCAGTTTGACGCGATGGCGGAGGATGTGAACCGTTACCGAAACCGGGGCTATGCGGTGATTCTGCTGTCCGCTTCCCGCACGAGGGCGGAGCGGCTTGCCAGAAATCTGAATGATTTTGATGTGCCGGCGTTTTATTCGGATTCCCTTGACCGCGTAGTGCGGCCCCGGGAGGTCATGACGGCCTACGGGTATGTGGGCCGGGGGTTTGAGTACCCGGAAATCAAATTTCTGGTCATCGCGGAGACGGACATCTTCCCGGCGGAACGCGCGAAAAAGCGGAAGAAAAAGAAGGATTTCCAGGGAAATGTGCAGGATTTTTCCGAACTTTCCGTCGGAGATTATGTGATCCACGAGGATCACGGGGTCGGCATTTATCAGGGCATCGAGAAGGTGGAAGTCGACGGCGTGATCGAGGATTACCTGAAGATTGCCTACAGTGAGAACGGCGTGCTCTACGTAAAGACGACCGGCCTGGACCGCATTCAGAAGTTCGCGGGTTCGGATACCGAGCGGGCGAATATAAAGCTGAACCGGCTGGGAGGCGCCGAATGGCGGCGCACGAAGGCCCGGGTGCGCGGGGCGGTGAAGGACATCGCGGAGGAGCTGGTGGCCCTCTACGCGGCCAGACAGAAGGAGCAGGGCTTCGAGTTTAGTCCGGACACGGTCTGGCAGCGCGAGTTCGAGGAGATGTTTCCCTTTGAGGAGACGGAGGATCAGTTAAAGGCCATTGACGCCATGAAGCGGGATATGCAGAGCACCAAATTGATGGATCGACTGATCTGCGGGGACGTGGGCTTCGGCAAGACCGAGGTTGCTATCCGGGGGGCGTTTAAGGCGGTGCAGGACGGCAAGCAGGTCGCCATGCTGGTGCCGACCACCATTCTGGCCCAGCAGCATTTCAACAATTTTGTGCAGCGCTTTCGGGACTTTCCCGTGCGCGTGGAGATGCTGAACCGCTTTCGCACCCCCGCGCAGCAGAAGAAGACCATCGAGGGACTGAAATCCGGCTATGTCGATATTGTCATAGGCACACACCGTCTGCTGTCGAAAGACATTGCCTTTAAGGATCTGGGACTCCTGATTGTGGATGAGGAGCAGCGCTTCGGCGTGACGCACAAGGAAAAGATCAAGCAGATGCGCAAAAATATTGATGTACTCACGCTGACGGCCACGCCGATTCCGCGCACGCTGCACATGAGTCTGATCGGTATCCGGGACTTAAGCATCCTGGAGGATCCGCCGATGGATCGCCTGCCGATTCAGACCTATGTCTGTGAGTACAATGACGAGATGGTGCGCGAGGCCATCCGCCGGGAGCTGGCCCGGGGCGGGCAGGTATATTATGTTTACAACCGGGTCGCGTACCTGGACCGGGTCGCATCGCAGATCGCATCGCTGGTGCCGGAGGCGAAGGTGGTGTATGCTCACGGGCGCATGGAGGGACACCAGCTGGAGAAAATCATGTATGATTTTGTGGCCGGGGAGATTGATGTCCTGGTTTCCACCACCATTGTGGAGACGGGCCTCGACATTCCGAACGTCAACACCATGATCATCCACGATGCGGACAAGTTCGGGCTGGCACAGCTTTATCAGCTGCGCGGGCGTATCGGCCGCGCCAAACGCACCGCCTATGCGTTTCTGATGTACCAGAAGAATAAGGTGCTGAAGGAAGACGCGGAAAAGCGGCTGACTACGCTGCGGGAATTCACGGAGCTGGGATCGGGCGTGAAGATCGCAATGCGGGATCTGGAGATTCGCGGTGCCGGAAACCTGCTGGGAGCCGAGCAGAGCGGGCACATGGAAGATGTGGGCTACGACCTTTACTGCAAGATGCTGAATGAGGCGGTGATGGAGGCGAAGGGAGAGCGCCCGCAGCCGAGCTTTGAGACCACGGTCGATCTTCACGTGGATGCCTATATCCCTTCCGGCTACATTAAAAACGAGGCGCTGAAGCTGGACATGTACAAGCGCATCGCCGACATGGCTGACCCGTCCGAACGGGAGGATATCATGGATGAGCTGTTCGACCGCTTCGGCGACATCCCGAGGCCGGTGGACAATCTCCTGTGGATTTCCGCACTTCGTGCGGCAGCCCATGCGGCCGGTGTTGCGACGCTTACCGGAAACCGTCGGGAGTATCGCTTCTATATGTATCAGGAGGCGCCGATTGTGCCGGAACGCATTCCGCAGTTCATACAGAGCTACGGCGGACAGATGCAGCTGAAACAGGACAGGGAACCGTTCTTTTATTACGTCCCGAAAAGCCAGCCGAAGGATGATGCGGCGAGACTCCGGGCGCTGATCCATGTGGCGGAGGATCTGAAACGCTTAAGCGCACCGGAGCAGGCAGAGGAACATGCAGAAGATGAGACGGCAGAATGAGAAGAGAAAGCTTCGGGACGAAACAAAATATACGAATCTTACAGTATTCAGAAAATAAGGATACCGGGATTGCGGGAGCCGGGGTGAATCTTTGCGTTGCAGGGATCTGCAGCGTCGCGATTCCGGCTGTCAATAAGGGGAAATGAATGATAAGGGGTCAGGTACTCCGGAAAGAGAGTTTTGGGATGGCGGAGAAAAAGGCCGTGAAAACTACGGTAGAACAGCGAAGGGCAAAAAACAAAAAGATGAGGATTATTGAGCGCACATTACAGTTCCTGATCGGGATTCTGGCAATTCTTATCATCGGCGGACTGTTTGTGGTGGTGATTGGGAACCATGAAAGCTCGCAGGGAGACGGAAACGGCGGGGGAAGTACCACGCTTGCCGGAAGCGCCGGTGAGGAAGATACGACAGAGACGGAGCCGGAGGAGACAACCACGGAGGTGCCGACGAAGGCGGACGGCACGCTGATTCATTTTTCGGCGCTTACCTACGCGAACGAAATACTGCCGGCATCTGCGGATGATGACGAAACGGATGGCGGGGATGAGGAAGATACACAGGAGACCGGATCCGAGGAGGACACGGATGCCGCCGGTGAAACAGGAGAAACCGGCGGGGAAGAGGCTGCCACCGGCGGGGATGACAGCGTGACAGCTTCCGTGACAGACCTGGGAGACCTGTACGCGTCGGAAACCGCGGGTTTTACCGAGGAGTTTCTGACGAATCTCACCGCGCAGCACGTGTTCGTGGTGGATGTGACGGCGGGCGAGGTGCTGCTGCAGAAGGATGCCTACACGGCGACCGACCCGGCGAGCACGGCGAAGCTGATGACGGCTCTCACCGCGAAAGAGTATCTGGAATTGAGCGATGTGATCACAGTGGGCGATGAGATTGACCTGATCGACAGCGCATCCAGTGTGGCCGGACTCACAAAGGGGCAGCAGATGACCTTTGAAAACATGCTCTACGCGCTGCTTTTGCCATCCGGAAATGATGCGGCGTACTCCATCGCGGTAGCCGCGGCCAGGGCCGAAACCGGCAATGATACGCTTTCCGTGGAGGAAGCGGTGAGTGTGTTTGTGGATCTGATGAATGAAAATGCGGAGTACATGGGACTTGTAAACACCTGTTTTAAAACACCGGACGGCATGACCGCCGACGGGCAGCACACCTGCGCGGCCGATATGGCGCGCATCGGCAACTGGGTTGCGAACGACGCAACGCTTCTGGAGATCACCGGCACATGGAAAAAGCGCGTCGTGTCGCTCACAGGGGAAGATGTCACCTACGAATCAACCAATTATCTTCTGGACGAGAACAGCGAATACTATGTGTCTTACGTCAACGGTATGAAAACCGGAAGCACCAGCGCAGCAGGAAAATGTCTGGTCGCGAGTGCCGAGATCGATGGCCATGAGATCATCTGCGTTGTCATGAACGATACGGATCCGTCGAGGTGGACAAACGTGGCGGAGATCTTCGCCACGTTGGCGGGGACGAATTGAGAAAGGTATAAAAAACCGCCTGACCTCAAGGCCAGGCGGTTTTTAAAACAGAAGAGGGAAACGAGGTACCAGATCTGTTTACCAAAAATGGGTGTTGACAGGGATCACCCGGAATTATCTTAACGCGAGTTACATGTTTTTCTTTCCGAAGAACGGGAATCTCCGCTTTGCTCCGGCAGTCTGCTCTCTGTAATAGTTCGACGAAAATCCGTCGCAGTTATACATTTTTTCGGCGACCATCCAGTCCTGCATGTCGTGCTTTCCGTTTGCTTCGTTTACGCCGTCTGCCCAGTTAAATTCCATCATATGATTTACTCTCCTTTCGTTTATGTATGTATGACTGAAAAATAATCAGTACCTGTGAGAATCTATTATTTCGGCCCTTCCGGTGCGGTCTGCATCATTTCTGTGGATCATGAACCGATGCAGATGTGAGGAGGTGTTGCCGTTTTGTTATTCTGGAACCATTATAATCCATATTTTAAGGAAGTAAATGGATGAAAAGTTCAAAATTCTGTGTTATACTTTGTGCTGGGAGTACAAAGAAACGGAAGATCTGTGGATTGTCGGAAAATCAGAAAAGTATCGGAGCCAGTCCTAGAAAGCCAGTCCGAAACTATCTCTTAAGCGGCAGACGGAAAACATCAGGTTTCAGGGAGGAAAGTTCGTATGTCTGTTACCTTGCGGCATTTATATTCGAAAGAACATAACCCGTACCGGCTGACGCTGGTTGCCGGGGAAAACGGCGCTGACAACGTGGTCAGCTGGATTTATATGATGGAGGACGAGTATGTGCTTCCGTATTTTCACGGCTCCGAGCTGATCGTTACCACCGGCAGGCGCCAGGCGGAGGATGCGAACTGGCTGCTGGAGACCGTGAAATCCCTGCGGGACCGGCATGTATCCGGTCTCATTATAAACACGGGAAAGTTTGTTTTTGAACTTCCGGAGACACTTCTCGCATATTGTAACCGGCACGATTTCCCGCTTCTCGTCATGCCCTGGGAGGTGCCCATAACGGAAATGACCCAGGGGCTGTGTATTGCCATCATGAATAACCGCCAGGAAAGTCTGGTTCACGATCAGGCGCTGCGTGATGCGATCCTTCACCGGGATAACGTCCGTGAATATCGGGAGATCCTCGCTACTTATTACGATCTGGATGCGGATTTTATCATTATTACAATCTGCTTTAAATACAAGGCGGGGGCGGTGTCGGCGGACAACCATGACATGCCCTCCGAGGCGGAGAACTGGCTGGAAACGAATCTGCGGCGGAGAAAGCTGCACATGGATATTCCGAACACCCGGATTGGACTGGTGTCCATGGAACATCTGCAGATCCTCGTGATCAACCGCAGCGAGCCGAAACTGTTGGATTCCGTGTGTGACATTATTTTAAAAGCCTACCGTGGCATGCGGAATACGCACGACATCTATATCGGTATCGGCCAGTCGGTCATGGGAATCGAAGAAATTTACCGCAGCTTTCAGCGTGCCGTGACGGCGATGCGCATGGCGGTTCACCGAAACCAGACCATCATCGACTTTAATGAGATGGGTTTCGATAAAATCCTGTTCTCCGTCAAGGACGAAGAAGTTCTCTCATCCTATGCGGACGAGATCCTCGGACCGATCGAACGGCTGGACGCCCAGGGACACGAATATGTGAAGCTTTTAAAGGCGTACATTGCCAACGACAGAAGCCTGGAGGGAACCGCGAAAACGCTGTATATCCATCGAAATACCGTGAATTACCAGATCGGGAAGCTGAAAAATATTCTAAATTCGCCGTTGAAAACCGCGCAGGATCTCTTCCCGTACCAGGTGGCGCTGGCGATTCGGGAGATGTGATACAATTACTATTCACGGTTGTCCTCTATGAGCTGAAATGTTTCAGTTTCATGAAATCTCGGTCGAAGTTTTTGCGAATGCAGCGGGGGAGACCGTGAATAGTAAAATAATGCACTGTTACTACTGCATCTTGAGTCAATTTTATCTTGACATGAACCGGAAGCTTTGGTAGCATGAACGATCAGAGTGGAGCATGGAAATGTACCCGGTCAGAATAAAATGACTGTTTGTGACTCACTGTGGGAAAATTTGCGTAAGAATGAGGTCTTTGACCGCTGTGTCAAACAATAAAGGGCTGATAATGAACATTTTAAAAAATATAAAGGAATTATTTCTTTACGCTTTGACCGAAGCGAAAGAGAGGGGCTTTGGCCTGGATACCATGATCGCGTTTGCCGCCGTGGGCTTTTTCGTGGCATGGAGCTGTACGGCACAGTACATCACATTCGGGAGCAATTCGTATTTTACGGAAATGAAGATTCAGACATTTGTGCTGTACTGTGTGCTGACCTGGGCCTTTCTGGTTCTTGCGATTTTAGCTGTCCGGGACGCACAGGTGGTGTATGTGTGCCTCGGTGTGACATCTATGTTTCTGGCGGCGGTGTACGGGCTGTATATGGGAAACAACCTCTGGCCGTTGCTGGGAGTGGATTTTGTGCTGCTTTTGGTGTTTCAGTATATCTGGTCGAAGCAAAAAGACATGCGCAGGCGTTTGAGAAAAGCCTCAGAGGGAAAACATCGTGCGGCGGAGGTGAATCATGCAACAGAGGTGGATCGTGCGGCAGAAGCAAACCGTGTGGCAGAAGAGAATTGCGTGGCAGAGAAGAAAAACCGTGGAAAAAGAAAGAAATTCCGCATGTCAAGGGGGGAGGCAGTATCTTTCGCCGCCGTGACGGTGGTGTTTTTTATCTTCTTCATCGCGATCGGCTGGTACGCATCCTTAAGATATAAAATGTACCTGAGCCCTACTTTCGATTTCGGCATTTTTGCCCAGCTGTTTGAGCAGATGGCGAAAACCGGCCTGCCTTACACGACACTGGAACGCAGCGCGTATTTCAGCCACTATGGCGTACATTTTTCTCCGGCGCTGTACCTGCTGCTGCCGGGCTACCTGCTGTTCCGCTCGCCGGAGTATCTCATTTACGCGCAGGCCTTTTGCGTGGGCCTGGGAGCTTTCCCGGTGTGGCTGATCTGCCGTGAATTTCATTTTTCGCCGAAGACATGTTTTCTGGGCGCGATGCTCTACCTCCTGATGCCCAGCGTCGGGTTTGGCTGCTTTAAGGATTTTCATGAAAATAAACTGCTTGCGGTGCTGATTTTGTGGCTGATTTATTTCTATGTGAAGAAGAAATATGTCGGCATGGCCGTGTTTTCCCTGCTCACGATGATGGTGAAGGAGGATGCGGCAATCTACACGGCCTCCATCGGGCTGTGGATGTTTTTCTATGCAAAGAGTGGAACCGGGATAAAAAAGACAGAAATCGCGGATGCCGGGGGTACTGAATCTATAATTGCAGATTCCGGTACGGCAGGATCAGAGGTGAAAGAGTCGGTTCAAAGCGTGGATTTGAATGGCGAATCACAGAAGTCCACAGGAAAAAGTATAATTACAGAAGGGGTCTGGGGCAGCGGAAAAAGTGAAAAACCTGCGAAAAGAAAATGGAACCGGGAGAAGTTCCGGGCATGGTTTACCGAAAACCGTGTCGGCATGATTTTGTTCATTGTCTCCCTGATTTACTTCTTCGTCGCCTGCGCGATCGTGGATTCCTACGGGGAAGGCACCATGACGGTCCGCTACGGTGATTATATCTTCGACGAAGAGTCGACCTTTCTGGATGTCATTAAGATTTGTGTCACCTATTTTGGCTACATGCTGCAAAATGTATTTCAGGAAGCAAAGATGGAATATGTGCTGTGGATGCTGGCTCCGGTCGCGTTCTTGCCGTTTCGGAATAAAAAAATCAGCATCTGGCTTCTGTTTGTGCCGATGCTGCTGATCAATATTCTGTCCGACTGGGTTTACCAGTACGATATCGCTTACCAGTACACCTACGGCGTGGCGGCGCTCACTCTGACAGCGGCGCTGTTTACCATACGGAACTGGAACCGCGCAAAGGCGGAGTTTGCCATCCTGACCTGCGCAGTGCTCTGCGTACCGCTGTTCATGGGCACGACTGTGTCAAAGGCCATTTATTATAATCAATATTGGGATGAAGAACTTCAGGAAGAGTGTGCGCTGACAACAGAAGCTCTGGAGGTGATCCCCCAGGGCGCAAGTGTGACCGCGACGAGCAACATAACCGCGCATCTGTACTATGTGGACGAGCTGTACACGATGCCGGATTACTACGGGTCACTGCAGCAGACAGATTACTATGTGATCAACTATGCAACGGACTATTCCGAGTACGATGAATCGCCGTGGGACATTGTGGCGGAGGGATATGAGCTGGTGATCAAACAGGGGAAGGTTGCGATTTATCAGAGAATAGATTAGGATCTGTCACGAAATAACATGGTGCAGGATGAATACGTTATTTCGTGACAGATCCTTAGTAAAGGACGAAAAAATGGAATCTGTTCCGGAAGAGAAAAAGAAGTTATTATCCATCATTATTCCTGCTTTAAATGAGCAGGAGACGATCCCGATTCTTTACGAGACCATCGAGGCACTTGCCCCGGAATTGCCGGTAAATCTGGAATATCTGTTTATCGATGACGGGTCGACGGACGGTACGATGGAGGTGGTTCGCGGACTTGCAGCCCGGGATTCGCGGGTGCATTACGTCTCGTTTTCCCGCAATTTTGGAAAAGAAGCGGCGATTTTTGCGGGGATTCAAAACGCATCGGGCGACCTGCTGGTGCTGATGGATGCGGATCTGCAGGATCCGCCGGCACTTCTGCCGCAGATGATCACAGAGATTCTGGAAAACGGGTATGATTGTGTGGGTACACGCCGTATCGACCGGAAAGGGGAGCCGCGCGTCCGCTCTTTTTTTGCCAGACGGTTTTACCGCCTCATGAGTAAAATCTCGAAAACCGAGATCGTGGACGGTGCGCGCGATTACCAGATGATGACCCGGAAAGTTGCGGAAGCGATTCTTTCCATCGGTGAGTACAATCGCTTTTCCAAGGGCATTTTCGGATGGGTGGGATACCATAAGAAATGGATTTCCTATGAAAATGTCGGGCGTGTCGCCGGAAAATCGAAGTGGTCGTTCTGGAAGCTACTCATTTATGCCATGGACGGGATCGTCGCCTACTCGACCGTGCCGCTGGTGATTTCCTCTGTGCTGGGTCTGGTTCTGTGCCTGGTGGCATTTATCTTTATCCTGATCATCATTGCCCGGACGCTGATCTTCGGCGATCCGACTTCAGGCTGGCCATCGCTGGCTTGTATCATTATCCTGCTCGCGGGACTGCAGATGTTTTTTATCGGTATTCTCGGCCAGTATCTCGCGAAGACATATCTTGAGACGAAACACCGGCCGATTTATCTGGTGAGGGAAGACAACCTGGTAACGGAAGATAATAAGTTATGAAATGAAATTTAGAAGTTTTTTCTGATTCATGACTTTGATACGTGGATGATTCGAACAGACGATAACGGCACCTGAAACAGAAGAATACTTCCGAACAGACGATAACGGTGTACAGATCGGAAGTATTCTTCTGCCATATGTTTTTGAAACGTGAAAGCTTTCGCTCGGACGATAACGATGTTCGAGTCGGAAGCTTTCTTTTTGCCCCATGATTTTGGTATCCATGATGTCAGGCAGACACTCCATGGCGTTTACCCAACACGCCTCTCGAACTTTTTAAAGTCCAGGATCTGATCAATCTCCGCAATTACATCATCCGTCAGGCGATAGCCTGCGGCAGCCAGATTCGCCTCTAACTGTTGCGGACGGCTGGCCCCGGTGATGACGCTCGAGACAATGCGTTTTCTTAAAATCCAGGCGAGCGCGAGTACGGACATGGAAACCCCAAGCTCGTCCGCGATCTTCCGAATCTTTTCAACTTTATCCAGATTCTCATCGGTAAGCATGTTTACGACCTGGCGATCCGCCTGATGTGTGGCGCGGGAACCTTCCGGGTAAGCCTCGCCTTTCCGGTATTTTCCGGTGAGCACGCCCTGCGCGAGCGGGGAGAACGGCGTAATGCCGATGCCGTAGCGCTCGCAGATATCCATGATTTCGTGCTCGATATAGCGGTCGAGCATATTGTACTGCGGCTGTACCGAGGTCATCGGATGCAGGCCGTATTTTTCGATAATTCCCTGCGCTTCCACGATGGCGCTGCCGGACCAGCTTTCACTGACACCGTAATACAGGATCTTGCCCTGTGTGACCAGGTCGCTTAAGGCCCGCAGCGTCTCTTCCAGAGGTGTCGTCGGGTCGAAGCGGTGGCAGTAGTAGATGTCGATGTAGTCGAGCTGCATATTCTTTAAAGTCCGGTCGATGCTCTCCACAATGTGTTTGCGCGAGAGCCCCCATTCGTTGGCACCTCTTCCCATCGGGAAAAACAGCTTGCTCGATACAACGTAGGAGCCGCGGCTGTAGCTTTTCAGCACCCGCCCCAGAAACTTCTCCGCTTTGCCGCCGCTGTACGCGTCCGCGCAGTCAAAAAAATTAACACCATTCTCATAGGCGAGACGGATGGTATCCTCCGCGACCTTTGCCTTCTCGCTGCCGCCGAGATCCGTCATCCAGCTGCCAAGGGCAATTTCGCTCACCTTGAGGCCACTTTTGCCAACATTGCGATATTCCATAGCATACTTCCTTTCCATAACTGCTGTCTTTCCTTAAAAAAGAAAAGAAAAACTTAGAAAAAAAGCACTCTTATGAACAGATTCAGAAAGAGTGCTTTTTTGCGTCGGGGTAACAGGATTTGAACCTGCGACCTCACGGCCCCCAGCCGCGCGCGCTACCAGACTACGCCATACCCCGGTACAGGATTCAACCGAAACGATTGGTCGAACCATGTTGATTTTATACATATGCCTGCAGAAATCAGGCTTCTTCCTTATCTCCCTTAAGCTGGCCCTTCAGTCTCGTGAAGAATCCCTCTTTCTTTTTCGGAGGAACATAGACCGGGCCGCGCACACGACGTGCTTCCGTAATGTAAATGCCGCTGATTTTTGCCTTTACTTCCTGCTTCGGCAGAAGAGTTTTAAACACCTTGTCGTCGCAGATAAAATTCATCGGTTTTACGCCAACCTTGCCTTTTACGATCGGCATTTTAAAGCCTCTGGCGTACTTTGGCGTACTTTCGAGAACCTGTTTCGGAAGGCCCGCATCCCGTAACTTCATCATTTTCATATCGATGATATACATGGAAACCGTCTGCGAGACGGCGTCCATCTGTTTTTGCTGTTCGGCCTGTTTTTTCTCGGCTTTTCGCCCCAGCACATACAGAACTATAACGGCAATCGCCAGAATTGCCACGATAATACCGGCAAAAATCAAAAAAGGTTTCGTTCCAAAAAAGTGAATAATCGCAAAGCTGATCAGGCAAAAGATTGCGACTGCAAGTATCCAAATCCATTTCTTCATGGGAAACAGTTCCTCCTTCTGTTACGTGCCGCGCTGTTCTGTCTCATTACCCGGTGCGAACACGCCGGGTATCTTATCACGAAATCAGCGAGATGGCAAGCGGATTTTTTATATTTCCTCCGCCATCAGCTCATCCGCCTTTGCCTGCACGATGTCGTGTGCCATCACGCCAAGCCCGCGCTTCTCTTCCTTCGTGAGATTTTCCATGAAGATCGGGTCGCAGAGCTCCACCAGTACAGTTGCCCGCTTTATGTAAGGAACATGCTGCTCGTAAACCTCCGCAGAGTGGGCGAAGGCCACCGGGACAACTGGTGCACCGGATTTTTCTGCCAGCTTCATGGTGCCCTCCTTGTATGGGAGCATGCGACCGGTTTTTGAGCGGGTGCCTTCGGGAAATACGAAAATGGAAATGCCATTTTTGAGCATTTTGATGCCTTCCAGTATGACGCGCAGGCCGTCCTTCGTGTCGTCACGGTCTAAAAACAGGCAGTTTACGAAATACATCCACCAGTTTAAGAAGGGAATCTTTTTGAACTCCTTCTTAGCGATAAAGCCAGTGATATCCGCTGCCAGCGTATAGCCGATGATGACATCGTAATAACTTGTGTGATTGCCCACATAGACAACAGCTCGATCCCTCGGAATCTTTTCGCGCCCCCGCACGATGAGCTTTGTGCCGGAAACAAAGAGAATGATTTTGAGAACAAATACTACAATCGCCTGTGCCCAGACGCTTCTTTTATGCATGTCAAATTTTCCGACGATCCAGAGAATGAGATAGAGCGGAATGCTGAAAAACAAAAAGAAGATCAGAACCACCAGCAAAACCAGAATGGTGCGTATCATTGGGAAGCCCTCCATTTTAAGTTGCAGTTCCCGGATTTCTGTCCGAAATCCGAAAGAGACTCCGTCCGGAGACGGGGCAGTAAAATGAACATGACGTCTGCCTTAAAAGCCGACAGTCATGTGTATGCGAAAACAGCGAGTAAAGTATAACAAAAGCGGACGGGACTGTCAAGATTATGAAAAATATATAAAAATACAAAAAGTAGTGCTGTGATTTCTTGCGAAATGTGAAAAACTGTGTTAGAATGCCGTACGATTATGTGAAGTGCGCCGGATCGGAATCATGGGGGCTCTTTTGTCGGCGTATTACGAGAATTCGTGCGCTCAAAGCACGCAGAAATGGGACGGATTTTATCTCTGGTGTGCCCGCGAAACGGGCATGGGAGTTTACACAGGAGGTGGCTGATATAAGATGGCAACCGGAAACGAATCAGAAAACCGAATTATAAACAATATGAAAACGCGGGCCGGGAAGGAAGAAAACGCTGCAGATCAGAAGTCGAAGGAGACTGCGGAGACCGCAGAAAACAAAGAAGCAGCACTGACTGCGGAAAGTAACGAGCCTGTGGGCATCGCGAAATCTGCGGAAAGCAACGGGATGACGGGGGCTGCAGGCCCTGCAGAAAGTGCCGAACCCGTACCGGAAGAGGATGAGGATGAAGGCTCCATCATGGCCCGCAGACTCACCTATCTGGCCTCGAAGGTGCGCCCGCCGGAACCGGAACCGGAGCTTTCGCCGGAGGAAAAAAAGAGACAGGCGAGGGAGCGGAAAGAGGACAAAACCTGTATTTACATCTTTCTCGTCGGTCTGTTTGTGCTGCTCATGAAGTTGACGGTTCCCTTTGACATGGGGTACCCGACCTATGTGGCGGATGAGAGTGTCATTCCCGCAACGCAGGTCTATACGCTGAACACCCACTACGGGGCCGAGCCGACCTACCTCGGCTACACATACGACGAACTCTCCGAGGAATCGCAGAGCCTGGTAAACGAGGGAACGCTGGAGATGGACGGTGTCCGCTATGACAACCGGGTCGATCTTTTCAATGATTTCATCGGACTGGGGCTTATGGCCTTCGCCTGTTTCCGGCTGAAAAAGCGGAGAGGCACATTCTTTTCTCTCGGCTTCTACACGGCGGTGGCAAGCATCATTCTGAAGCTTTTTATCGTTACGGCTCCGTACTATCTGAACGGTTCGCGCCTCCTGTGGCCGGTATTCTTTATCGGTATTGCGAACTTCTTTATGAAGGTTCTGGTCACCTACTGCTTCACGGCGGGCATGTGCCAGTGTCTGGACCGGATCAATTACCGGCAGGATCGCAGAACTCTGCTGTTGACCTGGTTTGTCATGGTGGTTTTCCAGGGAGTGATCGGCATCACCAGCTGGGTGCTGCTGGGTGCTGTGACCATGGCATACAATGTAATTTTGTTCTTTACCATGATGTTCTATATCTGGAAGAGCTACACTCTCGCCGAGTATGCCGTGCGCGACTGGTCGGTGCCGAGGCTCTCTGTCGGTGACCTTTATAAAAACAGCGGCTACTATCAGAAGAAGCAGCAGGAGAAGGAACATAAAAAGAGGCAGAAACAGGCGAGCGAGGAAATAAAGGAACGGCGCAGAAAGCTGGAAGAAGCGAAGAAAATGTAATGTTTTTTCGAAAGTCGCCAGCGGAAGGGAACGTATCGGACGATTTTATGACACAAGGGTCAAAAGTCGAAATCAACGCGTAAGCAGATGAATTCTGGCTGGCAGAATTCGGCGACCTTTTGCTACGCAAAAGTGGTTCGCTTCAAGGCTCGGAAGCTTACTTCTGAATTTTGGAGTAAATGCTTCGCATTAACTCCGGATTCAGGATTCGCAAAACATGAGGATGTAAACATGAAATATACAAGATGGATGATCGTTGGCCTGGTACTGGCTTTTATCACACTTCCTTTTATCTATATCGGCTCGGATTATCCGGGAATCACCTGGGTGGCCAGTTCCTATACCGTTACGGCGGACGGCGAAGTTTATACCCACAACTGGGATGCGCTGAATGTGAATGTCTACGCCAGGTTTGCGTACCACATTCTGGGGACGCGCTTCCGCCCGTATTTTCTGGTGAATGCGGTGGGGTGCCTGATCATGGCGCTGTCCTGCTTTGGATGCAAGCGGTTCAGCGCAAACTTTTCCCGCGCATTCTGGACAGCGGCGGTTTCGGGGGTGTGCAATCTGGCGCTGCCGTTTCTGCCATACATTATCAAAAACCGAAATCTGCTGATTGTGACGCTGACGCTGTTTGTGGTGCAGGCATTTTTCAAAGTGGTCATGCTGGTCATGATCGCGGACGGCATGCAGAAGCAGGTGGATAATTTCGTCTACATGGAAGTGGGCAAGGATCTGCGCTTCGGCGCGGAAACCTGGGGCTTCTGCAGTATCATGCAGTTTGTGCTGTATTTTGTGATTATGCTGGACATTCTGGAGGCGGTGTGGTATGTTATCGTCATCGGAGGGATGGTGAGTATCTGCTTCTATATCTGGAAGCTGTATTACTACACAGAGAAACTCCATCTGCTGGAGGATGCGCCGGGGGAGATGGAAAAATCTTCCAGGTAACCTGCAGGGTCGCCTTGCCGGAACGATTTGGAATAAAACGGCTCTTCGATAAAAAACGAAAAGAGATAGAAAACGAACACCACGGGTTCGAAAAATGAAAAATGGAAGACCCGTGGTGTTGGACTGTGTAACTTCCAAAAAGGCAGAGTGTGAACAGGCATTGATACAAAAAGACAGAAAACAATTCACAGGATTACGCTCCGGCAAATTGATGACTTCAGGGTGATGGAGCGTGAACCTAAAGAAAGCAAATCATTTGGAGGGAGATTATGGAGCAGACACTGATTACAGTAAAAAATATTCTGCGAGACCCGGAAGCGTACTACGGGAAGGAGGTTTCCGTCGGCGGTTGGATCCGCAGCGTTCGCGGTTCAAAGTCCTTTGGCTTTATCGTGTTAAACGATGGCAGCGATTTTACAAACCTGCAGATCGTATTTCACGACACGCAGCCGAATTTTAATGAGATTTCTCATTATAATGTGGGTACGGCGATCATCGCCACCGGGATCCTGACCGCGACGCCGGAGGCGAAGCAGCCCTTTGAACTGCAGGCCACGGAGATTGTGCTGGAGGGCGCATCGAGTCCGGATTATCCGCTGCAGAAAAAGCGTCATACGCTGGAATACCTGCGCACGATGCCCCACCTGCGCCCGCGCACCAACACGTTTCTGGCAGTCTTTCGCGTACGTTCCCTTGTCGCCGCAGCGATCCACGAATATTTCCAGAGCCATGATTTTGTCTACGTGCACACGCCGCTCATCACAGCCAGTGACTGTGAAGGAGCCGGAGAGATGTTTCAGGTGACAACGCTCGACATGGCAAACCCGCCGAAGAAGGAAGACGGCAGCATTGATTATTCCGAGGACTTTTTCGGGCGCATGACGAACCTGACCGTCAGCGGCCAGCTGAATGTGGAGCCGTTCTGCATGGCGTTCCGCAATGTCTACACCTTTGGACCGACGTTCCGCGCGGAAAACTCCAACACCGCCAGACACGCGGCCGAGTTCTGGATGATCGAGCCGGAGATGGCTTTCGCGGATCTGGAGGACAACATGCGGGTGGCGGAGGAGATGTTAAAATATATTATCCGCTATGTTCTGGAAAAAGCACCGGAGGAGATGAACTTCTTCAACCAGTTCGTGGACAAGGGGCTGCTTGCCCGCTTGCAGCACGTGCTGGATTCGGAGTTCGGCCATGTCACCTACACGGAGGCTGTGGAGCTGTTACAGCCGCATAACGACAAATTTGAGTATAAAGTGACCTGGGGCTGTGACCTGCAGACCGAGCATGAGCGCTATCTCACGGAGGAAATTTTCAAACGTCCGCTGTTTGTCACGGATTACCCGAAGGAGATCAAGGCATTTTATATGAAGCAGAACGACGATGGAAAAACCGTTGCCGCCATGGACTGCCTGGTGCCTGGCATCGGTGAGATCATGGGAGGCAGCCAGCGCGAGGATGATTATGATAAGCTTGTCACCCGCATGGATGAACTGGGATTAAGCAAAGAAGATTACAGCTTTTATCTCGACCTGCGCAAATACGGGTCGGTGCGCCACTCCGGTTTCGGGCTGGGCTTTGAGCGCTGTGTCATGTATCTTACAGGAATTTCGAATATCCGCGACGTGCTTCCGTATCCGAGGACGGTGGGGAGCTGCGAGCTGTAGATGACGATATCAGTTGCCGGCTGGAATTATGAGCGGTCGACGACGAATTCGGATCGTTGGTGGAAAAATAAGTGTCCGTGAAGCGGGCACGGTAGTTTAGAATCTAAGTTTGGAGGATTTGACTTATGGTAAGGGCAATAGTTGGCGCCTGCTGGGGCGACGAGGGAAAAGGCAAGATGACAGATATGCTGGCGGAAAATTCCGACATTGTCGTCCGCTTCCAGGGCGGAAGCAACGCGGGCCACACGATCATCAATCAGTACGGGAAGTTCGCACTGCATACACTGCCGTCGGGCGTGTTCTATCAGCATACGACCTGCGTCATCGGCAACGGCGTCGCACTGGACATCCCGCGTATGATGAAGGAAATCGATGAGATCGTGGGGCGCGGTGTGCCGAAGCCGCACATTCTGGTTTCCGACCGGGCTCAGGTGGTGATGCCGTATCACGTTTTATTTGATACATACGAGGAAGAGCGCCTGGCGGGGAAATCTTTCGGTTCGACCAGATCCGGTATCGCTCCTTTTTATTCCGATAAGTATGCGAAGATCGGCTTCCAGGTGTCCGAGCTGTTTGACGATGAGATCCTCGGCGAAAAGGTAAAACGCATCTGCACGCTGAAGAATGTGATGCTGGAGCATCTCTACCATAAACCGCTGCTCACGGAGGAGGGGCTTATGGAAACGCTGCACGAATATCGCGACAAGATTGCCCCGTATGTGGGGGATGCGGCGGCGTTCCTGCAGCAGGCTGTCAAAGAGGGCAAAAATATTCTGTTGGAGGGCCAGCTTGGCTCTTTAAAGGATACGGATTTCGGAATTTATCCGATGGTGACATCCTCTTCGACGCTTGCCGGCTATGGCGCCATCGGCAGCGGTATTCCGCCCTATGAGATCAAGTCTATCCTGGCAGTGGTGAAATCCTACTCCAGCGCAGTGGGCGCTGGCGAGTTCGTGAGCGAGATCTTTGGTGATGAGGCGAATGAGCTGCGCATGCGCGGCGGCGACGGCGGCGAGTTCGGCGCCACCACCGGAAGGCCCCGCCGCATGGGCTGGCTCGACACGGTGGCAGCAAGATACGGCTGCCGCATGCAGGGAGCGACCGAGGTGGCCCTCTCCGTTCTGGACGCACTGGGCTATCTGGATGAGATTCCGATCTGCGTGGGCTATGAGATCGACGGCGTGGTAACCCGCGATTTTCCGACCACCGCAAAGTTAAAGAAGGCGAAGCCGGTCTACGAAGTATTGCCGGGCTGGAAACAGGATATCCGGGGCATCCGCACTTATGAGGAGCTTCCGGAAAACTGCAGACGTTACATTGAGTTCGTGGAAAAAGAGCTGGAAGTGCCGATCACCATGGTCAGCAACGGGCCGGGAAGAAGCGATATTATTATAAGAAAATAAGGAAGAAATGACATAACTGTCGGGAAAGTCGGATTTTTCAACTGTTATGAGGATGTCAGGATTTCGAAAACAGGAGAGCACGCTCTGCGTTGAGCTCAATTATCACAAAACATGCTCTTCTCTGAAATCATGGAGTTATCAGTTTATCACGGAAACGTTTATTCTCTGTGAGGAGAAACAGATATATGAAAAAATACTGGTACATGCTTGCCGGAACCTGCATCCTGCTGTCTGCCATTTTTGCAGGCTGTTCCGACAAAGAGGAGATCGAGTGGGTGATGCCAAGCTCCACCGCGCAGCAGGAAGCGACTGACACGGACGCATCCGCAGAGCTGACCGTGGAGGAGGCGCAGGAGCTGCTGGAATCGGAGTTCGCCGGATATGAGGCTGCCTATGTGGGAGAAGTCACGGAAAACGGCGTGGAATGTTACCGGTTTCTGATTACGGACAGCGCAGCGGAGACAGACAGCAAAGACGCAGACGCCGATGACGAGGCCACCGATGAAACAGTTGTTTCGGACACAGACGAAACTGCGGACGCGGCAGATGAAACCGCAGATGCGGCGGATGAAACTGCCGACTTGGATATAACCGGGGACGGCGCGGAAGAAGCCGAAAGTCCCTACGACATGGTGAGCGATTACTATGATGTGGCGAAAGAAGGCGGCAAGCTGGTGGGCAGGCGGATTTCCGGGGAAAAAGCAGAAGCGATCTTAAAGGATGCCTTTGCGGACGATTCGCTGGAATTTGTTCCTACGGGAGAGATCGTGACCATCTATGGGCTCACTTATCTGGAGTACCGGGCAGTGGGCATTGAAGATAACATCTATATCACCAGCACCTACGGAAACGAGGTCTTTATCGGGTACTACGATGAGACGGTCGGGGAATGGATGGTGGAGATCGTGGCGACCTACGGGGTGAATGAAGAGCAGCACTGAAGTTCCGTTTTGCGGAATTTCGGGAGGCGACCGCGAATAGTAACGTTTCATGACCGATTGTCGCACGAATCAAGAAAGCAATATGGAGGATAACATGGCACTGTTACAGGAATGGCGCAGTCTCGCTTACGAGACGCGCAGAACAAAAAAAGAAGACGATCAGTTCTGGAAACCTTATTTTGATCAGGAAAAAGCAGTCTACGAGCAGCTGCTTGCAAATCCGGATGAGACAGTTTCCGGTACGGTGAAGGAACTGGCCGAAAAGTACGGGATGGAGCTCATGACATTTGTGGGTTTCCTTGACGGGATCAATGACAGCCTTGTGGAGCCGAATCCGATCGATGAGATGGAAGAGGATACCACCGTGCAGCTTGGTTTTGACAAGGAGAAGCTGTTTAAGAACATGGTTGAGGCGAAGGCCGAGTGGCTCTACACCCTCCCACAGTGGGAACCCATCTTCGATGCGGCGACCCGGGATCGGCTTTACCGGGAGCAGAAGGCAGCCCATACCATCGTGAAGCCGAAGAAAATCGGCCGCAACGACCCGTGCCCGTGCGGCTCCGGAAAGAAGTATAAGTTCTGCTGCGGCAGGAATGCGTAGAAAAGTTCACATTGCAAACTTTGGGCAGGGGTGGGCTGCGATAATAACAAAAAAAGCTTAAAAAAAATAGCTGTTAGTCGAAAAAATCAAAAAGTTTGTCGGCTGACAGCTATTTTTCTGGTAAATCTGACCATAAACAGCTTGAATTTCACAGAAAGTTCATGTATAATCGGGTCATTCTGACGGAGAGCAGGTGCTCCGCAGCGTGGGAAAATGTATTCACCTGCAGAACGGAGGAAAGAATGAAACCAGGAAGGATGCTTGCGCTTGTTTCGACATTCATTCTCATCCTTGCCATGTCCATGTCCGCATTTGCGGCCACCGGCACGGCAACGTGTGAGGAAGACAGCGATGTCTCAGTTTCGGTAACAAGCGACAAGGACAGCTATGTAACCGGCGATACGGTCAACCTGACCATCGGCGTTACGAACAACAGCAGCACCTACAATGTGAATTCCATCTCGCTTCAGGCGACAGCGAACGGAACGAGGCTTTCCATCGGCACGGAATCGGAATTTGCCGGTGTGAATATTGGGGAAGGAACCGCAGAGGGAACTTATACGATTGAACTTACCGAGTCCGTGTTCGGCGCGGCTTCGGGTTCGTCGGGAAGTGACGGCAGCGGCAGCAATGTGGTTATTTACGTTGTGATTGCGATTGTGGCGGTTGTTATTATCGTGGCGGCCGTTGTGCTGGTTATGATGAAGAAGAAAAAAGCCAAAGCGGGCGCGGCTATGATTATGCTGGTTGCCATGGCAGGCTTTTCCATGGCTCTGATGCAGGTTCAGCCGGTCAGTGCGGAAGTGGACTACGGTCTCAGCACGGATGACAAGGTAAGCGTTACCACGGTAGCCGTACATGACCCGTCCATCTTTGTGGATATCGCGGAAGACGGAACGGAAACCTATTATGTGTTCGGTACCCAGCGCGGCGTTGCGAAGTCCACGGATCTTATGAACTGGACCAGCGTTACAACGGAGCTTTACGGTATCGTGGGTGATGACGGAACTGTGACTACCACGTCAGATCACGAGGCGGTGTTCAGCACCAGCACTTACGACGGAACGGTTACTGTGCTCTCTTCGGATGGCACGGAGATCGAGGTTGATTTCACCAGCTTCACGGAAGACGGAAACTTCGATGCTTACGCATGGGCGGCTGCCTATGGCACGAACGGCTCGGATATGACCCTGTTCACTGACTGGTCATCCAGCTATGATATCGACGGCAACATGTGGGCACCGGATATCTATTATAATGAAGATAACGGCACCTATTATATCTACTGGAGCCTGAATGGTCCGGCCTGGAACTCAGTTATCGTGCTTTGCACCTCTGACAACCTGCTTGGACCGTACACCTACGCAGGCCCGGTTGTCTACAGCGGTTTTGTGGCAGACACGGATGCGCCGACTTCTTACAAGAATACAGACCTTGAGCTGGTTTACGGCGAGCTCGATGAGCTGCAGGATAAGTACAGCGGCATGGTAAACGTGAAGAACGCCAATCAGGCGGTTACAGCTTCCGAATCTGTAAAGGTTCCGCTGACCCTTACCATCAACGGCGAGGAGCAGACTGTCAATGTTGTTGTTACCGTTGGCTTTGAGGGCGAGGAAGGCGAATCTGTTTACGTTGTCAACACGAACAACAGCGGTACCTGGGGCGACAACTGGCCTCACGCCATCGACCCGTGCGTAGTTGAGGATGAAGAGACCGGTGAGCTCTGGCTCTCCTACGGTTCCTGGTCCGGCGGTATCTACATGATCAAGCTCGACAAGGAAACCGGTCTTCGCGACTATACATACACCTATGAGGACAATGAACTGTATGCGGATCAGATCACGGACGACTACTTCGGCGTAAGGATTGCCGGCGGTAATTATATTACCGGTGAGGGATCCTACATCCAGAAGATTGGCGATTACTATTATCTGTGGATCTCCTACGGATTCTATGATCCGACCGGCGGCTACAACATGCGTATTTACCGCTCCGAGTGCATCACCGGACCGTATACAGACCTGAACGGCAACACCGGCGTGGTGACGACCTGGTCCAACTATTACAATGTCAGCAGAGGTATCCGACTCTTCGGACCGTATAAGTGGTCTATGATGTCCACGGCAGAGGTGGCTCAGGGCCATAACTCGGCGTTTGTGGACACCGACGGCAAGGCTTATGTGATTTACCACATCAAGTATACCGACGGAAGCTATTCGCATCAGGTGCGTGTACACCAGCTGGTGACCACAAAGGGCGGCTGGATCGTGGCGGCACCGTTTAAGTACAGCGGCGAGACTGTGGATTATGACAACCCGACGCTGACAGCGGACGACCTGACCGGCGAGTGGGGTGTAATTATTCATACGCTGGCGGTAGATTACGAGAATTACGATTACAAGACAGAGGAATCGGTAACCTTCAACGCAGACGGTACCATCACCGGTGCTTACGAAGGCACCTGGACCATGGACGAGGACGGCAAGTCCTACATGACCATCGTGATCGACGATGTGACCTATGACTGCGTATTCTTCTCGCAGAACTGCGAGGGTTACGATGTGGAGACGGCTGTGTTCACCGGCCTCGGCGACAACCAGATCACCATCTGGGGCGCGAAGGTTCCGGATTGATAAGCCGGTACAGCAGCCGGATGACAATTGAATAACAAAGTTTTGGTGCATCTCTGATGCAGTGAAACGGAAAGAGCGGGCGGCGCGAACCTTTTGGGGAGCGCCGCTCTTTAAGTGTTTATATTTTACATACCCTCTCCAGACTGTCCGAAAACTCGCATTTCTGTTCCTTCGAACACAACATGTAGTGATTTGACCCCTCTTGGGACACAACATGTTGTGTATTCGGAGAGACTGTTTTGAGTTTTCGGACAGTCTCCCTCTTTGATGATCAGAAAAATTTGTAATTTTACTTTTAATGCGCATGGATGTAATTTGGCAGCGGGGAATTAAAAAATAACCAAAAACTCTCTTGACATATGAATTGAAGTGTACTATTATTCCTAGTACAGATTGAGACGAAATTTGAAAGAGAGGTGGTTTTTATGGTTGAAAGCCAGGTGGGAACAGAAAGCTTACATTTAAGCACGGAAAACCGGAATTTAAACGCAGAATCCCACAGCGGAGAAAAAACACCGCGTATCCGGGGCGTCTCGAGGATCTTCTCCCCGGGCCTTTACCTGGAGGGACTGCTGCAGCTTCGCGCGTTTACCGTGATCAGCCTGATTTTGCTTTTTGGAAACGCCATTGTCTTTGCAGTGGGGGAACTGATCGGTTACAATGAATTTCTGGAATACCGGGAGGCGGGAGATACCTATGTGGTTTCCATGTATTACCACGAGTATCAGGTGATGGGACTGGTATCTATGGCTTTTCTGGTGCCGATCATGACGCTGGTCCTGTTTTCCTTTTTAAACCGCAGAGACTGCAGTGATTTTTACCACAGCCTCCCGCACACGAGGCTCAGCCTTGCGCTAAGCCTTCTGTCTGCCATCATCACAAACATTGTTGTGGTGCTTGTGGCGGGATGGGGGTTCAGCGTCCTCCTGTTCCGGGCCATGCCGTACACGGCGGAGTTCAATTTACAGAGAAATCTGACGGTGATGTTTAACGTCATAAGCACTTCCATTTTTATCATGGCGATCGTGTGGCTTGCCATGACGCTGACGGGGACGATATTTACGAACCTGGCCACAAGTGCACTGATCCTGATCGTTCCCATGCTGATTTTGCTGATCACCGGGTACAACATCCAGGAGCTGGCGCCGTTTATCCCGGCTTCCGGGCTTCCCGGGATACTCACAGGAGCCCACAATCTGCTGACCGGTTTTATCGGCTATCTGTGGTTTGGCAGTGTGGATTTTGATGCAGTCGTTGATTCGTGTTCGACCGGACTGTGGACTCTGGTGGAGGCTGGTCTGCTGATCGCGCTGGGGTGTATATTTTTCCGCTTCCGGAAGAGCGAGGCGGCGGAATCTGCGGCCATTCATCCCGTGGTGCAGAGTATCCTGCGCATCGGCGTGGGCTTTCTGATCTCCATGCTGGCCACTCAGGCTGTGCTGAATAATCTGGTGAACGGTTATGGATTTTCGCAGGATGAGATCCTCACCTACGTAGTTATTTATTTTCTGGCGCTTCTGGCTTATTATGTATATGAACTTGTTTCCACAAGACGCGCCAGAAATCTGCTCCATATATGGAAAGGCGCACTGCTGCTGGTGGTTTTAAATATCGCCTGGGCCGGCGCGGAGTACGGCATATCCACCGTCATGCTGAATGTGAGCCCCTCCGCGGATCAGATCCGCGCGGTGGAGATCACATCCACGGATCTGTATGATGTTTTCTACAGCTATGATTACAGCTACAGCGAGGATGCCTACTGGAGCAGCAAGGCGAGCGGCGTGGAGTTTACCTCTGAAGGCGCCCGTACCGTGGTGGCGGAGGCACTCGCTCACACGATCGAGCTGTGGAAGGAATATCAGAAGGATTCGCAGTATTACTGGATAAATTATGAAGACAATTTAGAGGAATCCTACTTTTACATGCCGGTTCGGATGACGTTTACCATCTACACCGCCACTGGTTCCATCATCCGTGAGGTGCGCATGTCGGGTGAGCAGTTTGAAGCCTTCTGCGGTTACCTGGCGGAGGACGAGACGGAGTTTGTCGACGCCTATCTGGAGGTGCCTGATTACAGCGAGCTGGAGTCGCTGGAATCGGCAAGAATGCTCGCTGAGCTGTCCTTAACCGATGAACAGTGGGAGGATGTCTATAATTGCTGGCGGGAGGAACTGAAAACGGTGGATTTTCAGGATTTCTTTTACCTGACATTTACCGATGTCTCCTCCTCGGAGTTTCTTCTGGAGGCATACATTCGCGGGGATAATCACTCCTCCACCTACGCACTTTTTCCGGTCACGGAGGATTTTACCAATACGCTGGATCTGATTTCCGCGTACGCGGGGGTGGATATCAGAGACTATATGACATAAGGATTTTGAGAGTGCACGCAAGAGTAAATGACTTTTGCGTACGTGGTTGACACAGTGCGGAGAAGTCCGTGCTTTATCCGTATAATCGGAGCGCAGCAAAAGAGAGTAACGAAACATCAGAAGAGAATGGTTCCTAATATACAACAAGAAACGTCGAAATGTAGAAAGGAGGAGGCAGCACATGCTTTTTCAGATCGATGCCATGTCCCGCACTCCGGTATATGAGCAGTTTATCAACCAGGTGGAGACGTATCTCCTGACGGGGATTTTAAGAGAAGGGGATAAACTGCCGTCCGTCCGCAGTCTTGCGGTGGAGCTGTCCGTCAACCCGAACACGGTGCAGAAGGCGATGATCGAGCTGGATCGCCGGGGTGTCATCACTGCCGTGCCGGGGAAAGGATCTTATATCGCGGAGGGAGCCCTGGACAGGGTGCGGGATGCCAGAAGAAGGAAGGGTTTGAGTGAAGTGAGAGAGTTATTAAATGAGCTTCGGCTCTCGGGGATCACAAAGGAGGAACTGATCGCGGTAGTGGAGGAGATCTACCGCGGGCAGGAGAACGGAGCAGCAGGGGATACGGAGAAAGGAGATTACCATGATCGAAGTTAATAACGTGACTAAAATATTTGATACCTATCACGCGCTGGACCATGTGAGCTGCAAGATCCCGGAAGGCTGCGTGTACGGCATGGTGGGAAGCAACGGTGCCGGAAAGTCCACCCTGCTGCGGCTGCTCTCCGGCGTGTATCAGCCGGAGGAGGGCGATGTGGAGATCGACGGGGTGCCGGTGTTTGAGAACCCGGCGGTGAAGGCGGATATGTTCTTCGTGCCGGATGAGCTTTTCTTCCTGCACGGCGCCAGCTTAAAGCGCATGGCGCAGCTCTACAAGCGGGTGTACCCTCGGTTCGACGAGGAGCGGTTCCATTTTCTGACTTCCTCCTTCAACCTGAACGAGAAAGCGTATATCCATACCTTCTCCAAAGGCATGAAGCGGCAGGCGGCCACCATCCTCGCACTGTCGACGAAGCCGAAATACATCCTCTTCGACGAGACCTTCGACGGCCTGGACCCGGTGATGCGCAATCTGGTGAAAAACCTCATCAGTCAAGATGTGGCGGACCGGAAGGCTACGGCCATCATCACCTCCCACTCGCTGCGGGAGCTGGAGGATACCTGCGACCAGCTGGCGCTGCTGCACAAGGGCGGGCTGATCTTTGAGAGCGATATCATGAACCTGAAGACATCCCTCTTCAAGGTGCAGGTGGCCTACAGTGAGGAGTACGACCGGGATAAATTTGAGGATATAGAGATCCTGAAATTCAGCAAGCGTGGCTCTGTCAGCACCATGATCGTTCGGGGCGACCGGGAGGAGACGACGGAGCGGCTCTGGGCCATGAGCCCGATCCTTCTGGAGCTGCTGCCGCTGTCTCTGGAGGAAGTGTTCACCTACGAGATGGAAGCGCTGGGCTACGAGTTCCACGACGTGTTTCTGGACGAGAAGGAACGGGAGGTGAGGGCGCATGAAAAATAAACAAAATTTATCCGGCGGAGCTTCCGCGAAGGAGAAGCGGAAAGGGCAAAACGGCGGTATCTTCGGAAAGGGAAGAATTTTTCACGCCGGCCTGTACCGGGAGGCCCTCATTGAACTGCGCCCCTTCGGCATCATCAGCGCGATCCTGATGCTTGGAAACGCGGTGGTGGCCCAGGTGGCGGAGTGGATCAATTATCTGGATGAGAAAGATTACGCTATTGCCCAGGCAAACAAAGCGGAGAATGCGGCGGAAGCCCTGGCAAATCTGGTGGTGGACTACACGGCCACGGTGGATTACTATCAGTTTCAGTTTATGGCCTTTGTGTTCATGCTGGTGATCGTGCCCATCATGACGCTGTATCTGTTTTCTTTCTTAAATAAGAGAAATTTGAGCGATTTCTACCACAGTATCCCTCACACGAGGGTTTGCCTCTCGTGCAGCTATCTGCTGGCGATCGTGACGTACATCGTCCTGCTGGTAAGTGTCTGCGGTCTGCTGGGGGCGGCGGGCTTCTCGCTGCTTCCCTGTGAGGTGGAAATCTACGACATCGGCATCGTGACGCCCATCTTCAACGTGATCTGCGGCAGCATTTTCATGATGTCGGTCTTCTGGCTTGCCATGTCCCTGACGGGGACCATCTTCATGAACCTGGCCTCGGCGGCGCTGATTTTGCTGATCCCGTCTTGCGTGCTCATTTACACGGGCTATCTGATCGACGAATTTGTGCCCTACATCCCCTTCGAGGGCCTGCCCACCATCTTTAACGGGTCCGGAAATGTCATCACCGGCATGTTTATCTACATGGTTTTCTGGACCGGCGGGGCGGATTACGATTTCGTTTTCGGCGCGGCATCCACCGGCCTGTTGACTCTGCTGACAGCGCTTGTTCTGATCATCGCCGGGATCCTGTTCTTCCGTTACCGGAAGAGCGAGAACGCGGAGTCCGCGTCTATCCACCCGGTGGTGCAGTCGGTGTTCCGCATCGGTGCGGGCTTTCTGGTTTCCATGTTCGTGACGGGCACCGTCCTCATGGCGCTCGATGATGGCGATACCATCGATACGGAGTACATCTTCTGGTGGGTCGTCTTCTATGTGATCGCTGTTTTCATCTATTACCTGTTCGAACTGGTCACCACCAGACAGCCCAGGCGGCTGCTGCACATTTGGAAAGGCCTGCTGGTGCTGATTCTTTTGAACTTCCTCTGGGCCGGCGCGGAGTGCGCCATTACGGAGGCGGAAAAGAACTGGTGCCCGGACGCGGAGGACATCGTATCCGTGGAGCTGGAGGGTTCGGATTACTACTCATCCAATGCACTGTGGCAGTCCAAAATGACCGGTGTGACCCTTACCTCCGATGATACCATAGAGCTGGTGGCGGAGGCCTTGGAAAATACCATCGATCTCTGGCAGACCTACAAGGCGGATCCGGATTATTACTGGGATTATTACGAGTCCAAAGAGACCAGCTACGTGGATACCTACTACTATAACATGTCGGCTTCGCTCACCTTTACCATTCACACGAAGACCGGCACCACCGCCCGTACGGTGAAGATGACGAAGGAGCAGTATACGGAACTGGTGGAGAACCTGGCTGCCGAGGAGAAGAGCTTTGCGGAATCCTACACGGAGCTTCCGGATTTCTCAAAGGTGGATAATATGTGGTGTACGCTTCTGGACAGCAACTACTTCACATCCGATACCTATGAGGCTTACACGGAAACGACACTGAACGGACTCACCGCGGAACAGTGGAAGAACATCTACGACATCTGGTGTGAGGAGGCAAAGACGGTGGATTTTGCCCGATTCTTCTACCTGACCTGGGATCTGGACGGCTATACGGAAGAATATATCGATGTGTCGTATGAGATCAATGGGCAATGGTATTACGGCGCACTGCCGCTGACACCGGACTTCCCGGAGACACTCTCTCTCATCGCTTCTTATCAGGAGGAAACCTGCAGCAGGCTGAAGGAGCAGGGCGTCTTGTCGGATGAAAATATTCTGCGGGCAGTGGCAGACAGCGGTGGGAACCTGTATGGCTACAAAATGTACCTGTATACACCGGATGAAGTGGCGCTTGAGGGCTACGATACGACTTACTGCTGGGAAATGATAAACGACTTCGCTTCGTATTATCTGGAGCTTTACGGTTCCGGCGATGATGCGGAGGATGACGGCAGCGATGACGCGGAGCAGGAAACGACAGCCGAACTCTCCGACGGGGAAGAAACAGCCGAGCCGGAATCCACAGCCGAAGAGACGATGGAGGGTGAGGTAACAAAAATCTCCGAGGACGGGACAACGGTCGTGATGGATGAATACTCCTACGAGGATCTCTTAAATCAGTGGAATCTGCTGGCAGATGAGCTGGATAACTGCAGGGATCTGGAGTTTACCGCGGGTGCGACGCTCCTGGTTTTTGACGGCGAGGTGAGCTATTACACGGAGGAAGGCGACTATGAGTATTACAGCCTTTCGTGCGTGTTCGCCGTGTCGGAGGAGTTTGTGGAGCTGTTCAATGAGTATGTACAGATGACGTCGGAGACGTCGGCGGTCTACTATGATTACTATTGATTGTTGACGATTAGTTATGTGGTCGGTCGGAGCCGGAAAGAATTTTTCATGGACGGTTCCGCCCCAGGGAAAAGTCGGCGTTTGATGCCGTTTTTCGTGGTTGTTCGCCATTCGGGTGAAATCCGATGATTTCACCCTCAAGGCTTTCTCAAAAATCGGTTTTCGGAGAAACCGATTTTTGCCCGCGAAATATCGGCATCCTCCGTCGACTTTTCTGTATCCTGGGACTACACATGTCCATGAAAAGCTTCTTTCGACCCCGGCCGCCAAATTAATTTCGCATTGCTTTTTTTGTGGATACTGGTTATAATGATTCGAGTTAGATAATAGTTGTATTATCATATCAGGAAGAGGCGAATTTTAGACATGAAAAACCAGATGACAGAGCAGGATATTGAGAAAATTAAGGCGGAGATCGAGGAGCGGAAGGTCGTGGAGCGGCCGAAGTTGCTAAAGGCCCTGCAGGAGGCGCGGGCTCAGGGGGACTTAAGCGAGAATTTTGAGTATTACGCGGCGAAGCGCGCGAACAACAGCAACAACAGCCGCATCCGCTATCTGGAGCGCATGCTCCGGAACACGGAGGTGGTGGAGGATACCTCAGCGGAGGACGAGGTGGGATTAAATGATTCCGTTACTGTTCGTTTCCTGGATGATGACAGTGAGGAGACCTTCAAGATCGTCACTTCCATCCGCGGCAATTCGGTGGACGGCAGACTTAGTCTGGAATCACCGTTCGGCAAGGCTGTGCTGGGGCATAAAGTCGGCGACACGGTGTCCGTGCCGGCGGGTGCGGGCAGCTACGAGGTGGAAATCACGGATATTGTAAAGTCGTCGGATGAGAATGATGCGTTGAAGGCGTTTTAGCGGTTGAAAGATATGATAACAAATTCATTAGCAATAGCAATAGCGGAAGTAAAGGGCGATTAAGTCAAGGAGGTGGCAATCTATGAGCAATAGAGAAAGAGCATATCAGCTGTTGGACATGGTTCCGGAACGGAAAATGGAATTTGCTGTAATCTATCTTCAGGGATTAACGGCAGGGGAGGAAGAGATAGAACCGAATGCAGAGACGGTCGCGGCTATGGAAGAACTGTTGAGCGGAGGCGGCGAAGAACATGATACCCTCGAGGATTTATGGAATAGTCTGGAGGAATAGCGTATGTTAAAAGTAAAAAATACAGCTCAATTCAAAAAGGACTATAAGAGGTGTGTGAAGCAGGGACAGAACATGGAATTGCTGAAAGAAATCGTTTCGACTTTGGCAATTCCGATGCCGCTCGAAGAAAAAAATCATCAACATGGCCTCAGAGGAAAATATTCAGGATTTCAGGAATGCCACATCGCTCCGGATTGGATATTGATTTATCGATATGACGGTGATTATCTGGAACTGGCAAGAACCGGGACACACGCAAATTTGTTTGGAATTTAGTTTCTGTAAAGAATATTGAAAAAACGGAGGAAAGTATGGAACAGATAACTTATTTTCGCAACATGGAGATGCTGAGCTGGCTGGGCTATTTTTCCAACCGCATGGATGTGAGCCCGGAGAATATTCATATCATGAATATCTGCCAGAAGATGAAGAACGTGATCCCGCTGATCGAGGCGCACCGCCGGGTGCTGATTTTTGCCTGCGAGAAGAACCGGGAACTGTTGTTTCAGTTGTGGGAGGCCGGCATGGGAGGCCTGCGTGTCTGGTACGGCTTCGGCGCGGCACCTGGCGGCGAGGTGCGGGAAGCGGATGTGAAGAGCATCGTGGGACTGGAGATCGCAGGTCCGGTGGTGTTTTTCTTTGACAATGAGACGACCAGGGAATCCTACCGCATCGGCATCAAGAACGAAAACTTCAGCCGCGGGCCGATCCGCTATGTGGGCAGCGAGATCCGGGCGGTCATCATGAGCATGCTGGATGTGGACCGGCAGGATGTGATCTGCATCGTGAACGGCGAGTCTATCGTCATCGAGGCGGCTATCGCGGCGGCCAGCGGCACCATCATTGCGGTGGAGCCGGACAGCGGCAGCGAACAGTCCATGCGGGAGAATGCCGCAAAGTTCGGCGTACATAATGTGGAAATCATTTCCAACCTCGTGCCCGGGGCGCTGGACGACCTGCCGACCCCACGGCTGGCGTTTCTTGTGGCGTCGGACCACACGGAGGCCGAGATTGAAGTTTTGTTGCAGAAGAACAGCCACATGCAGTTCATCATTTATACGCTGGAGCTGGACGTGGTCTCAAATATGAAGAACATTTTCGACCGTTTCGGCATCCGCAACATGGATGTCATGCAGATCATGGTTTCGAAGACGAACCGCCACAACATGTTCGTGACGCAGCCGGTGCCGTGGCTGATTTCCGGGGAGAAGTAAATCCGGGCGATTGGCTGTCAGAATGATGTGGATGGAAGGAAAAGCCGCATCGGTTTTAAGGCCGGGCGGTTTTTCCGGTTGGGATTCTTTCCCTTTTTCGGGGAAAATGGATTCTTCCGATGCAAAAAATTAGTGCATGTGTACAGTGGTTTTGCGATGAACACGACCAAAGCATAGCAACAATACCCTCAAAAAATATTGAGTGTTAATCAAAACAATAAAATGTCTGGCAGAAATACGGATAGAAATGAGGAAGAGATGGCGAAGTCCATTATGATCCAGGGCACGATGTCGAACGCCGGAAAGAGTTTCCTGGTGGCCGGCATCTGCCGCATTTTAAAGCAGGACGGCTACCGGGTGGCTCCGTTTAAGTCCCAGAACATGGCGTTAAATTCCTATATCACGGAGGACGGCTTTGAGATGGGCCGCGCCCAGGTGATGCAGGCGGAGGCCTGCGGCATCGAGCCTTCCGTCTATATGAATCCCATCCTGTTAAAGCCGACCACGGATGTGGGCTCGCAGGTGATTGTGAACGGCGTGCCCCGGGGAAATATGCGGGCATCGGATTACTTTAAGTACAAGACGGAGCTGATCCCGGACATTCGGAACGCCTGGCAAAAGCTTTCGGAAGCGTACGATGTCATCGTCATCGAGGGTGCGGGGAGTCCGGCGGAGATCAATTTAAAGGAAAATGACATTGTGAACATGGGGCTGGCCGAACTCGTCGATGCCCCTGTTCTTTTGGTGGGCGATATCGACCGGGGCGGTGTGTTTGCGCAGCTCATGGGCACACTGGCGCTGCTGGAGGAACCGGAGCGGCAGCGCATCAAAGGCTTTGTCATGAACAAGTTCCGGGGAGATGTGGAGATTCTGCGGCCGGGGCTTGATATGCTGCGGGATCGGTGCCACGTGGAGACCATCGGTGTGATTCCCTATGCGTATCTGGATCTGGATGATGAGGACAGCCTGTCGGAGCGGCTGACGGGAGAAGGAGTGGACAAGGAAGACTGGGGGCATAAGAATCCGGTGAAAGACGGAGAAAATGAAATATCCGAAGCTCCGGAGAAAGACAGAGAAAACAGGAAATCCGAAGATTTGGGAAAAGGTGGGAAAGACATAAGATCCGAGGCGGCTGTCGACCAGAAAGAAGATGCGAAGAAAATCACTGTGTGTCATACTGGGATTTTAAAAATTGCTGTTATTCGCCTGCCGCGCATCTCCAATTTCACGGACTTTAATGTGCTTCAGGCGATGGACGGCGTCCAGGTCACTTACGTTTCGAAGGTGTCGGAGCTCGGGGAGCCGCATATGGTCATCCTGCCGGGGACGAAGAGCACGATTGCGGATCTGCGCTGGCTGCGGGAGAGCGGTCTTGAGGCGGCAGTTTTAAAGCTGCACAGCCGCGGTGTGACGATCTTTGGCATCTGCGGCGGTTTTCAGATGCTTGGCGAAAAGATTTCCGATCCGCTGGGAGTGGAGACGGCAGAAGAAGGGGTGGTTGTTTCCGAGATTTCGAACGGGAAAGGGAACGGTGTTTCTGATAGAGAGAGCGGGCAAAATCAGAAGAAAGGGAGTTCTTTCATTGCCGGCATGGGCATACTGCCGTTAGAGACAGTCTTTGAGGGAGAGAAGGTGAGGAGACGCATAACAGGTACGTCGGGGAAGCTCACGGGAGAATATACGATGGCATCTGAGAAGCATGTCTCCGGATATGAGATTCATATGGGACGTACGGCGGCAGTCAAATGCAGGGATAACGACCGGAGCGAAAAAGAAAGCGTCCCTGTTAGAAAGAAAGAATGCCAGAGCCATGAAAATCCGAAAACAGACTTTGGCGAAACCGGATGGCAGGCTGTCGGACTCATTTATCAGAAGGAACATGTCTTTGGCACCTACGTTCACGGCATTTTTGACGGGCGGGAATTTCGGGAGAGCTTTCTTGACGTGGTTGCAAAGAGGAACAATATAGGGCTTGCGGCACAGACGGTTACGGATTACCGCACCTACAAACAACTGCAGTACGATAAGCTGGCCGACGTGGTACGCGGCGGCATGGATATGAAGAAGTTCTATGAGATTCTCGGGCTGTTTCCCGACAGATATTTTTCGGGCGAAAAGGGCTGGAAGAGTGATGGCAGTCGCCGGAGCAGGGAAACCGGACGAGGCTATCTCCACCTGTATTACGGAAACGGCAAGGGAAAGACCACCGCAGCCGTCGGTCTGGCCGTCCGTGCGGCGGGGGCCGGAAAAAAGGTGGTTTTCTGTCAGTTTTTAAAATCCGGAGAGACCGGGGAATTGTCTGTTCTTGGATGCACGCCCGGCATTCGAATTTTAAGAAGCGGGGAGAGGTTTGGCTTTTCCTGGACGCTGTCGGAGGAAGAGAAGGCAAGGCTTCGCGAAATTCACACGAATCTGTTTACGGAAGCGATAGAGCTGGCAGAAGCGGGGCAGTGTGATGTTCTGATTCTGGATGAAGTCTGTGATGCGCTGCAAAAAAAGCTGATGGATGAGGAACTGTTTTATCGCTGGCTTGAAACGGTACGTGCGGATGGCGGCGCAGAGCGGAGTTCGGATCAGAGTGGGATTTCGGCTGTGCAGGCAGACGGTACCGGGCAGAAAAACGGGACCGGGAGGAATTTTCAAAAAATATATGGCTGCGAGTGGGTGCTGACGGGAAGAAACCCCGATGAGCGGATTCTCGCGGCGGCCGATTATGTGACACAGATGAAAAAGGAGAGACATCCCTTTGATGACGGCGTGAAGGCCAGGCGGGGAATTGAGTATTAAAGGTCTGCGTTTTTTTGAACTGAAATATGGATACACCAGAGTCGCAAGGCGAAGTCAACGCGTAAGCACACCCGCAGTGTTAAGTGTCATTTTATGTTTTTGAAAAAGAGGATTGTTTTATGGAAGAAACTTCTGGAATACGGAAGCCGGCGGACATCGAAAAGAGGAGTTTTGAGATCATCCGCGCGGAATGTAAGAGACCACACAAGGAGGACACCGCACCGGTGCTTTACCGCGTGATTCACACCACGGCCGACTTTGACTATGAGGAAAACCTTATCTTTTCTGAGGGGGTCATGGAGCAGGCGCTTTGCGCGATCCGTCAGGGGACGACCTTTATCACCGACACAAACATGGGGCTTTCCGGCATCAATAAGGCGGCATTAAAAAAAATGAACTGTGAAGCCGTCTGCTTTATGGCAGATGAGGAGGTGGCAAGGCTCGCGAAGGAGCGCGGAACCACCCGCGCCGCAGTGAGCATGGAGATGGCGGCAAAACGCTATCCGAACGGTATTTACGTAATCGGAAATGCGCCGACCGCGCTGATCCGGCTGCATGAACTGATGACAGAAAGTGAAATTCGTGCGAGAGAGCGCAGCGAAGACAAAAGAGAAAGCAAACACGGTGAAGATTCCCCGGAAGAAAACGATCTTTTTCAGGGAGGGTGTCACCTGAAAGATAAACAGAAAATGCGGCAGGGCAATGCCTTCCGCCCGTCTCTCCTGATCGGCGTGCCGGTGGGCTTCGTGAATGTGATTGAGGCAAAAGAGCTGATATTGCAGACCGATGTGCCGCATATCGTGGCTAGAGGCAGAAAGGGCGGAAGCAACGTGGCGGCGGCCATCTGCAACGCACTGCTGTATGCTGCGGGGGGACGGTAGCCGCATTCACACTGCGAAAAGGCTTTGCGGAAGAAAAATATATACAGGAAATCTTTCTGTGTTCGGAAAAGACTGTACGCTGCCGGACTGACGGCGGAATGGAGATTAAAATGACAGCACCGGCATGACGTGGCGGAAAACAGAACGGAATGTATTTCGAATGCGAAAAGAAGAGTGAATAAACTGTGCTCAAAAAGGAAACAATACCATCATTCAACATATATTGATGCAACGGAAAATGTATGGCTGCAGACTCCGCAGACAGCGGCTGACTTTGCGGCGGATATCTTTCGGGCATCGGCCTTAAAATGGCAGATTGGAGAAGATGATGGAATTGAAAAAGCGCAGGAACGCCTACCTGATGTTCCTATTGCTCTGTCTTGTAGCGGCAGCGGCGATTGCCGGAATGTCGGCACTTCTGTATCAGAGCAGCACATCCGGACAGGGCGTGGCCGGGGAAAAGGAAAACGCCGGAGACGAAGCCCGACTCGCGGAAGACGGAAGCGACGGCGGTGGGAACCAAACGGCGGAAGGCGATGAAAACAGCGGTGAAACCGGCGAAAAGACAGCGAATAGCGGCGAAGACGGCCTTCCGGCGGCAGATGACGGCGGTGAAGGCAATGCTTCCGCGGCAGAGGGCGCGGCCGGAACCGGAGACGGAGCCCTGACGGCGGACGGAGAAAATGCCGGTGCGGAAAACGCAAATCGGACGGCGGACGGCAGCAGTGAAAATGCAGACGATGCCGGCGGCGGAGATGCTTCAAACATGGCAGACGGATCCGACGGCTCCGGCGGGGAAGATTCTCTCGCAGCGGCCGGACAGGTCACGGAATCTCTTCTGGCCGAAAAAATCGCGGCGTATACTTTTGATGCAGGTAAGATTACCTGGCCGGTGGAAGGGGAGATTTGTCTCGAGTATAATGTACAACATACCGTTTATTATTCCACGCTCGACCTGTACCGATGCAATCCGGGCATATGTATCAGTTCCGCGGTGGGGACAGCGGTAATTGCCGGAGCGGACGGCGTGGTGACGGGCGTTGCGGAAGATGATTTTTACGGAACCATGGTTACCGTCGCACTGGGGGACGACTATGAGGCGACCTACGGCCAGCTTGCCGATGTATGTGTGAATGTCGGCGATGAAGTGAGCGCGTCAACGCAGATTGGCACGGTTGCGGAACCGACCATTTACTTTACGGAGGAAGGGGCTCATCTGTTTTTTGAAGTGACGAAGGGCGGCGAGACGGCAGATCCGCTGGATTATCTGAATTACTGATTTTTTTCGCACCTCACGGAGATTCTGCGCATATGCTATAGCGTACGACGGCCCGGAACCCCGGTAATTATGTCTTATGCAGTGATATTTTACGCATATGCTATAGCGTACGTCTGACAACAGGCAATCCGGCATTTTTACGACTATAAGTCCTGGTAATACAGTATGCCGCTTGCACAAAATATAGAATCGGACAGGGAAGAAATCCCCTGTCCGATATGGAGAAATTATGGATTACATATGGCTGAAAACATTTACGGAAGAAAACCAGGCGGCAATCGACCGGCTAAAAGCCGTCTGTCTTTCGCGGGATGACAGACTTCCGCTGCTGAATCTGCCGGAGCAGCCGGAAGAATGCGACGGCTGCCTGGCTGCCGTGACAGATGCTTTCGAAATCGTGGGAATTCTGACGGCTCTGTACGGCGAAAAAACGGTGGAAGTCTGTGTGCTGGTGCACCCGGAATACCGCGGGAGCGGAATCGGCACGGAGCTGCTGCACCGTCTGATTCTTTCCACCAAAAAGATTCCCGTATTCCCGGTGGCGGCGGAAGATACGGACGCGAAAACATTCCTGACCTATATCGGAAAGCGCGAGATGTGGCGGGAAATGCTGATGACCCTCTCAAAAGAGAATTATTCGGATGAAAAACCGAAGGCTGCAGCCCCGGGGAAAAAGCAGCTGAGAGTTACCTGCAAAACACACTCCGTGCCTGAAAAGGAAGCAGACGTAACATCGGACAGGCAGATGCGGTATACCTTATATTTGGGCCCGGTGCCCATCGGTCACTGTCTTGTCACGGAAGGATGCATATCAGAAGTGTGGATTCGCGGAATGCTTCGCCAAAGAGGCTATGGCAGCTTTTTGCTGCGCACGGTGATACGACACCAGTTTCATCTGGGAAGGCGGAGCCTGGTTCTTCATGTTACAAACTTAAATGGTGCGGCGTGCGCACTCTACCGGAGATACGGGTTTGAAGTGACGGAAGAAGTGGCGTATTATTTCTGAAAAAAGTGGGTGACAAGCCCAAAACTGTGTGTTATAATGCCGAAGATTTTGTGGTGTACACCAAATTCTCACAGGGTGTACGCCATATTATAATGACACCAAAGGTTCCGGGAACATGAGGATGAAGTTATTTTTCGAAGAAAAATGGGCGGAATCCCAATATTTTCAGGATTCCGTTAACGCGGAGGAGACTGCGATGTCATTAAAAACAGTAAAAGAAGAATACCGTGAGGAGGATTGAATAAGAGACATGGACGTTGAAGTAAAGGTTGAGAAACTTGAAAACGCAGCGAGCAGGATCAAAATCACCGTCGAGGTTCCGGCGGAAGAGTTTGAAAAAGCCATGCAGCAGGCTTATTTAAAAGAGAGAGGCAAGATTTCCGTTCAGGGTTTCCGCAAGGGCCGTGCGCCGCGCCAGATCATCGAGAAGATGTACGGGTCGGCCGTGTTTTATGAGGAAGCGGCAAATATCTGCATAGATGATGCTTACCCGGAGGCGGTGGAGCAGATCGCCTATGAGATCGTATCCCGCCCGGAGATTGACCTCGTGCAGATCGGAAAGGGTCAGTCGCTGATCTTTACGGCTGAGGTAGCTGTAAAGCCGGAAGTGACGCTTGGAGAATATAAGGGTGTCGAGGTGACAAAGCACGAAGTGCTGGTGACCGAGGCGGATGTGGATGCGGAGCTTGACAAGGTGCGCCGCCAGAATTCCCGTCTGATTACCATCGAGGATCGCCCGGTGGAGGATGGCGACCATGTGACCATCGACTTTGAAGGCTTCCGCGACGGTGTGCCGTTCGAAGGCGGCAAGGGAGAGGATTACGCTCTGACGATCGGTTCTCACACCTTTATCGATACCTTTGAGGAGCAGCTCATCGGCCATTCCATCGGTGACGATGTGACGGTGAACGTGACTTTCCCGGAGAATTATCAGCCTGCCGAACTGGCGGGGCAGCCGGCCGTATTTGAGGTGAAGATCAAGAATATCCGCATGGAGGAGCTTCCGGAGCTGGATGACGACTTCGCGGAGGATGTGTCCGACTTCGATACTCTGGAAGAGTATCGCGAAGATATCTTTAAAAAACTGAAAGAGGAACGTGGGACCGAGGCGAAGAATGCCATGGAGTCCGAGGCGATCGAGAAGATCGTGGCCGCTACCCAGATGGATATTCCGGATGAGATGATCCGGAATATGCAGCAGCAGATGAAGGACGATTACTCAGACAGTCTTCAGAGACAGGGGCTGCGCTTTGAGCAGTATCTTTCCTACATGCAGATCGAGGAGAAGGACTTCCTGGAGCAGTTAAAGCCGCAGGCCACCAAGCGTGTACAGGCGAGACTCGTGCTGGAGCAGATCGCAAAGGAAGAGGAGATTGAGGTCACGGAAGAAGAAATCGAGGCCGAGATTCAAAAGATTGCCGACGCGTACCATATGGATATTGATACGGTCAGAGAGCAGACGCAGGCCGTTGTGGACGATATCCGCAGGGATATCGAGGTGCAAAAGGCATACGATATCATCATGGAACATGTGGTGTATAAGGAGGCTGCGGAGTAAGAAGCTGTCAAATGTCCGACCATTCGCTCCGCGCCGGAAGTTATCGCTTCGCGCTAACTTCCGGTTCATGTTCGGCCACATGACAGACTTTTACAGTATATTGAGGAAATGGAGGAAAAAATGGCTTTAATTCCTTATGTGATTGAGCAGACCAGCCGCGGCGAGCGCAGCTATGACATTTACTCAAGATTATTAAAAGACAGAATCATCTTCTTAGGCGAGGAAGTGAACGAGGCGACGGCGAGTGTGATCGTAGCGGAGCTTCTGTTCCTCGAGTCGGAGGATCCGGGGAGAGATGTGCATCTTTATATCAACAGCCCGGGCGGTTCGGTGACCGCGGGTATGGCGATCTATGACACAATGAATTACATCAAGTGCGATGTTTCCACCATCTGCATCGGTATGGCGGCCAGCATGGGCGCATTCCTGCTTGCGGGCGGCGCGAAAGGCAAGCGCTATGCGCTGCCGAACGCGGAGATCATGATTCATCAGCCTTCCGGCGGAACGCAGGGACAGGCCACGGAAATTCAGATCGCGGCAGAGCACATTTTAAAGACAAAGAAAAAGCTGAATGAGATTCTGGCGGCGAACACAGGAAAGGACATTGATGTGATCGCGGCGGATACCGAACGCGACAATTACATGTCCGCGCAGGAGGCGATGGCCTACGGCCTGATCGACCACGTGATCGAGGATCACCAGGTACCGGAAGCATAACGGTTTTTTTGCGGTGCCCGCTTTGCGGGCACCGGTATGTGAAAAATTTGGAACAATACGATCAGTCATTTCTAAGAATATCGAATTCCACATGGGCGGCGTTTTGCACCGTCTTTCTGTGGACAGGATCATTTGAACCGGACAATAGAAAAGTTCCAGACAAAAAGGAAAAAAAGTAAGTTAGAACGGAGTAAAAATATATATGGCAGGTAGATTTGACGGCGGTCGCCGTGCAATTTGCAGGTGTTCCTTTTGCGGCCGCACGACGAGTGAAGTAAACCGCATGATTGCCGGTCCGGAAGGGCTGTTTATCTGTGATTACTGTGTATCGCAGTGCATGAGCGTCATCAATGACGAGCGCAACAAGGAGCTCAGTGCGGAGGAAGAGTTTGATCCGGTGAGAGATATCAACCTCCAGAAACCGAAAGTGATGAAGGATTTTCTTGACCAGTATGTCATAGGCCAGGATGACGCGAAGAAGGTACTTTCTGTTGCAGTATACAATCATTACAAGCGCATCATGGCGGAGGAAGACATCGACGGCGTGGAGCTTCAGAAGAGCAACATTCTGATGCTGGGTCCCACCGGCTGTGGCAAGACATTTCTCGCGCAGACTCTTGCAAAGATGCTGAATGTTCCGTTTGCCATCGCGGACGCGACATCGCTGACCGAGGCCGGCTATGTGGGCGAAGACGTGGAAAACATCCTGTTAAAGCTGATTCAGGCGGCGGATTACGATATCAGCCGCGCGCAGGTTGGCATTGTTTATATCGATGAGATCGACAAGATCACAAAAAAGTCGGAAAATGTTTCCATCACACGGGACGTATCCGGTGAGGGTGTGCAGCAGGCGCTGCTGAAAATTATCGAGGGCACGATGGCGAGCGTTCCGCCGCAGGGTGGCAGGAAGCACCCGCAGCAGGAGCTGATTCAGATTGACACCACAAATATTCTGTTTATCTGCGGTGGTGCCTTTGACGGCCTTGAAAAGATTATCGAAGCCCGCACGGATGAGAAGATGATCGGTTTCGGCGCAAATGTGGGTGACCGCAGGAATGAGGATATCGACCAGCTTTTCGGCAAGGTGATGCCGGAGGATCTCGTAAAGTTCGGACTGATTCCGGAATTTATCGGTCGTGTACCGGTGGTGGTGTCCTTAAAGTCGCTGGATCGCGACATGCTGGTTCGTGTACTGACGGAGCCTAGAAATGCTATTTTAAAACAATATATCAAGTTGTTTGAGATGGACGGGATCAGGCTTGAGTTTACCCCCGAGGCGATCGGCGCCATCGCTGACCAGTCCATTAAAAGGAAGACCGGCGCCCGCGGGCTTCGTTCCGTCATCGAGAATGCCATGATGGATGTGATGTTTGAACTTCCGTCTGAGGATTTTGTGGCGAAGTGTACTGTCACGGAAGATACGATCTTAAACGGTGCGCAGCCTCTTGTGGAGTATGAAGAGAAAACTGCCGCGAAGAAGAAAAAACGGGCGTGAAGTCATGATTTGACTCTGGTATCATTACAGATTACGGTTCACAGAGAACGTCTGTGAACCGTAACAAAAGAAAACGCGCACATCTGCATTGCGGATACCACCGGAGATACGAGCTGATCAGGAAGAAAAATCTCGTTATCATTTAATTTTTAAGAAAATTAATTCAAAACCATAAAAAATACTTAAAATAATCAAAAATGTCTGGGAACAGGCAGAAGGTAATATTGTAT
>JAJQBQ010000054.1:50334-77054 GCA_021203205.1 Lachnospiraceae bacterium | reverse complement strand
AAGTGACAGACATGAGATCGATGTTTTATGACTGCAATAATTTGACGGAGCTGGACGTCAGCGGATTTGATACGTCGAAAGTGACAGATATGAGTTATATGTTTTCGATGTGCACATCACTTACCAGCCTGACCCTCTGGTCGGACTGCAGCGATTCTCTCCGCAAAGAACTGTACGAACAGACGAGATCGTCTGCTCTGGCCGGATAATATTTGTCAAAAATCCGCCGCTGTAGACATCGCATCTATACCTGTCATCGCGGAAGCAGAAATACATGTGACTGAAAAAGGAGAAACCTATGCAGCAGACAAGATGTATCAATTGCATGAAAGAGATCGCACCGGATGTGCGCACCTGCCCGCATTGCGGCTATGATCAGCAGGCGGAACAGGTGTCGTACGCCATTCGCCCGAACACCATCCTGCATGGGCGCTACCTTGTGGGCCGCCTCATCGGGAAGGGCGGCTTCGGCATTACATATGTGGGTTTCGACCTGATGCTGGAAGTAAAGGTCGCGATCAAGGAGTATTACCCGTCCGGCATCGCCTCCCGCAACAACAGCTGGTCGAACCAGGTGGTGTGGGAGAGCCAGAGTAATGGATGTCAGGTTCAGGATGCACGTGTCAGGCGGCAGGAGAGCATGGAACACGTGCTGAAGGAGGCCAGGCGGACGGCGAAGCTGGCTGAGGTACCCACGGTCGTGCGGGTAAACGAGGTGTTTCAGGAGAATGAGACCGCCTACATCATCATGGACTTTATCGAGGGGGTCACGCTCAAGGACTACCTCATACAAAACGGGGCGATGTCATGGGAAGACTGCCGGAAGCTGCTCTTCCCGGTGATGGATGCCCTCGCCAAGGCACACGATCTGGGCATCGTCCACCGCGACATCTCGCCGGACAACATCATGATTGAGCCGGACGGCACGGTACGCCTCCTCGACCTCGGCGCAGCCGTGGATATCAATGCGAACAATGGTCATGCATCCATGATGGTGGTGAAAAGTAATTTCAGCGCCATGGAGCAGTATGACGAAAACGGAAAGATCGGAAGCTGGACGGATGTCTACGCCTTCGCAGCCACGCTCTACTACTGCCTGACCGGAAAGCTGATGATGCCGGTGCTGGATCGAATACGGAATCCGGAGATTACGTTCCCAAATGAGAGAAAAATCCCGGAGCAGGTGAAAGCTGCGCTGCGCAAGGCGCTCGTCATCTATGAGGATGGGCGAATACAGGATATGCGGGCTTTTAAACGGGAACTGCTGCGGGAAAGTAATGCGTCGAAGCCTGAGGGTTGGTCACAGAATCTGAATCAAACTGAGCCTCTCTGGGCAAACGGCCAAGGCGGGACAGAAAACAATCCGCAAAATACAGGAAATTATGGTTCAAACCGGACATCCGGACAAAACGGCATGGGGAGCGAAACACAGGGGACAAGAGCGGACAACTTTGAGAACTGCGGCCCGAATTTTGTTGTTGTTCACTCAGTGGTCGACCAGAAAACCATGTATGATTTTCTGGTTCGTAACGGACAGCTTAATTTCGCCAGTGCGTATATGATATTTATGGGAATCTTTTGCTTCTGCTCTTTGCTTGACACAAATGAAAATCAGCACTTTGAGTTTTTTATATTAGCTGCTCTGTCACTGTATTGCCTGGTTTTCCCGGTAGTTATGCGGCTTATATTACGTGGCCGCGCAAGGAAGATGACAGAAAAAGGCGGGAAGCCGACAAACTATGCCACTTTTGTGCTTACACCGGAGAGAATTGAGTTGACACAGAACGGGGAACACGTTTGCTTCGTCAACTGGAGCGATATCACAAAGGTGATTACCACGAAATATGCAGTTGTGCTGTATAAAAAAGAAAACCAGGGGAAGCGCTCCGGAGTCAAGCGCTTAAATGCGCACATCCTGACCAAAGAGGGAATCGGCGCCCAGATGGAATACCTGTGTGCATTAATCAGGCGATATGCGTACAACGCGAAACCTGTGAAGCTGAAAAATTAACAGGCATTTGTGAATGGAAGGATGAATAAAAAGAGATATTTTACGTTGCCTGAAAGCTCACATTGTACATATTCACCTGACAGCAACGATAATTGATTAGAACGAGGTAAAACTTATGCAGCAGACAAGATGTATCAATTGTATGAAAGAGATTTCGTCGGACGCGCGGTACTGCCAGCACTGCGGCTATGACCAGCAGACAGAGCAGCCCTCGAATTGCCTGCGTCCGGGCACCCTTCTCTGTGACAGGTACCAGGTCGGACGTGTGATCGGACGCGGCGGCTTCGGCATTACCTACGTGGGATTTGACCTGACGCTTGAGGTGAAGGTCGCCATCAAGGAGTATTACCCGTCCGGTGTGGCCACCCGCAATAACAGTTGGTCGAACCATGTGGTGTGGGAGAGCCAGGAGCAGGTCTGGGATTCGGCACAGGAGCAGGACTGGGGGTCGGCACGGGTACAGAGAGCGGAAGCGGGACGCACTTCGGAGACAGACCGGAACTCGGAACAGAGCAACTTTGGACGGAGCAACTCGGAACAGAGCAGCTCAGAGCGGAGCAACTCAGACCAGGACATCTCAGAACGGAGTACCTCCGGACAAAGTAATTCGGAGAAGAGACAGAATTCGACAAATCATTTTGCGTCATCTTGGAATCGCTCACAGGATTCGTTTTCCGAAAAAGGGAAAGGCACCGATTCAGGCCGTCAGACCGGCATGGAACACGTGCTCAGAGAAGCCCGGCGTACGGCGAAGCTCTCAGGAGTCTCCTCTGTCGTGCGTGTGACGGATGCCTTCTGTGAAAACGATACGGCTTACATCGTTATGGATTTCATCGATGGAATCACGCTGAAGGATTACCTTGCGAACCACGGCCCGATGACGCTGGAGGAGTGTAAACAGCTGCTCTTTCCGGTGATGGAAGGCCTCGCTGAGGCGCATGATCTGGGCATCATTCACCGGGACATTTCGCCGGACAATATCATGATCGGGCCGGACGGCACGGCGAAGCTGCTGGATCTCGGAGCGGCGGTGGATGTGAACTTAAACAACGGCCGGGCATCCACACTCGTGGTGAAAAATCATTTCAGTGCCTGGGAGCAGTACCATGAGGACGGAAAGATCGGAAGCTGCACGGACGTTTACGCCTTCGCGGCCATGCTTTATTACTGCCTGACCGGAACGTTCGTGCCGCCGGTCATGGATCGGATCATATCCCAGGGAGAGCTGACCTTTCCGGAGCAGCCGCAGATTCCGGAGTATGTGAAAGAGACACTGAAAAAAGCTCTGGCAATCCGGCAGGAGGATCGCATCCAGGATATGCGGGAGTTTGAGCGGGAACTGGCGCAGGGAGACGGAGGAAGTGCGGCCGCAGCCCGGGGAGCCATGGCACCGGCGGGAACCACAGATGTGAAAGTTGCGGCATGGGGAACTGCGGAATTAAAAGCAGAAGCCCGGGAAACCATGGGTGCAAAAGCGGCATCTGCAACGGGAAATGGCGAAGCCGAAATAGATGATGATAAGACGCAGCCATGGAGTCCTGCAAATGCTGTGGAAGCCATGGATGACGATAAAACCGAGCCGTGGATGCCGGAGGATGCCGAAATAGCATCCGGTGCTCAGGCGGCGACGGACGGCAGAACACAGGCCAATGGTCAGCCGACAGTCGAACAGGCAGCAGAGGGAGAAAAAATTGCTGAGAATGCGGGAGCGGAAAATGCCGGGAATTTGAGCACATCTTCCGGCGATGGCGGCAGCGAACAGAAGTTGTCTGCCCGGAAAAGAAAAAGAATTGCGGGGATCGCCGCGGCAGCCTGTCTGGTTCTTCTGGTGGCTGGGATTGCGATCTTTACATATTTGAATCACACGCCGTCGAAAATCACCGTGGCAGCCCTGCCCGATAAGGTGGAGTACTGCGTCGGTGAAAGCTTTGACGAACAGGGGATGGAACTGACTGTGACCTATCTGTCGGGGAGGACGGAAACCGTCTCTGTGGATTCGGACAGCAGCATCACCATTGAATCCGGGACATTTACCACGGCCGGGACGGATGTCATCACTATCACATACGGCGGTAAAAGCACGACACTTGCGGTGACGGTGACGGAAGACGGCAGTGGGGACGGAACAGAGATGGTGGGTCTGACGGACGATGAGGAAGATACGGATTCAAACAGCGGAACATCGGGAGAAGAGGAAACAGGTGAGTCCACGGTAGATGCCTCCGAAGCGGAGGAGACAACCGCCGACTCCGAAGATAATTCTGAAATGGAGGAGCCGACCGCCGACCCGGAGGAAAACGAGGACACGGAGCCGGATACGACAACGGAAGATTCGGAGGAAAATACGACAACAAAGAAAACGGAGGTAACCACAACCGCACAGCCGACCACCACGCAGGTGAGTGTATCCATTTCTTTGAATAAGAGCAGTGTTTCCGCCTATATCGGTGACACGACGCAGCTTAAGGCGACCGTATCGCCGTCTGGTGCATCGGTGACCTGGACATCCAGCGACAGCAGTGTTGTAACCGTGGATTCCAACGGAAACCTGAAGGCGCTTAAGAAAGGGACGGCGACCGTGCAGGCAAGCATTACTTACAGCGGAAGTACGAAGAAAGCCAGCTGTGAAGTCACGGTAAAATCACCGTCCGTATCTCTGGACAAGAGCAGCGTTTCCGTCTACGTCGGCGACACAGCGCAGCTGACAGCAACCGTATCGCCGTCCGACGTCAGCGTGAGCTATACAACCAGTGACAGCAGCGTTGTAACCGTGAACTCCAGCGGAAAGATCACGGGGATAAGCAGCGGAACGGCCACCGTCAAAGCTACCATTACCTACCAGGGAACGCAGTACCAGGTAAGCTGCAGTGTTACGGTCATGGTCAGCCTGACATCAACGCAAATACTGGCACGAGCTGCGGCAGAGGAAGGATTCGCGGCAGAGGACGCGGCGGAAGCGGCAGAGAAAAAGGCCTGGGAAGCGTATGATAAAGCTATGGAAGGGATGGATGAGGGATATGTAGGCTTTTGGATTTCGGATGGCTCTGAGTATGGAGGACAAGTGACAACAGACGATGAAGAATTTAATGGATATGGAGTGTATATCTATTCTGATGGTGGCACCTATGCGGGGGAATGGGTAGATGGAAAAAGAGTCGGCTACGGAGTCTACCATTGCGAGAACAGCAGTGGCGAAGTCTTCCATTATGCGGGTGAATGGGCAGATGATACAGTGAACGGTTATGGAGTATACTATTTTCCGAGCGGTAACTATTATTCCGGAGAATGGGTGAACCTCGACAGGAATGGATATGGAGTCTGGTATTCCTCCAGCGGAACCATCAAAGCCGAAGGATTGTGGGTAAATGATAAGTTACAGGAATGATATGGAGCGATGCCGCAGCCGTGTTACAACAACGCGCTGCGGCTGTTTCGATATGTATATCTTTCGATATATATCAGGCGTACATAATCGTAAATAAAGTCTGACAATTCTGCTAATTTGACAGTTTTGACATGGTTTCTGTCATTTTTGGCAGCTGAAATGTCATTTTTGGTATATTTTTCAACCCTTCGCAGTGGGTATGTGACATTTCAGTCAAAAAAATATGATTGACAAACAGTAAGACACAAGGTAATCTCGCTATATCTGGGGAAAAGAAGAATCGCGGGAAGAACCTTGTAGTAAAGAGGGGATGCGAAAAAGAATCCTGCTTGACATTTTAACTGGAAAGCTATATAGTTTAGCCAGAAAACAACAAGCATTTATTCTTTCGATCAATCATGGAGAATTCCTGTCGCGAAGGGAAAACCGGCAAAAGGACTGGGGAACTTTCTTTTCCTCGAAGAAAGAGGCGAGGAGGAAATAAATGGCAGAAACCGAAGCGAAAAAGGAAGATTTTAACACATCGGAGGGAAGCAGTGAGAATGCAGGAATGCGACCTGAAACCAGCGGTGCAAAAAGCAAAAAAATGAGGAAGAACGCTGGGAAAAGAAGGGAGGAAAAAGCAGGTTCGTTACAGCCGGACGTCGTGATGAAAGATTACTGGCGCTCTAACGAGAGGTTTGCGGATCTGATTAATGCAGTTTGTTTTGGAGGTGAGACAGTCGTCAGGCCGGAAGAACTCGTGGATTACGATACGGAGGAGTCGTATCTTTTTAATTTTGAGAAAGAAGAAGATGGCGCAGCCGGAATCGAAAATATGCAGACATTTCATTTGGCCAGAGATACGATGAAAGGTCAGATATGGGCCCAGGAAAGAAAAGATGCTGAAGAGACGGAAACGGGAAAAAGTTTCCATCCCAGGCTGATTGAAGTGTGCAAGAAAGCAGGAGAAAGCGGGTTCAGTATCGTTCTGTGGGCAGTTGATTCCCAGGATTATATCCACTATGCGATGCCGCTCCGCCTGATGGGTTATGACTATGCTGATTATAAGAAGCAGTATGATCAGAATGCCTCGAAGTATACAGATGAGTGGATGAAAAGGAACCACATCCGTGGGAATGAGCGAATGTCCAGGATGAAAGCAACGGATAGGTTTTCGCCGGTAATCACCATCTGTGTATACTTCGGGGAAGAGCCGTGGAACGGTCCGCGCTCGTTAAAAGAAATGCTGATTATCCCGGAAAAAATCTCCAGATGGGTGAACGACTACCCGATGCACCTGGTGGATGTGCGAAGAGATTCCGGGATGGTCTTTCATGACAGCCGCAATGAGGATTTGTTCCAGATCCTGCGCATGTTATCGGACAAAACGGTTCCGTTTCGAAAAGTCCGTGAGAATATAGCGAATTACAAGGAAGGGAAAGGCGTTGATGCCAGTGTGGCAAGGGCAGTTTACAGCCTGACAAGCAGGAAAGTGCTGCCCAAAGTTTTGGAGAGCGAAAAGGAGGTTCCTATGGACAGGTTTGTGAAATATCTGATGGACGAGGGAAGGGAAGAAGGAAGAGAAGAAGGAAGAGAAGAGAGGAATGAGGTAATTGCGAGAAGGATGCGTGAGCGGGGGTTCGAACTGCCTGACATTGCATATGCGCTCGAAAAGAGCACAGAGCAGGTGGAAGAAATGCTGGGGCTGATGAAAGCATAGTTGTGAAAGAAAAAATCTCGTTGTTGGAGGAAGATTTTGGCAAGAAATCGGAGGTGAATCAACACAGAGGAGATGGAGCAGATGGGGAGTCTTGGACTGGGGATTTGCCTACCGCAGAGGAACAGCAGCAGATTAACGAATCAATTTCGGGCAGGAGAAGTTCTCCTGCCCGTTAAATGTAGAATACTTTTACAGCGTCACAAACACCACTCCACTATACTCCGCCGCCATCGCCTTCAGCTTCACATTCAGCTTCGCGATATGTTCTTCTGTCGCCGTGGTCGACACGCCGGCTTCGGCGAGTACGGACACGGACGGGATTGCGTGAATGTAAATCACCGTGTCCGGTGCCAGCTCCTGAATTTCCGCGATGAGCGCCTCATAATACTCGATAAAAGAATCTTCATAATACCATTCGGCCTCGTGCACACCAAGGAAGAGATAGCATGCGTCAAAGTCGCCGAGGTTTAAAATCTGTTCCACGGTGCGTTCTTTCGTCGAAACCTCCGGCACGATGAAGGAGGAGGACAGAACGTTTGCCGTCGAGATGCCGCTCGTGGTGCACACGGTCGCATCGGCCGGGTCGTAAGAATAGATTGAAAGCATGTCGGTGTCGCCCAAAAGGATGGCCGAACCGGAGACAGTGCGCCCGTATGTAGCGGCGGATTCTTCCCCGGAGGAACCCGTCGCATTGTCTGTTACATCGGAGCCGCTGGTTGAAGAATCGGAACCGTCGGTGTCAGATTCGGAGGAAATGTCACCATTCTGACCGGCTGCAGTATCGGAGCTGTTAGCGGCAGATGTGCGGTCTGCGGATGCGCTGCCTGCCACATCGGTATTTTCGTCTGCCGTATCAGTGCCCGCATTCGAAGAGCCGGAAGCGTCCGAAGAATCTGCGTCCGCAGCAGAGGTGTCGTCCAGGGAACTGGAAACGGAAGGAAGAGAAGAATTTCCCTCCCAGGTCAGTGTGTGTTCATCCTGCTCATTGAGATATGCACGGTAACTGGATGAAAGAAGTCCGACATATACTGCGGACAGGACACCAAGAGAAACAAGCAGCAGCAAAACCTCGGTCCTGCGCTGGCGTTTGACAGACTTTTTCATAACTTTTCTCATACCTCACATTTACTTACACTTTATTTAACGGATAGAAACAGAATCTCTGGTATAAATCTATATACGATCAAGCCACGAAGAATGATTGCTGACAGCCTGAGGCTGCATTATAAAAGATATACATGAATGGTACTGCCTGCAATTCCGGATGAATGGCTGATTTACTGACATATATACCGGAACTGTCATAAAATATCTCCCGGAATCCACATATTGAAACTATATGTGGTATCCTGCAGGGAGAAATATTACCATATCTGGTAGAACAGCACCTATCATACTACTTTTTTTCGATCTCGTAAACCCGTTATTTAAAAATATTACGATTTTTTTACAGAAACGGTTACTATTCACGGTAGTCCTCTACAAGACCATAAGTTCACGTCGAGCTTGCTCGTAAGGGCACTTATGGTCTTGTAGAGGATGACTGTGCAACAGTCACCTCCCCCAAACGAGCAGAAACTTCGTGAAATGTAACGTTTCAATGAAATTTATAGACGAAGTTTCTGCGAGTTCGAGGGAGGCCGTGAATCAGTAACCAGAAACTGCGGAATTTTGTCGAAGAGGCTTGCAAACAACCCCAAATTACGCTAAAATCCTGCGAAGATTAAGAACGAGTGGTAAAGTACCCGATGACGGTTACTGTCAATCGGGATGTTGATATCCATCATCAGGATATCATTTTACGATAAAAGCATCGGACGGCGGCGATACGTACGGTGTGCTCGCACGCCAGGACGTATCGACATCGGACGACCAACCGGTATGAGCACGGGTCCCGCGAAGCGGGCATGGGAGTTTGGGGAAAGCAAATGGATTTAAAAGAATTGAAAGGCGTAGGCGAGAAGACGGCGGCTGTTTTCGCGAAGGCGGGCATCCGCACTGTAGAGGAGCTTCTGGCTTACTATCCTTATCGATATGAAATTTATAAAGAGCCCGTTGCGGTGCGCGACCTGAAAGCGGACGGTGAGATGTACGCGGTGCGGGCGGTCGTGCTGAAGCGGCCGGTGGTGAAAAAGACGGCGCGCATGGATCTGACCATCGCCGAGGCCAGGGACGCGAACGGGGATACGGTGCGGCTGATTTGGTACCGCATGCCATACTTGGCGAACACGCTGCGTCCCGGCGGTTTTTATATGTTTCGCGGCGCGGTGAAGGCGCGTCAGGGAATGACGATGGAGCAGCCGGAAGTTCTTTCTGTGGATGCGTACACGGAAAAGATGAGCCATATGCAGCCGGTATACCATCTCGTGACGGGGCTGACGCAGAATATGGTGGCGAAGGCCGTGCGCCAGGCGCTGGACAGCCGGGGAATAGTGACGGGAAACCCCGCAGAGGGAGTTCGCGGGAAGAATGGTTTTGAAACCGGAAACCCGGCTGAGTCGGTTTGTGGAGAAAACAGTCTGACTTCCGGGAGAAGAACGGCTGCGTTTCACGGAGAGAACAGTCTGGTGCCGGAGAACCTGCCGGTTTCGATGCGTGAGAAATACGGCCTCGCCGAGATGAACTTCGCGGTGGAAGCCATTCATTTCCCGAAAAACATGGAAGCCTACGCTCAGGCGCGCCGCAGGCTGGTGTTCGAAGAATTTTTTCTGTTTCTGGCATCCCTGGAGGCGGGAAAGCGGGGGCAGAAGGCGGAAAGTCCCCATATAATAATAAGGAAGCGACCCGAGACGGAGCAGCTGCTGCACAGTCTGCCATATGAGCTCACGAAGGCCCAGAAAAGGGTGTGGGAGGAGATCCGGCGGGATTTTGCGGGGCCGCGCCCGATGAGCCGCCTGATTCAGGGGGATGTGGGCAGCGGAAAGACGATTCTGGCGTTTCTGGCGCTGGCAGAGACCGTGTACAATGGTTATCAGGGGGCACTCATGGCACCCACCGAGGTGCTTGCGGCACAGCACTACCGCTCCGCCGTGGAAGCCTTCGGGGCGGCGGGGCTGACCTTAAATATTGTTCTTCTCACCGGCTCCATGACAAAACGGGAAAAGACTGCGGTGACAAAGCAGATCGTCTCCGGCGAGGCGGATATTATTATAGGAACACATGCGCTGATTCAGGAGACGGTCGCATACAAAAATCTGGCGCTGGTCATCACCGACGAACAGCACCGTTTCGGCGTGCGCCAGAGGGAGACACTGGGGACGAAGGGTGAGGAGGGGGCGGGCGTGCCGCCGCATGTTCTTGTCATGAGCGCGACGCCGATTCCGCGCACCCTGGCACTGATTCTGTACGGTGACCTGGACATCTCCGCGGTAGACGAAATGCCGGCCGGCCGCCTGCCGAAGAAAAACTGTGTGGTGGGGGAAAGCTGGCGGCCGAGAGCCTGGGAATTTATCAAAAAGCAGGCGGCACTCGGCCATCAGTCCTATGTCATCTGTCCCATGGTGGAGGAGAGCGATAAGATGGAGGCGGAAAATGTCACCGCCTACGCCGAAAAATTGCGCGAGGCCATGCCGTCCGGGGTGACGGTCGGCGTTCTGCACGGCCGCATGAAGCCAGCGGAGAAAAATGCGCATATGCGGGATTTTGCCGACGGGAAGATCACCGTTCTGGTGTCCACCACCGTGGTGGAGGTGGGAGTCAATGTGCCGAACGCCACGGTCATGGTTGTGGAAAACGCAGAGCGTTTCGGCCTCGCCGGGCTGCACCAGCTGCGCGGGCGCATCGGCAGGGGCAAAGACCAGGGCTACTGCATCTTCATCACGGCCACGACAAAGCAGGAGACTCTGGAACGCCTGGATATTCTGAACCGTTCAAACGATGGATTTTATATCGCGGAGCAGGATTTAAAGCTGCGGGGCCCGGGAGATTTCTTCGGCGTCCGCCAGAGCGGCGACTTCGCCTTTCGCATCGGCGACATCTACACGGACGCGGCGCTTCTGTCCGCAGCATCGGAAGCCGCAAAGTGCTGGGCAGCAGGGCAGATCACCTGCAGCGCGGAGGAAGCAGACCGGTTACAGAGCAGAATTGAACGCTATCAGGCTGAGATGACGTTTGCGCCGTGATTCGAAAACGAGAGACCGATTTACAGACCTCGGGAAGTAACGATTCCTGTGTTTTGAATTGCAGGATGCACTGAGACTGACAGAACCTTTTTGATGACCGTTAGACTGACAGAACCTTTTTGGTTGACAAAACCCGATTTCATGCTATGATATACGTTGTGTCAGAGCGCACGTCAGCGACAAGCGGTGTGCGGATGACGGAAATTACGTTACGGTTCACGTAACGGGATTGCATCAGGGGAAGCAGAATTATGAAAATCATCGTACTCGCAGGCGGCTACAGCACAGAGCGCGACATTTCGATCGTGACCGGCACGCAGGTGGCAAAAGGACTGATCGAGGCCGGCCATGAGGCCGTGCTGCTCGATTCGTTTTTTGGAACAGAAGAGACGGATTTGTTCAGATATACAGAGAAAAGAACCGTGAAAAAAGCTGCCCTGGAGGCGGTGGAACGCACGGCGGAAGAGATGCGAAGGCGCACACCGGAGGTGGCGCAGGTGCTGGCAGACCGGGCATCCAGGCTGGGAACGCATGTGTTATCCGGCTGCAGGGCGGCGGATGTGGTATTTCTGGCGTTGCACGGTCTGGGCGGCGAAGACGGGCGGATTCAGGCCATGTTTGAGGTTATGGGAATTCCGTTTACGGGGAGTGGCTCGGTCGGCTCCGCACTCGCCATGGATAAGGGCATTACGCGGAAGATTCTCGCGGGGACGAGTGTGCCCATGGCGGAGGGCTTTTCCCTGTGGAGGGAAGACGTCGGGTTTTATGTCGGGAGAGAGCTGCCGGCAGAGATCACCCCGCAGGCGTACGGATTTTCCTGGCCCTGCGTAGTTAAACCCGCATGCGGCGGGTCGAGCGTCGGCGTCTCTATCGTGCATGACGAGGCGGAGTACAAAAAAGCGCTGGAGGAGGCCTTCCGGCTGGAAGAAAAAGTCGTAGTGGAACGCTACATAAAAGGCAGGGAATTTTCCATCGGCGTTCTGGACGGGAAAGCGCTGCCGATCATAGAGATTGCGCCGCTCACCGGCTTTTATGATTATGAAAATAAATATAAACCCGGGGCGACGAAGGATACATGTCCGGCGGAGCTCCTGCAGGATGTGGCGGAACGCATGCAGCGGACGGCGGAGGATGTGCACCGGCTGCTGGAGCTCGGCGCGTATTCCCGCATGGATTTCCTGATGGATGAGGACGGAAATTATTATTGCCTGGAGGCAAACACGCTGCCCGGCATGACGCCGACCAGCCTGCTGCCGCAGGAGGCTGCGGTTGTCGGCATGGATTTTCCGTCGCTGTGTGAGAAGCTGATTGAGCTTTCAGTTAAAAAGTGATCCCGGATGTCTGAATATCAGAGAGAAACAGACAGAGATCGTAGATGGAAGATAAAAGTCGGATGTGTGACGCTGAAGGCAGAAAGTAAACGTGTAACGCCAAGAGCAGAAAGTAAACGCGTAACGCCGAAGGCAGAAAGCAAATGCGTATCACTGAAGGCAGAGAATAGATGCCGGAGGATACAGGCCGGTGAGCCGTTGTAATGTCGATCATTGCGATCGTCGTGGTTCTTCGACGTGAAGGAATAAGGACAATATTTATGGAAACCATGAAAAATATGACACCCATGGCGATCGCCGGTGCCGTGGGCGGAAGGCTGATCGGGGCCGAACATCTCCCGGAAGCAGAGATCACAGGGGTTACGATTGATTCAAGAAAAGTGACGAAAGGCTGCCTGTTCGTCGCCCTTCCCGGAGAGCGGGTGGACGGACACCGCTTTATACTCCAGGCAATCAGGGACGGCGCGATGCTGGCGCTGGCGGAGCGGGAGCCGGAGGTGCCGTGCCCCTGTATTCTGGTGGAATCCACCAGAACCGCGCTGCGCGATCTGGCGGAATATTATTTAAATCAGGTGAATATTCCCGTGGTCGGCATCACCGGCAGCGTGGGCAAGACCAGCACAAAAGAGATGATCGCCGCGGTGCTCGCAAAACAGTTCCGTGTCCTTAAGACGGAAGGCAATTTTAACAATGAGATCGGGCTGCCGCTCACGGTGTTCGGCATACGGCCGGAGCACGAGATCGCGGTTCTGGAGATGGGAATCAGCGATTTCGGGGAGATGAGCCGTCTGGCGCGCATCGCGAGGCCGGACGTATGTGTGATCACGAACATCGGAACCTGCCATCTGGAAAATCTGGGTGACCGGGACGGGGTGTTCCGCGCAAAGACGGAAGTGTTTTCGTACATGAAAGAGGGCGGCATCGCTGTTTTAAACGGAGATGACGATAAGCTGCGGCAGGTGGAAGCCGTAAAAGGCAGAAGCCCGGTGTTTTTCGGGCTGCAGGCGGCAAATGCGGCCGTGACAGCGGAAGAAATCGTAAGCCACGGCCTGTACGGGACGGATTTTACACTGAAAATTCAGAATCCGGTGCCATGTTTGAAGGCAGCCGCAGGCGAAGCGGAGACCTTCGGAGAGCCGGAAACATCCGGTGGCGGTGACAGAAAACCGTCCGCGGGCGAAGCCGGGATCCGTGTTCATCTCTCGATCCCCGGAGCGCATATGATAACGGACGCCCTCGCGGCCGCGGCGGTGGGGCTCGTGTTCGGTATTCCACCGCAGAAAATTGTGCTGGGGCTGGAGCAGGCCAGACAGGTCGGCGGAAGGCAGCGCATGATTCAGGCGGAGACGCGCACGGTGATCGACGACTGCTATAACGCAAATCCGATGTCTATGGCAGCGGCATTGCAGCTGCTTGCACAGAGCACGGAGAATCAGCGAACCAGGCGTGTCGCAATTCTCGGAGACATGTTTGAACTGGGAGCGGATGAAAAAAAGCTTCATTATGATACAGGCGTCTGCGCGGCGGCATGTGAAATAGAACTTCTGATTTTTGTCGGAGAACTCGCCGCATGGATGAAACGCGGCGCGGAGGCAGAGAGGGAGAATCGTCCGGCCGGGGAACCGGAGCATCAGATCATTTATTATCCGACGGTGGATGAGGCGCTGCTTTCCATGGAAAGCCTGCTGAAACCCGGAGATCTGATTCTTGTAAAGGCATCCCACGGCATGGCGTTTGACCGGATCGTGGGGAAACTGACCGGAGAACGAGGATAGTAAGGCATAACCGTTCACGGTTCCGCACTCGCAAAAACTTCGACCCAAATTTCATGAAGGAGTTACACTTCGCGAAGTTTTTGCTCGTGTGGGGAGGTGACTGTTACACAGTCACCTCTCTGTAAGTAAATAAGTTCCCTTATGAGCAAGCTCAACGTGAACTTGTTTACTTACAGAGAATCCGTGAACAGTAACCAGGAAAGGCAAGGTGCGGCTTTGAAAAAATTGACGGTGGACGGCATCACATTTGACACGACAAAGGAAGCGAAGGCGGCAGAACGCGAGCTGGATGCGATTAAAAAAATTCGCGGTCGTATGGATGTGACAGATCCGGTTTACGCAAAGGTACTTTATGAGAAGCTGATCGAGAAGGAGATGCTGCACACAAAGGTGGGCGACAAGTTTCTGGCGGAGCTTCAGGGATATTTTGAAACGCAGACGGCAGCGGAAAGCGCGGATGCCGCAGCGGGAGCAGACAACGGCATAGCAGCGGATTCGATGCAGGCAGAGAACGTCCCGGACGAGACAGCCCCGATGGAAGCAGGTGGGGCGGAAGATACGATCCCGTATCTGGATGAAGTGTTGCGGAAAGAAGCAGACCGGGATGCAGCTGTCGGTACAGAGGAGCTGCAGGAGGAGTTTGCGACAAATCCGGTGGGGGCAGAGGCCGTGAGCTCGGATACTGCAAGGCTGGAAGGAATCCTGCACAGAGCGATTTTGGACGGGGAGAATCGGAATCTGTCCGGCGGAAATGAAGAAGCGTCAGGTACAGACGGCACAGTTACAGGCGAGTCGGATTACCGGACAGAGGAGGATTCCCTGACAGAGAGGGATTTTCAACCGGAGACAGCTTCCCGGACGGAGGAAGATGACCTGCCCGAGGAGTATTTCGGCGCGACCGGGCTGGATGCGCTGGTGGAGGAATACAGCGAAGCGGAGGCCGCGAAAGCCGGGGAGGCGAAAAACGAAGATGCTCCGGCGCAGCCGGAGAAAATCGGGAAAACGGATGAGAACGGCGAAACGGATATGAACGACGAAACGGATCTGGAAGCCTTCATGAAAGAATACGGTCTTGACGATATCATCGATACGGACATCGTGACTGCAGAAGCGGATTTGCCGGATGTAACAGTGGCGGCGGAAGCGGATTTGCCGGAGGAAACAATGGCTGCGGAAACGGAGCTGTCGGACGAAGCAGTGGACGCGGCAGAACTGGATGCCCTGATGAGAGAATATGGAGCTGCGGAAGCAGAGAAGCCGGAAACCGCGGATATCCAGGAAAAATTACCGGAGGAAGAGGAAACGGCGTCCGCAGACGCGGAACAGGACGCATCTGTGTATGAGGATGCGGCAGCCGGTGCAGGGGCGGCGAGCAGGAAAACAGTCCCGGAGCAGTCGCTGAATCTGAATCTTGAAGAAGAAAACAGCGGAAGGCAGGAAGCGGGAGAATTTCATCTTGAGCTGGATGACGTGGATCTGTATGATGATGAGCCGGATGACGACACACTGCTCGCTCAGGCCAGAACGCTGAAAAAAGAACTTCATCAGGAAGATTTGAGCGAGGTATTTTCCGAACACGAGGAGCAGCCTGCGAAAAAGCGCTTTTCCCTTTACGGTGTGCTGATTTTCTCCGTCATCCTGAATGTGGCGCTGATTGCAGCCATGGCCATCACGGTTCAGGTGTTCCGAAACAGCGATAACCGGAACATCTTAAATTACGAGCGAATCCTCGAACAGGAATACCAGTCGGATCTGATTGCAACGCCTTCGGACGCGGATGCGGTGGATGTGGATGAGAATTAAGGATACTTATGAAACCCGGATTCCGTACAGGAGCCCGGAACAAACAAAAATGGAAGGATAGATCTTCCGAAAAAAAGGAAGTTTTCATATTTAGAGAAACAGTGTACGGAGATAAAAACAGCGCCGCACACAGAAAAAACGGGGCGAGTACAGCAGACATGGCGGTTTTTCTTAAAAACGGAAGAGGCCATGCTGAGAGAAACAACACACAACGATAAATGGGGTGGGGCAACAACTGCTTTCAGAAAGAGGTGACTTATGGGCGATTTAAAGATTTTGGTAGTGGATGACGAGAGCCGCATGAGGAAACTGGTGCGGGATTTCCTGGTGAGAAAGGATTACCAGGTGCTGGAAGCCGCCGACGGCGAGGAGGCCATTGATATCTTTTTTCAGGACAAGGACATTGCACTGATCATTCTGGATGTTATGATGCCGAAGATGGACGGCTGGCAGGTTGTGCGCGAGGTGCGCCAGTACTCCAAAGTACCGATCATCATGCTGACGGCCAAGGGGGAGGAGCAGAACGAACTGAGGGGATTTGAGCTGGGTGTGGACGAGTATATCAGCAAGCCTTTCAGCCCGAAAATCCTCGTCGCCCGCGTTGACGTGATTCTGCGCAGAACGAATCAGCTTACGGACGACCAGACCTTAAAGGCAGGGACGATTGAGATCAACAAAGCTGCGCATCTGGTGACGGTGGACGGAGAGACGGTAGATCTGAGTTTCAAGGAATTTGAGCTTTTGGTATATTTTGTGGAAAACAACGGGATTGCGCTCTCGAGAGAGCGGATTTTAAATCACGTCTGGAATTATGATTACTTCGGCGATGCCCGCACGATTGATACGCACGTGAAAAAGCTGCGCAGCAAACTCGGAAAAAAGGCGGATTACATTAAGACGATCTGGGGTATGGGATATAAATTCGAGGCGGAGACGAACAAATGTTAAAACAGAGGAGAGAAGACAGGGGGCTTGGATTGAGACACTCAATCAGAACGCGGCTTGCGTTTATTATGGTGGCAATTTCCACAGGCATTATTATCATCAGTATACTGGCAAACTCTCTCCTGCTGGAAGATTATTATATGAATTCGAAGAAAGAGGCGCTGAGTGAAGTATACGCGGAGCTGAAGGCTGTCGTGGCAGAACTTGATGCGGATGAAGCGACCGACGGTACGACAGAGGATTCGGAAGATACAGCGGATGATTCGGATGGCACGGAAGACGATTCGGACAGTATGACGGATGATTCGGACGGTACGGCAGAGGATTTGAACGAAGGCCTGACCGGCAGCACGCCGGATGGTTATGACGGCAATACGGCAGACGATTCGACCGAAGGCCTGACCGGCAGCACACCGGACGGTTTTAACGGCAATACGGCAGAGAATTCGACCGGCGGTACGGCCGATGCGGCAGACGGAAGCAAATCGGAAGATTCCGAAGAAGAGACTGCCGGTGAAACGGCAGGCGGGGAGGCGGACAGCCCCGGCACTGCGGTTACCGTGAGCAAAAAAGACGGAAATGCGCAGGAAGGTGCCACGCAGGATTCGGTTACGGATGTGTCTGACACAGAAAAACAGACGGAGAGCGCAGACAGTTCGACAGATGTATCCCAGGAAAGCGCAGACGGAAGCGCAGACAGTTCCGCGGATGACGAGACGGAGACCGGCAGGCAGGGCATGCTCTCCGACGAACCGTTTTTCCTTCCCGACGAGGTTTTTTCCGATTTCGACGAGGGCGAGACCGGCAGCAGAGGATTTGTGTCCATCACCAGCAGCGACAGCGAGGCTTTAAGCGAGGAACAGCGAGACAAGTTAAACATGGCCTGTGAGACAAACGGCGTGACGCTGATTCTCGTGAACTTAAACGGGGAGCGCATGTTTTCCTATGGTTCCGGGGAGCTCCTGGTACAGCGCCTGCAGCAGATGGCCGGCAACGGCGCGGCCTATGAGGAAAATGAGGTCATCGAAGAAACGGAAGATTACACGCTGCACAGTGTCACCGATATCGGTACCGGCATGCAGTATCTGGAGATGCACGGCCTGATCGACGGCGACAACTATTTTGTGCTGCGCATCGCGATGGAAAGCATTCAGGAAAGTGTTTCCATCTCCAATCAGTTTTACGCCATTGTCGGTCTGATTATGATCGTCATCAGCTGTGTGATTATGTGGATTGTATCGCGTTCATTTACGGAGCCGATCCATCGGCTTGCCGGCATTGCGGATCAGATGGCGAAACTGAATTTTGACGTGCGCTACACGGGAAAACAGAAGGATGAGGTTGCGCTGCTCGGAAACAGCATGAATGAGATGGCAGACCGCCTGGAGGAGAGCATATCAAAGCTCAAGGAAGCGAACCTGGAGCTGGAAAATGACATCGCGGAGAAGGAAAAAACCGATGCCATGCGGCAGGATTTCATCTCCAACGTCTCCCATGAGCTGAAAACGCCGATCGCGCTGATTCAGGGCTACGCGGAGGGCTTAAAGGACGCGGTAAATGACGACCCGGAGAGCCGCGATTTCTACTGCGACGTGATCATCGATGAGGCGGGGAAAATGAGCCGCATGGTGAAAGAACTTCTGGCGCTTACCCAGATCGAATCCGGAAAGAGCCGGGTCAATATCGAGCGTTTCGATATCACCGCGGAAATTGACGGCGTGCTGCAGGCAAACAGTCTGAACATCCGCCAGAACGGGATCACGGTGTACTATTCTGCGGACGAGCCGGTTTATGTGTGGGCGGATCAGTATCAGGTCGAGGAAGTGATCACAAATTACGTCAGCAACGCGATCAACCATGTGAACGGCGAAAAAGTGATCAAAATACAGCTGGAGGATCGGGGCGAAGCGATCCGCGTGAGTGTTTTTAACACCGGAGACGGCATCCCGGAGGAGGACATTGACCGCATCTGGGAGAAATTTTACAAGGTAGACAAGGCTCACACCCGCGAATACGGCGGCAACGGCATTGGGCTGTCCATCGTAAAGGCTATTATGGAGAGCATGCATCAGGATTACGGCGTGCAAAATGTGCCGGGCGGCGTGGTGTTCTGGTTTGATGTGGATAAGAAGAATTAAGGGAATACTTATAGATCGCTCGAAAAGATACCATGCAGGAAGCAGATGGCATGACACCACGGATTGCTCATAAGGAAGATGTACAGAAGAAAATAAAATGGCAGGAACATTGGAAGACGATGGCAGAATTCGGGCAGAAATCCGGAGAATTGCCTGTTTAAGGGGATATTTTTTATGCTGGCAATTATCGATTATGACGCGGGCAACATCCGAAGTGTGGAAAAGGCCTTCCTGTATCTCGGGCAGGAGACGGTTGTGACAAGAGACCGGGACGAGATTCTGGCGGCGGATCACATCGTCCTTCCGGGGGTGGGCGCGTTCGGCGATGCCATGGAAAAGCTCGCGGCTTACAACCTGACCGGGACGATCCGTGAGGCGGTGGAAAAAAGCATTCCGTTTTTGGGAATCTGCCTGGGGCTCCAGCTGCTCTTTGAGGACAGCGAAGAGTCGCCCGGCGTGCCGGGCCTGGGGCTTTTGCCGGGCCATATCTTAAGAATCCCTGACACGGCGGGTCTGAAAATTCCGCACATCGGCTGGAATTCGCTGGCGCTTCGCGCAGACGGAAGGCTGTTTGAGGGTATCCCGGAGGAATCCTACGTCTATTTTGTCCACTCCTATTACCTGCGGGCGGATGATCCGGCGATCGTGAAGGCTTCGTGTGAATACGGAACACAAATCCATGCATCCGTGGAGAGCGGAAATCTCTTCGCGTGCCAGTTCCATCCGGAAAAAAGCGGCGAGACGGGCCTGAAAATCTTGAAAAATTTTTTGAAGGCCGGCAGAGACTGACTTATTATTATGACGACACCTGGGTGCATGAGTAAACGCTTCGCGTTGACTCGGCACGGAGTAATCCGTGGTGTCATGACTTTTGATCCCGGTATCTTATGATTATGGACACGAGAATCGGAAAAATATCGTGTATTTTGCCGTTGCAAGATGGTACCTGAAATAAGATGGCACGTTTTGACAGTTAAAAAATGGAACCCGGAAAGAAAAATATGTATTCTCCGGGGTTCTTAAGACAAGGTTCAGAAATCAGCGGCACCTGGAACAGGCCGTGCGCAGGAAAGGATTTCCATGTATACGAAAAGAATTATCCCCTGTCTGGATGTGAACAATAACCGTGTAGTAAAAGGCGTGAATTTTGTGAATCTGCAGGATGCCGGAGACCCGGTGGAGGTCGCGGCAGCCTATGACCGGGCGGGGGCGGATGAACTCACCTTTCTGGATATCACCGCTTCCAGTGACCGCCGGGCGACTGTTGTGGATCTGGTGCGCCGCGTGGCGGAGCGGATTTTCATCCCATTTACGGTGGGCGGCGGCATACGGACGGTGGAAAATTTCAGAGAGTTGCTGCGCGAAGGCGCGGATAAGGTTTCCGTAAACACGGCCGCCATCCTGAATCCGACGTTGATTTCGGATGCGGCGGACAAGTTCGGCAGCCAGTGTGTGGTAGTCGCCATCGACGCGAAGCGGCGGGAAGACGGCGGCTGGAGCATCTACAAAAACGGCGGCCGCGTGGATATGAAAACAGATGCCATTGAGTGGGCCATGCGCGCCGAGCGTCTGGGCGCGGGCGAAATTCTGCTCACCAGCATGGACTGCGACGGCACAAAGGCCGGCTATGATTGTGAGCTCACGCGCACCGTCGCGGAAAACGTGAAAATCCCGGTGATCGCCTCCGGCGGCGCGGGCACCTGTGAGCATTTTTACGATGCGTTTACCGAAGGACATGCGGACGCGGCGCTCGCGGCATCGCTGTTCCATTATAAGGAGCTGGAAATCGGTGAGGTCAAGCGCTATCTGCGGGGGCGCGGGGTGCCGGTGCGGCTGTAAAAGCAGCGTAGAAAAGACAAAGGATTCGAAAAAAGAAGACGACAGAGAAGATTCTCAAAAGAGGGAAAATGACAGACGGGATTTTTAAAGGAAGGAGAATCCGAAAAATCTAAAAGCAGGAGAGAAACACGGAAAGAGAAGAGAAAAGCAGGTGAAAATGAAGAGAGTGAGGATCATCTATGCCACCGATCACGAATGACTGTCTGCAGCCATTGCAGCCGGAATTTGAAAAACCCTATTATCTGGAACTATACCGAAGAGTCGCCCGGGAATATGAGCGCGGGGATGTTTTTCCGCCGAAGGACGACATTTTTAACGCCTTCCATTTTACAAATTTTAAAGATGTGAAGGTTGTTATTTTGGGCCAGGATCCCTACCACGGCGAGGGACAGGCGCACGGGCTGTGCTTTTCCGTCCGCCCGGAGGTGGACATCCCGCCGTCGTTGGTCAACATCTATAAGGAGCTGCAGAGTGATCTGGGCTGCCGTATCCCCAACAACGGCTACTTAAAAGAGTGGGCGGATCAGGGCGTTTTGCTTTTAAACACCGTGCTCACCGTGCACGCCCACGAGGCCAATTCCCATAAGGGCATCGGCTGGGAGCAGTTCACCGACGCGGCCATCCGTGCGCTGAACGGAGAAAACCGCCCGATTGTTTTTCTGCTCTGGGGACGGCCTGCTCAGATGAAGCACGCGATGCTGAACAACCCGAACCACCTGATCCTGGAGGCCCCGCATCCGAGTCCGCTGTCCGCCCACAGAGGGTTCTTCGGGTGCAGACACTTTTCAAAAGCGAACCGGTTTCTGGAGGAACACGGTGTGGAACCGGTCAACTGGCAAATTTCGGACAGATAAGAGGTGAGAGTAAGAGAAACAGGGAGAAAAAAGAAAATTAAGAATTAAAAGAAAACTGAGACTGAAGAATCTACAGAGAAGCCGGGAACTTTCGGGAAGACCGGCGACAAAAAGCCGGGAACTTCCAGGAAGACCGGAGGCAGAGAAGCCGGGAACTTCCAGGAAGACCGGCAACGGAGAAGCCGGAAACTTTCAGGAAGACCGGAGGCAGAGAAGCCGGAAACTTTTAAGAAGACCGGCGACGGAGAAGCCGGAAACTTTTAAGAAGACCGGCGCAAAAAGCCGGAAGCTTTTAAGAATGGATGGCGACAATCGCCGGAAATCTTAAAGTTGAACGGCAACAGGAAAGTGAGAAATTATCTAGAAAGTCTTGAGCGGCTTTCTGTCATGGCTGCGCCCGCGTGGCGGGTACTGCAATCTGCATGAATGAAAGGAGGAGGAAACAGCTATGGAATTCGAAGAACAGCTGGAACACATTCTGGAATTGATTGAAGAGAAAAAGTACGCATCCATCCGCGCCGAGATCGCGGAGTGGAATGAGGCGGATATCGCGGAACTGCTGGATGAACTTCCGGGCGCGGAAGCCACCAAAATTTTTCGCCTGTTGCCAAAAGACATGGCGGCGGACGTATTCTCGTTTCTGCCCATCGAGACGGAACAGCAGATGATCTCCACGCTGACCGACCGTGAGACCAGGAACATTATCGAGAATCTTTACGCCGACGATGCGGCCGACCTTTTGGAGGAGATGCCGGCCAATGTGGTAAAGAAAATCCTCGCAAACGCGAGCGCGGAGACGCGCAATGATATTAACCATCTGCTGCAGTACAAGGAGGATTCCGCCGGCAGCCTGATGACCATCGAGTACACGGCCTTAAAAGAGGAGTGGACCGTGGCACAGGCGATGGAAGAAATCCGCCGCACCGGCATGGAAAATGAGACCATCAACATCTGTTATGTGCTGACGGACAGCCGCGAGCTGGTCGGTATCGTGTCGTTGCGCGACCTGATCTTAAGCGATCCGGATGCGGCCTTAAAAGATGTCATGGAGGATCGGCCGATCACCGTGAAGACCAGTGACGACCAGGAGGAAGTAGCCCAGGACTTCCAGAAATACGACTTCACGGCGATGCCTGTTGTGGACTCGGAAAACCGCATGGTCGGTATCATCACGGTCGATGATATCGTGGATATCATGGAAGAAGAGGCCACGGAGGATATGGAAAAAATGGCGGCTATCGTGCCGACCGACAAGCCATATATGAAGCTGGGCGTTTTTGAACTGGTGAAGAAGAGGATACCCTGGCTGTTGCTCTTAATGATCTCCGCGACCTTTACGGGGATGATCATCACCTCTTTCGAGGAAAAGCTGGCCCGTTACGTGGTGCTGACCGCCTACATCCCCATGCTGATGGATACCGGCGGAAACTCCGGCAGTCAGGCCTCCGTGATGATCATCCGCGGACTTTCCTTAAATGAAATCGAATTTAAGGATACCCTCCGCGTGATCTGGAAAGAGATGCGTGTTGCCGTCTGCTGCGGTGCCATTCTGGCGGTGGCAAATTTTGTGAAGCTCATGCTTTTCGACCGGCTCACCGTCGTCGTGGCGGCGACCATCTGCTGCACGCTGGTGGTGACCGTGTTCTGTGCGAAGCTCGTAGGCTGCACGTTGCCGATCCTGGCGAAGAAACTCGGCTTCGACCCGGCCGTGATGGCCAGCCCGTTCATCACCACCATCGTGGATGCCATCTCGCTGCTGGTGTACTTCCGGTTCGCGACGGTCTTTTTGGGGCTGTAATCTGTGGATAAGGATGCGGGGCAGAAGAAAAATGACGTGAGACCGGGAGAGAGTCAAAGAAAATGACGTGAAACCGGGAAGGGAAACAACAGAGAAATTATTGTGAAGATGACAGCCAGCGGGGATGATAAGGGTGTTATGAAGTAAGGTGCCTGGGTGAAGGCATCAGAAGGGAATTTCATATGAAAAAGAGAAAAATATACATGGTTTCGCCGTGGACCATCCTTTTAACCGGAATTTTTCTGGCGGCCGTTCTCTGCGTGGATTTTGCATGGCTGAAGCGGATGTTCGATAATCTGGATTTTCCACAGATCGTCTGGTTCTGTGCCCTGCAATGCATTTTCATCGCGCCGCTTAACCGGCTGCTGCAGGCGCTGAAAAACCGGATCCTGTGCGACGATGATGCGGTTTATATTTTCCTGAAAGAAAACAATCGGTATTTAAGGGTTCCGAAAGACAGAATCGCCCGGCTGACGGTCACCGCGCAGCGGGGCATGGAGCTGAAGCCGGAAGAACTGGAGGAGCTGGAGGAATTTAAAAACGTACATCTTACATTTCAACTGACAGACGGGCGGAATGTGGAGACGGCAACAAACTACATGAACGGGAAAAATATACTGAGTCTTTATGAAGAGCTGTGGTCCTGAAGAATGGACCGCGGCTTTTTTTAATATAACTGACATTTCGCCTGGAGATTCGCTTACTGCTTACGATTCACGGTCGCCGCCGGAAGTTTCGCGAAGTGACTCTTCGGTATTCGAAGCAGTTGCGTCTAAATGTTGATACAAAACATTTTCCTAAATTCTTTGATAACCTTTACAGCATCTTAAAATATCTCTGGTGGAGCATTTTACATTTTCCATCTATACTTTACGCGTAACATAAAGAAATATAGTTTGGATTTCGATTTGATCAGGCGAAATCCGGGGTGTCATATTTGATTTTCCAAACATATCAAACCGGTGGACTTGCGTACCTGATTGCGCAGCAGTTCTGTCGGTAATTCCTGTTTGATGTGTTGGAGTGACATATGACACAGACAATCTGTTTTATGGAGGAAAAAATGAACAGAAAACAGCTTTTTGCAAGAGCCGTCTCGGTAGCGGCGGCCTGTTCCCTGGTGATCGGTACCCTGGGGACGAGCATGAACGCTTACGCTTACGGCGAGAAGAACACATCGGAGAACACATTCCAGAGTGATACCGATAACAGCTCGGATTATCAGACCTGGCGCGCAGAGGAATGGGAGGATGAGATGTCCGATTCCGGCAAGATCGCGCTGACACCGGGTACGGACGAGACCTGCCTGAACTTTGCCTGGTACAGTGAGACCATCGGCACCCCGGCGGTTCAGATCTGGGTGAGCGACGGCACAGAGGAGCCGACCGCGAACGCCATGATTGTCACCGGCGAATCCACGAAAATCACTTCGGATAATGCAAACCGTCAGGGTGTTGTGTATGCGGCCTCCGACAAGGTAGATATTGTAGATTACCTTACCGAGAACACGGCTTACTGCTATCGCTACACGGACAATTATGACGGGGACAACACCGTATGGTCAGAGGTTTATGATTATGAGACCGCAAGCTTCACGGATTTTTCCATCGTCCTGACCGGCGACCCGCAGATCGGCGCTTCCTCAGGCGATGAGGATGACCAGGTGGCCCGCGACACTTACAACTGGAACAAGACGCTGGAGACGGCCATCAGCATCTGCCCGGATGCGGCCTTCCTGCTCTCCGCAGGCGACCAGATCGACACATCCACCACATCCGAGGAGGGACAGCTGGCCCGCGAGAGCGAGTATGCCGGTTATCTCTTCCCATCGGTTTTAAGAAGTCTTCCGGTAGCGGCGACCGTAGGTAACCATGACATGAACGGCGCTGACTACACCTACCACTTCAACAATCCGAACTCGGAGGAAAACCTGGGTGCCACTGCCGCCGGCGGCGATTACTACTTCTCTTATGACGGTGTGCTGTTCATCAGCCTGAACTCCAATAACCGCAACCAGGAAGAGCACCGCGCACTGATGGAGGAGGCCGTTGCGGCTTACCCGGATGCCACCTGGAGAGTCGTAGTATTCCACAGTGACATTTACGGTTCCGGCGAGCCCCACGCGGACACGGACGCATCCTCGAACCGCATCATCTTCGCTCCGCTGATGGACGAATTTGACATCGATGTCTGCTTCACCGGACATGACCACACCTATTCCAGAACCTACCAGGTTTACAACGGCACGGTCATCGATTATGACACCACCGAGGACGGCTATGTGGTGGATCCGGACGGCACCATGTACATTACCACGGGCTCCGGCTCCGGAAGTAAATACTACAACCTGTTAAGCTACACCCCGTACTACATCGCTGAGAGAACGAACGACTTCCTGCCGTCCTTCTCCATCGTAGACTTCACCGAAACCTCCCTCACCATTTCCACCTATGATTACGATGGAAATGCTTACGCGGACAGTTTCACCATCTACAAGACTTCGGATGATGTGAGCTACAGTGAGGTGGAAGAGATGGCGGCAGCGGTTGATACCAGCCTTTACACCACAGAGAGCGTAGCGGCATTTGAGACGGCACTGGAAGAGATGGAAGCCCTGTATGAGCTTCTGGACGATCCGTTCGCGGTATTCTGCTCCAACGCCTACGGCACGGACACGGATCCGCTGTACGGCTATGGTTCCGTAAACACTTCCTACCGGTATACGGAGACGTACCTGGATGCGGATGGCAATGCACAGACATCCACCACAAACCGTCTGGCGGAAGGGTATTCGACACTGATCGATAAGACCATCTATCTGCAGCTGAACGGTGAGGATGTGCCTGTGGAAGATTCCGGAATCTACATCAGCGCGAGAGCGGCTGTTGTGAGTGCCATCAACAGCCTGGAGCTTCTGACAATGGAAGATACGGATGATCCGACCGAGGAGTCGACGGAAACGACAACCGCAGAGGACGAGACGACAACCGCAGAGGACGAGACGACAACCGCAGAGGA
>JAJQBQ010000054.1:15112-50234 GCA_021203205.1 Lachnospiraceae bacterium | reverse complement strand
GACAACCGCAGAGGACGAGACGACGACGGCCGCCGATGAGACGACAACAACGGCAGCCGACGAAACGACCACAACCGCAAAGACGAACTCCTCAAGCAGTGACGATTCCACCACGACTGCAGCGGCATCGTCCACTGTATCCACCGGAGACACCGACAGCGTGAGACTGTTCGTCATTCTTATGGCAGTATCGGCGGCGGCCATCGCGGCAGTAATGTTTGCAAAGAAGAAGGAGAATGAGGCTTGCTAAAAAGAATATATCTGTCGGTCGCCATTCTGGTGATCGCCGTGGTAATATTCTATAACAGCGTGGAGCGCACACCGCTTGTCGCGGACGACAACACGGAATTCGCGAAAGCGGTGGTGCTCCAGGTCTTAAATGAGGACCTTTTGGATGACGGCGAGTACGCCGGAACCCAGGAGGTCACTTTGCGTATTACCTCGGGTACTTATAAGGGAGAAGTCGTCGAAGGGACAAGCATGAACGGCTACCTCTACGGCGCGTACTGCACGGAAGGGCAGAAGGTCATCGTGCGCCTGAGCGTCTACGAAGAGAGCATATCGGCGACGGTTTACAACTATGACCGGGAACTGCCCATCGCCATCCTGGTGCTCATTTTCCTGGCACTCATGTGGATCGTGGGCGGAAAACGGGGTATCCACTCCATCGTAGCCCTCGTGTTCACGTTTCTCATCGTGCTGATGCTCTATCTGCCGATGCTTTACCTCGGGTTTTCGCCCTTCTTCGCGGCTGTGATCTGCGTGGGTCTAATTACGGTCATCTCCATCCTTCTGATCGGCGGTGTATCCACAAAATCCCTGTGCGCCATCATCGGAACGGTCAGCGGAGTCGTGGCGGCGGGGCTCATCGCCCTCATCTTCGGCACGGTGGCGCACATCGACGGCTATAAATTTTCCAACGTGGAGACGCTCATTTACGTGCAGCAGAATTCGAACCTGAATGTCAGCGGCATCCTCTTCTCCAGCATTCTCATCTCCGCTCTGGGCGCGGTCATGGACGTGGCCATGTCTGTCTCCTCGTCGCTGACGGAGATCCACGAGAAAACGCCGGAGCTCCCTGTGCGTGAATTATTTCGGTCGGGAATGCGCATCGGCCGCGACATGATCGGCACCATGTCCAACACGCTGATCCTGGCCTACGTGGGCAACTCCGCCAACATCCTGATCGTTATCTACGCCTATTCATACCCGCTCCACCAGGTGCTGAACATGTACGACATCGGTATCCAGATCATGCAGGGACTCTCGGGCACCATGGGTATCATTCTCACCGTGCCCATCGTTTCGGCGGTGTCAGCAGCGATGCTGGTGAGAGAGGGAAAGAAGAAGACAGCAATTGCGAAAGCGGCTGCGGGCGGGAAGACTTTGGACGAAAAAAGAAAATAAAAGCGAAAACAAAAACAGAAATAAAAAAACTGAAAATTCGAAAGAATAAAAAGATCCTCCACCCGGGCGCCAGGAAAGCTGTCCGGGTGGAGGATATTATTATTTGTATACATTTTAACTAAGGCACAGAGCAACGAATCCGGAAAGTTCAGGCTTTTTTGTGGGAAAGAGGAATGAAAATTCAGATTCCGCTATACGAAAACACAAAACTGTGTTAAAATACAGCCTCGAATCGACAGGACGAAAGGCGGAGATATGCGATAATGTTGCCATTCACGGAACGTTATCACAACTTTTTTGGCTATAGTGTCATGTTCTGCAGCGTGGAGGCAAGATGAGGGATAAGAGCGGTGGGCTGGCAAAGCCAGAGGCATAGTGCCATGTTCTGCAATGCGGAGGCAAGATGAGTACGGATTTATATGATTTAAAGGTTAAAAATAAAATTTCAGATAGAATGCTTCAGGAAGCGGAGCACTACATGCGTATAGCTCTCACCCTGGCGAAGCAGGGCGAAGGCCACACATCCCCGAACCCCATGGTGGGCTGCGTCGTGGTAAAAGACGGCCGCATCATCGGTGAGGGTTACCATGAACGTTACGGCGAATACCACGCGGAGCGCAATGCGCTGACGCACCTGAAAGAGGACGCTACAGGCGCGGATCTCTATGTGACGCTGGAGCCCTGCTGTCATTATGGGAAGACACCGCCCTGCACGGAAATCATCCTGGAACGCGGCATCGCCCGGGTATTTGTCTCCTGCATGGATCCGAACCCGAAGGTTGCCGGGAAGGGGCTGCAAATATTAAAAGATCACGGTGTGGAGGTGTATACCGGCATCCTGGAGGATGAATGTTACCGGCTGAACGAAGTCTTCTTTCATTATATTACAGGCAAAATGCCCTTTGTCGCGGTCAAGTACGCCATGACTTTGGACGGAAAAATCGCCGCATACACAGGCGACTCCCGCTGGGTTTCCGGCGAGGAATCGCGAAGGCACACGCATATGCTCCGAAAGCGTTACACCGGCATCATGGTGGGCATCGGCACGGTGCTGGCCGACGACCCGCTGCTCAACTGCCGCGTGGAAAAAGGCGTGGATCCGGTGCGCATTGTCTGCGACTCAAACCTTCGCATCCCGCTGGATTCGCAGATCGTGAAAACAGCAAAAGAAATACCGACCATTGTGGCGTATGTGGAGGATGGGACGGAAAGAGTCGGAAAGGCACTGGATGAAATGGAAAGTGCTGGTATCACCTGTCTTCCTGTTTTGGGCGAACACAGAAAAAAAGACGTCGGAGCCGGAATACGGAACGCAGAAAAGGAAATTCACCTTGACCTGCACGACCTTCTCTCAAAACTTGGTGCGCGCGGCATCGACGGCATCCTCGTCGAGGGCGGCGGCACTCTGAACGCTGCACTGTTTGAACAAAAACTTGTGAACCGTGTATACGCATACATCGCCCCGAAAATCATCGGTGGGAGAAACTCCCGTACCCCGATCGAAGGGACAGGCATCGAAAAAATGAGCGATGCGGTGAAGCTGGAAGAATCAGAAATCATAAAGCTTGGCGAAGATATCTGCGTCACGGGTCTGGTGGCGGAATGAGGAATAGTGATTATAGAAGATGTACGAGTATTTCCTAAAAATTTTTGGTACATTGAAGAAAACAAAACCACAAATAGAGTTTGATAATTTGACGGAAACAGATAATGAGTAACGAGCAGACGCGGGAAGAATTAAAAAGGGGGAAGAAGATTTGCCATTGGATGAAAACAGAGATGTTTTTGCAATTGAAAAATATGAGGAAAACAAACGCCGGATGACGGACAGAGTTTATAAATACATAAGCCGTATTGATGAGTACAGATCCTCGAACTATAATGAAACAGAAGTCAGGGTGGACTTTGTAAATCCGTTTTTTAAAGAACTTGGCTGGGATGTAGATAACGAAGCCGGGCTTCCGCAGCATTTGAGGGAAGTGACCCATGAGGCTACCGTATATGTTGAAGAGGACGGTATAAAAAAGAGCAAGAAACCGGATTACTCTTTTCGTGTGGGTACAGAGACGCTTTTTTATCTGGAAACAAAGAAACCATCGGTTGATATCACAAACGACAATGCTCCGGCGTTTCAATTGAGAAGATATGGATGGAGCGGCAACCTTAATATTTCGGTTCTGACAAATTATAATGATCTCTATATTTATGATTGCACAATTAGACCAATGGAGAATGATTCCGTCCATACGGCAATGATTGCACACTATACTTATGACGAATACGTTGACAAGTTTGATGAAATTTACGGGATGCTTTCAAAAGAGGCGGTGCTTTCCGGAAATTTTGCAAAAAGGTTTGAAAATGTTCGCGGAACTTTACGCTCAGAATCGTTTGACGAATATTTTCTGGATCAAATGCGTGAATTTCGGCTTATGCTTGGCAGGGATGTTTTCAGTCACAACCCCAATATGAGCGTGGAAACGCTGAATATCAGCGTTCAGAGAATTCTGAATCGTATTCTGTTTCTGCGCATTTGCGAAGATCACAGCTTCGAGAAATATGAGTTGCTGAAAGAAATTCGAACATATGAAGACCTGAAGAGATTATTCCGGATGGCAGATAAAAAGTATGACTCCGGCTTATTTAAATTGCTGGAGGAGGACAGAGTAAGCCTTTCGGATGATGTCCTGATTAACATTTTTAAGGAACTTTATTATCCGAACAGTTCCTATGAATTTGATGCAATCGATCCATTTGTAATTGGGCAGATATATGAGTTGTTTCTTGAGGAACAGCTTATAGTCGACCGGAACGGCGACGTGGTAACTGTTCTAAAACCGGAAGCTGTAGATTCACAGGGGGCAGTAAATACTCCTAAAAATGTGACGGACATTATAACGGAACAGACGTTACAGGAAGTCTTAAGTGGCAAGACTCCGGAAGAAATATCAAAAATCAGAGTTGCGGACATTTGCTGCGGGTCGGGAAATTTCCTGCTGTCCGCATATGAATATATCATTAATTATTATATTGAATGGTATCTGAAAAATGATAAAGAGACTGCGTTTCGTGAGGGAATCCTTTACCAATTGCCTGCATCTGATCATTACCGGCTGGCATATAAAATTCGCCGTCAAATATTAACAGATAATATTTGGGGTGTTGATATTGATCCTATGGCTGTGGAGGTTGCGAAGTTCAGCCTTCTTTTGAAGCTGCTTAAGGATACCCCTGCCGGAGAAATCGATGAGGAGCATTCCGTTAAAATACTTCCGGAATTGAATGGAAACATAAAAAACGGAAACAGCCTGATTGACATGTCCTATGCACAATTCTGCCCTGATATATGAAAGTCTTTCCAAAATGGAAAGAATAAAAATGTTTGACTGGACAACAGAATATGGAGCAGAAGGATTTGATGTAATTGTCGGGAATCCGCCTTACATTCGAGTCCAGAATATGGTACACTACTCGCCGGATGAGTACGCATTCTATAAGAGTGACTATTCGGGATATCAGACAGCAGGAGCAGAACTGCTGGATAAATACTATTTGTTTATTGAGCGTGCCTGGTCGCTTTTGAAAGATGGAGGTGTGATTGGATATATCATTCCGCATAAGTTTATGAATATTACGTCAGGGAAAGCCCTGCGCGGATACCTCACGGAAAGAAATGCGGTGCGCAAAGTGCTCCATTTTGGAACACATCAGGTTTTTCAAAATAGAAGTACATATACCTGTATCCTGATCCTTAGTAAGAATGAGAAGCAAACTTTTGACATCTCTTTTGTGAAAAACTGGAATCAATTCCTGTTTGAACACAGGGCTCCGTTTCAAACTTATGATATAAGGCAGCTGGGAGAAAATCCTTGGACATTTATACCCTACGATATACAGGAGAGATTTCAGACGCTTGATTCGGTTTGCAGTCCGCTGGAAACAATGGCACATATTTTTGTCGGAGTTCAGACAAGTGCGGATAAGATATACATTATTTATCCTGAAAAAGAGGATGACATGTATGTATATTTTAGAGACAAGTCAGGAGCCGACAGGAAAATAGAAAAGGGGATTCTTAAGGAAAGTATATATGATACAGCGTTGCGTAAATATGAGCGGATCATGGCGAATAGCTACATTATATTTCCGTATGTAAATGCAGAAGGAAGTCCCAAACTCATTAAAATTGATACGATGAGAGAAACATTCCCAAACGCATATGAGTATTTGTCCGCGTTTCGGGAAGAATTGGATCGACGAAATATGCCGAACAGAACTGAGGACACATGGTATGCATACGGTCGCGGGCAGAGTCTCAGACGCTTTATCGGAAAAGAACATTTGATTTGGCCGGTACTTTCACTGGGGTCTAATTATGTTTATGATAACGGACAAATTATCTTTACCGGGGGAGGAAACGGACCTTTTTATGGAATAGAAATGAAAGAACAGACGTGGGAATCTATTTTTTATGTACAGGCCATATTGAATCATTGGCTGATGGAGACTGTTGTAAAAAAGAGTGCGAGCACATTTCGCGGAGATTATTATTCCCACGGAAAACAGTTTATTGCGAAGTTGCCGATCATGCGAATTGATTTTAACGAGCCGCAGCAGGTGAAACTTCACGATGAAATTGTGAAAAAGGTACATCAAATTGAGCAGCTGGCCGCAAATACGAATCATGCAGAAAATTCATCTGTCAGAAATACACTGCAACGGGCAAAAGATGCGGCGACCAGAGAACTTGACGGAATGATTGATGAGCTTTACGGTGTAAGTGGAATGAGAAGCGGGGATGAGGATGAAAGCGATTGACGGGTATGATAAACTGCGCGGCGGATATTACACTCCACGCGATATTGCGGATTTTATTGTCGGGTGGGCAGTCAGAACTCACGAAGACAGTATTCTTGAACCTGGCTGCGGGGATGGAAGCTTTCTGGCAGCGGTAAAAAGACGGCAGGAAAAGTTGCTGTCAGAGGCAGAGAATCAGAATCTGATAACACAGGTTCGTGAAATGAAAGTTACAGGAATCGAACTTGATCCCGCTGAAGCAAAAAAGGCAACAGCATATGGCTATGAAATAATCAATGACGATTTTTTTACCTGGTATAAAGATCAGGTCGAAGAAAGGCGCACTTTTGATGTTGTAGTGGGGAACCCGCCTTTTGTCCGTTATCAAAATTTCGCTGAGCAGTATCGTTCGGCAGCGTTCGAACTGATGAAAAAGCATGGCTTTCATCCGAATCGCCTTACCAATATCTGGCTGCCGTTCCTGTTACTTTCGGTGGAAGCCCTTTCGGAAAATGGACGGCTGGGGATGGTAATACCGGCAGAGCTATTTCAGGTAGATTATGCAGCAGAAGCAAGAAACTATCTTAGCACTGCATTTGAAGGACTTACACTGATTACTTTTCGGAAACTCGTTTTTGATGATATTCAACAGGAAGTAGTGCTACTTCTTGGCGAGAAAAAATCCGAGAGAAAAGGCATCAGGGTAATAGAACTGGAAGATTTAGAGGAATTGAATTGCGTGGGGATGGATTGCCTGACTGAGGCAGAGATAAAAGAAGTAAATCACAGTACAGAAAAGTGGGTCAGATATTATCTGACAAACGAAGAAATCGGCCTCTTAAATGAGTTAAATTCTGACAATCGGATCTCAGACGCATCTGACTTATATGAGGTAAATGTAGGACTGGTAAGCGGAGAAAATGATTTCTTTCTGTTTAAATGGAAGGATGTTTTAGAATGGCATTTGGAAAATGACGTCACGCCGATTATTAGCCGGGCAGAACAGGTAAAAGGTATCATGCTTTCGGAACTTGAATACAGGAAACTGAGGGATGCGGGAAAGAGGGTGTCCATGTTTGCGCCGGGAGATTTACCAATGGAGGAAATCAGCGAGCAGGCCCGTCAGTATATTGCATGGGGCGAGAGCAGGGGCTTTCAGCAGAATTATAAATGCAGAATACGTAAGAGATGGTATTGTGTACCGAATTCATGGAAAGCAGATGCATTTCTGATACGGCAGGCCAACCTTTATCCGAAGATGATCCTCAACAAAGCAGGAGCACTGGTGACGGATACATTACACAAGGTGAGATTTCACGAAGGAATAAACGCTGAAGCGGTCACATCGGCGTTCCTGAACACCTATACGTTGGCTCTTAGCGAGACGCTGGGACGCAGCTATGGCGGGGGTGTGCTGACTTTTGAGCCGGGCGAAATGAGAAAATTTCGAATTCCCATGAAAAATGCGGAGAAGTTGGATATCAACCGAATTGACCGGTTACAAAGAGAGGGAAAATATGAGGAGATTCTTGCTTATACGGATGAAATTCTGTTGAAGGATGGTTTGAATATGACAGAACATGACATACAATTGTTGCATTCGATCTGGAATAAGATGAGGGACAGAAGGCTGGCACGAAAGACGAAGAAAAATTTGTAGTATTATAGTCAGTTGCTGCTTGAACCGTATTATGGAATGGGACTAACAAACGTGAAACCACGGATTGCTCATCGCTTGGAGTTAACGCGATATCGCGTACAAGTAGTGATAGAAGAAAGAACAGAGGCAGTTATGTTTACCGGAATTATAGAAGAAATCGGAACCATACTGGAAATAAAACGAAACGTCCGCTCCTGCACCCTGACTATCGGCTGTAAAGAAATTCTCGCCGATGTGAAAGTCGGCGACAGCATTGCGGTGAACGGCATCTGCTTCACGGCAGTGCGGCTGACCTCCGCCGGGTTTACTGCGGACGTGATGGCGGAGACCGTAAACCGCACGAACCTAAGCGGCCTGAAAGCCGGCGCGAAGGTCAACCTGGAGCGGGCCATGGCGGCGAACGGCCGCTTCGGCGGGCATATCGTCTCCGGCCATATTGACGGCACCGGGCAGGTGACGGGCATACGGGAAGATGAAAATGCCGTCTGGTACACCATCCGTGCCGACCGGAAGATCCTGCGATATATCATAGAGAAGGGTTCAGTCGCCTTAAACGGCGTAAGCCTCACGGTGGCCGCAGTCAGCGACACGGACTTTCGAGTGTCGCTCATCCCGCACACGAGGGAAATCACGACCTTCGAAAACATGAAAATCGGGAGTGTGATCAATATTGAGAATGATCTGATCGGGAAATACGTGGAGAAGTTTTTGATGAATCCGGGGACGGATACAGAACCTGGGCTCGGAATAAGCGGCAATACGAATGGCGGGACGAATGGCGGAACGAGCAGTCGGGCAGGAGCCGGAACGGGCTCAGAGAGTGGCGTGACGGCGGAATTTCTTGCGAGATGCGGATTTTAATTTGTCGTTTCTTTCCCGGAATTACCTGGATGCCTTACCTGCGGGGAAATGATGGAATCAGCGTTAGAAAATGCGCAGGATGCAAAAAAAGCATGGCTGGAGGCAGCGTTGGAAGAAGGAATAAAGATTTCTTAAGATGGAATACTGGCAGGATTGTGGGAACTGAAATTAATGCAAAACATTAACTTCAGAAGCGCGGAACAATCCGTGAACCGACTTCTGACATCTGGGTAAATTTTAGTTTTAGAAATAGAAGAATTTTGAGCGTAGAAGTGGAGGAAATATATGGAAGAAAAAATTCAGAAATTAGAAGAAACCACAGCGGATGACCGCGCGAAAGTCGCCGCCGCGGTGAAGCGCGCGGTGGCAGATCTGCAGGCAGGTAAGGTTATCCTTGTTATCGACGACCCCGACAGGGAAAATGAAGGCGACCTGATCTGCGCGGCCGAATTTGCTACCACGGAGAACGTCAACCTCATGGCATCCGCCGCGAAGGGCCTGATCTGCATGCCCATGGATGGTTCCGTCTGCGACCGTCTGGGGCTCCCGCAGATGGTAGCCATGAACACGGATAACCATGGCACAGCCTTCACGGTATCCATCGACTACGTGGGCACCACCACTGGCATCTCCGCTGTGGAGCGCTCCGTCACGGCCATGAAAACCGTGGAGGACGGCATCCGCCCGGAAGATTTCCGCAGGCCGGGTCACATGTTCCCGCTCCGGGCCAGGGAAGGCGGTGTGCTTGTGCGCACCGGCCACACCGAGGCAACGGTGGATCTGCTAAAAATAGCTGGCTTAAAGCAGGCGGGGCTCTGCTGTGAGATCATGCGGGAGGACGGCACCATGATGCGCACCACGGAGCTTATGGCTTTCGCGAAGGAGCACGGCCTCACCGTACTCACCATCGCGGATCTGGTGCGCTACCGCATGGACCGGGAGATGCTGGTGGAGTGCACCGCCAGCGCGAAGCTGCCCACAAAGTACGGTGATTTCACCATCTACGGCTACGAAAACAAGCTGAACGGCGATTACCACATCGCTCTCACCATGGGCAAGGTCGATGACGGCGAGCCGGTGCTCTGCCGTGTGCATTCCGAATGCTTCACGGGCGACGTGCTGGGTTCGAAGCGCTGCGACTGCGGCGAGCAGCTGGACGCGGCCTTAAAGGCCATCGCGAAGGAAGGGCGTGGCATCCTGCTCTACCTGCGTCAGGAGGGGCGCGGCATCGGTCTCTTAAATAAGATCAAAGCCTACGCACTTCAGGATCAGGGCCTGGACACCGTGGATGCGAACCTGAAGCTGGGCTTCCCGGCCGACATGCGCGACTACGGCATCGGCGCACAGATTTTGCACGACCTGGGCGCGGAAAAGCTCCGCATTCTCACCAACAACCCGAAAAAAATATCCGGCCTCGCCGGCTACGGCATCGAGATCGTCGAGCGAGTGCCCATCCAGATGCGCGCCAACGAAGTGGACCGGGGTTACCTGCTCACGAAAGAGCGGCGCATGCACCATATGACCAGCTATGGGGCAGGGGCTGGCGAGAAAAAATAATTAATTTTAATTCGGAGGTATGAAATGAAAGTATTAGAAGGAAATCTGGTAGCACAAGGTTTAAAAATCGGCATCGTAGCGTCGAGGTTTAACGAGTTTATCGTCGGCAAGCTCATCGAGGGCGCGAACGATGCCCTCATCCGCCACGGTGTGAAGGAAGATGACATCGAGCTTGCCTGGGTGCCGGGCGCGTTTGAGATCCCGCTGGTGGCGCAGAAGATGGCGGAGAGCGGCAAGTATGACGCGGTCATCTGTCTGGGCGCGGTCATCCGCGGCGCCACATCTCACTACGACTATGTGTGCGCGGAAGTCTCCAAGGGCATCGCCACTGTCGGCTTAAAGGCAGGCATCCCGGTCATGTTCGGCGTTCTCACCACCGACAACATCGAGCAGGCCATCGACCGGGCAGGCACCAAGTCGGGCAACAAGGGCTACGACACCGCATGCTCGGCTATCGAGATGGCGAATCTGATGCGGAATATGTAAGCAGCTGACATTCTCCCGGGCATGTGGCTTCCTTACATGAAGCCTGACAACTGCAATTATCAAACCATCCGTTCATTGCCCTGAGCATCAGAATAAATTCTGACCATGCAGAAAGACGCTGCGGGTGCGATTTGTCAGTGCTGTAGTCAGGAAATGTGAGGGGGTTAATGTCGATGCTGTGTGGAATATCACGAATCTGATCATCTGACAGAAAGAAAACATGGTAAATCTACCTAAAATCTGCCTGAAAATTTCCGGATTTTCGGGCAGAAAATACAAGATACGTGCTCTTAAAGCGCTTGACAAGCACACGCGGATTTGATAGAATCTTGTTAAATTACGGGGGTAGGCTAGTGCCCCTGAAAATATTATTCTCAATATGGAGGAAGACGTAATGAAGAAAAAACTCTTAGTACTGGCTATGGCTGCTACCATGGCAGTAGCGGGCGCCATGACAGCGTTTGCGGATGCTCCGGACGACTACGAAGCATACTTCTCGTTTGACGAGACCATCGATGACGCGACAGGGAACTATTCTCTGGAAGTCGTAGGAAAAGCTTTTGCCGATGCTGTTACGACCACAGACGACGTTGTTTACACGGACGGCCTTGTAAATAAGGCGCTCTCTGTTAACTCGGATGGCAATCTGGACGGCTACAACACGGGTGTAGACCTTGCCGGCACCAGCTACACGATCTCTTTTGTGGCACAGGCTGATACATATGTATTTGCTACTCCGGTTGTATGGATCGGCAGAGCGGATCAGTCGACAGAAAACTGGCACGGATTCTGGGGCGGCTTTGGTACCTCCGCATGGTCCGATGGCGTTGCGGGCGTGAGCAGTAATGAGTCCGGCGATCCTCGTGTAGGTATTGCTCCGGAGACTATGCTGAACAGCGCAAGCACCGGATTCACCTGGACAGTTATCACCTGGACGTTCGATGCTGATACCCAGACCACCACACTTTACTATGACGGTGTCAATGTTGGTTCTGTAGAGGGTATGCCGGTTCTGGAAGATGAAGCGGATGTTTATATCGGCGCAAACTACTGGGATAGCCCGTGCGTATTCTATATTGATGAGCTTTATATTTACACACGTGTCCTGACTGAGGACGAGATCGCTACAGTAGTATCTGCCAGCGGCGTTATGTCTGATGAAGAGAAAGAATCTCTGGCTGCATACGTAGAAGAGTCCGAGTCTATCTCCGAGTCCGAGAGAGTTTCCGAGCTTGCATCCGTACAGGCTTCCAGAAACGCAGCTACCGCTGATTCTTCTGATGACAGCAGCAGCGATACCAGCTCCGACAGCGACAGCAACACCACCACGATCGTGGTAGTAGTCGTGGTGATCGTGGTTGTAGTGATCGTGGTCGTAGCGGTTGTCCTTGGCTCCAAGAAGAAAAAGAAATAATTCTTCTACATAGAGTTTAAGTCAAATCATAAAAAGAAAAGAAAAAGAAAAGCCCCGGTCCGGTAACCATCTAGCACGGTTACCGGGCCGGGGTTGTTTTTAGATAAACCATTTTCGATTTTGACTCCTGGCGGTGTCACGAAGCGATGGAGGTTACTGTGAAAGAAAACGGAACTTTTATTTGCCTGTTTGAGCCGTTGGTCTGGCGGCGGAATGAAGGTTAGAATGAAAGCCGCAGCTTTTTACAGAGGAAATCAGAAAAGCTGAAAAGGGAAAAACGAAGAGGTTGAAAAAAATGGCAAGAAGAAACTGCCGCATCAGGAATATACAATCCTGATGCGGCAGACATGTTTTTATACCGATACGTATTATCAGACATTTATTACTTAACTTCCAGAACAGCCACAGCCTTCGCTGGCAGCTTGCCAGTGATCTTGCCGTTCTCCAGCGTCAGCCCTGTGTACTCGGTCGGAACCAGTCTGTCCGGCGTATCAAAATCATTGTAAGCGGCCATATCCTCATCCGTCAGGATACGTCCGGTCACGGAAGAAGCGTCAAACCCGCGAACATCGATCGTGATATCAGCGTCGTCGCAGTGGCTCACGTTGCAGAGGGAAATATGCAGTGCGCCTTCCGCGTCCACGGAAGCGGTGGAGACGATCTGCGGCATCTTCATCTGGGCCTTGCGGTCGTCCGGGCGCTGCGGACGTCCCTCATGGGAGAGCTGGAATTTGATGCCCTTCATCTCGTAATCCGCGCAGTCAATATCCAGCGCCACACGGGTCGCATCCTGATGCACGTTGAACATCTCGAACACGTGGTAGGTCGGCGTCAGCACCATCTTGTCGCCCTCAGTCAGGATCATCGACTGGAGCACATTCACCATCTGGGCGATGCAGCCCATGCGCACGCGGTCATTCTCATTCATCAGCACGCACAGCGAAATGCCGGCAACCAGCGCATCGCGCAAGGTGTTCTGCTGATACAGGAAGCCCGGATTCGTGCCCGGTTCCACATCAAACCAGGTACCGTACTCGTCCACCATCAGGCCGATCTTCTTCTTCGGATCATACTTGTCCATGATAGCGCCGTGGTTTTCCACCAGCTCTTTCAGACGGTACGCCTTGCGCATGGTGATGAACCACTCACGCACATCGAAATCCGTCGCCGAACCCTTGGACTCCCAGTGGTCGCCCGGCACAGTATAATAATGAAGCGAAAGACCGTTTGCCCGGTGGCCAACCACCTTCATCACGCCGTCGGTCCACTTATAATCATCAATGTTCGGGCCGCAGGCAATGCGGTAGAGCTTGCGCTGCTCATCCTTCGGCAGATCCTTGTCCGCCTCGCGGTAATAATCCTTGCAGAACGTGCTGTAACGGCGGTACTCGTTGGCATAATACTCCGGTGTCATGCTGCCGCCACAGCCCCAGTTCTCGTTGCCGATACCGAACCACTTAATATTCCAGGGCTCCGGATGGCCGTTCTCCGCGCGCATCTTTGTCATCGGCGACTCGCCATCAAAGGTCAGGTACTCGACCCACTCCATCATCTCCTGCACGGTGCCGCTGCCCACATTCGCGTTAATGTACGGATCCGCGCCGATCATCTCGCAGAACTCAAGAAACTCGTGGGTGCCGAAGCTGTTATCCTCCACTACGCCGCCCCAGTTCGTATTCACCATGCGCTTACGGTTCTCCTTCGGACCGATGCCGTCCTTCCAGTGGTACTCATCCGCAAAGCACCCGCCCGGCCAGCGCAGAACCGGCACCTTCAGCTTCTTCAACGCCTCAACAACATCCGTCCGCATGCCGTGTACGTTCGGAATGTCGGAATCCTCACCAACATAAATGCCGCCATAAATGCAGCGTCCCAGATGCTCGGAAAACTGGCCGAAGATCTCCTTATAAATCTTCCCCTTCGTCACATCGGCATTCACAATCACTTTTGCCATGACCTAAAACCTCAACTTTCTGTCAGACTCACATCCGCGCGTCAGACCCTCCGCCCGCCGCGCAATCGTGAGCAATTATAATATAATAAGGTCGAGAAATCAACTTCATATCCATCAAAATTTTCCTACCGTCTGCACCTTCCTCACCCCTCTTTTCCAGAAGAAATGGCGTTCCTGACGAAACGGTAAATTTTAGCACATTTAAAGTAAAGCAAGCGAAACACAGGACGGCCGGGGCTGACTTTGATTTCCGGGGCATGTGAAGCCACGGGAAAAAGAAAAGTCGTCGGATGGTGTCGTTTTTTGGGGTCAAAAATCGTTTTTCCGAAAAACGATTTTTGAGCGAATCTGAACGGGAAAGCATCGGCTTTCCCGTGAATATGAGCGACCGCAAAAAACGGCGCCAGACGGCGGCTTTTCCCCGTGGCGGAGCCGCCCCGGAAATCAAAGTCAGCCCCGGCCGTCCGTCACTCCCCCCTTCATTTGTAAAAAATTACCGAAAACCCAGCCAATTTCTTCATGAAAAATTCACTACTGTTCAAAAAAATTCCACAAATTCTGTTCAAAATGAACAAAAAATCGCTTTCACACGCTTGACTTTATCGGTCAATCTGTATATAATGTGAAAACAGTGTGACCATGCGGGAGTGCGCCTGTCTGTTTTTTTCCTGCGGACAGCCGTAAGTATGGTCGCAAATCTAAGAAGAGGGAGGAAAAAAAATGAGATGTCGTGGTACAACTCGTTTGCTGGCACTGGTTATGGTTCTCGCCATGCTCATGAGCAGCGTCGTCGTTTTTGCTGATACGGATGATACGGACAGCACAGACGATACCGCTACCGTGACGGACGCGGACACAACCGATGACAGCACTTCCAGCAGCAGCGACGAATACGTCGACGAGCGGCTGGAAAAGAACTACACCCACATCAGCGCTACCTATACATACGCACAGTACACAGGCAGCGACGTAGTGTATGACATTACGGAAGCGTGGGACAGTTCATCGGATGGCGAGCTCGTGAGTGATACTTATGGCAGTTACAGCCATCAGGTATTATCCGCGAGCATGGGCGATGTCGTAAGCATCGTACTCGACGTAGACAAAGCCGGTGTCTATGCCCTGTATATGGATGTTCTCACATCGGACGAAGAGTCCATCCTCGACCCGGAGTACAGCCTCAAGCTCAACGGTGACTATCCGTTCTACGAAGCAAAGCAGCAGACAGTAAACACTGCATGGCTTCAGGACACCGACGAAAACGGTGACATCGTGGTATCGTACGACAAGTACGGTCACGAGATCGTTACCAGCCCGGTGAAGAGCATGGTATGGCTCACACAGACCGTCACGGACTCCAGCGCGCGCTACAGCACGCCGCTTCTGCTCCAGTTAGAGGCGGGCGAAAATGTCATCGAACTGACAATGACGGAGGGTGACCTCTGGATCGGTGACATCACACTTTCCGCAGATGACGGAACCAGTACCGACACGTACACCGGAAGCGCTTCCGATGTAACGGAGACCGCAGACCTCATCACGATTGATGCTGAGTATCCTGTAATCAGGAACGACTCCTCGATTCGCCCGACCTGCGAATACGACGTGAACCTTTCCCCGTACAGCACCATCAAGAAGGTGATGAACATGCTCGACGGCGCATCCTTCGCAGATGCGGGCCAGTCGATCACTTATGAATTCACGGTGGAGACATCCGGTTATTACTACCTTGGATTCAAGTATCGCCAGACAGACAAAAAAGACTTCCCGGTATTCGTAGACCTTTCCATCGACGAGTACAATGCGGACGGAACCGTGAACACGACGGACGACACCATCCAGTACGATGAGATGGTATCCTACGCGTTCGACTATTCCAGCAGCTTCACGAAGACAGCCCTCACCGACGACGACGGCGAGTACATGTCCATCTACCTGGAAGCGGGAACACACACCCTCACCATGACGATCGTAGCGGATTACTTAAGGGAAGCCCTTGAGACCGTAGACCGCGTCATGAGCGAGATCAATGACCTCTCTCTTGAGATCACCAAGATCGCCGGCTCCAACACGGATAAGTACAGAGATATCGACGTGATGTCCTACATTGACGATATTGATGTTACTTTCACCAGCTGGATCGATGATCTGAAAGCTATCTACGAAGACCTCTGCCAGTACACGGATTCCTCGAACCCTGGCGCCCTGTCCTCCTTAAAGATCGCATACACGCAGCTTGAGGACCTGGCTGAGGATTACGATGAGATCCCGTACCGTCAGGACGAGCTGTGCACCAGTTCCAGTTCTGTCAGCCAGTATCTCGCAAACTTCATCACGGATGTGGACGGAAATGATCTTTCCCTCGACAGCATCTATATTTATCAGTCTGACAGCCAGCTCCCGAAGAACACGAATGTCTTCGTTTCTCTCTGGGAGAGCATCAAGAGACTGGTAGGATCCTTCACGGATCAGTCCTATTCGGTTGACAACGTAGATACGACCCACCTTCAGGTTTGGGTAAACCGAAGCAGACAGTACATCGAGATCATCCAGCAGATGATCGACAGTGAGTTCACGGAGGAGACTGGCATTGAGGTTGACCTCTGCATCATGCCTGACTCTCAGAAGCTGATTCTGGCAAACGCTGCCGGCGAAGCACCTGACGTGGCTCTCGGCGTAGACTACGCGCTGCCATACGACCTGGCAATCCGAGGTGTTCTGGCAGACCTGACAGAGTTTGACGGCTGGGAAGAACTCCTTGGCACGACGGCCACCGGCCTTTTGGTTCCGGCAACGGTTATGAAGAGTGAGTCCGCAGGCACGGACACCGCGGAATACGGTATCTACGCCATGCCTGAGACCTTCTACTTCTGGGTACTCTACTACAGAACCGATATCATGGAGAAGCTTGGTCTGGAAGTTCCGGACACCATGGACGATGTGGAAGCGATCCTTCCGGATCTGAAGAACCGTGGTCTTGACTTCTACTATCCGACCGCAGGTACCACCGGTACCAGAACGCTGGCCATGACCACACCGCTGTTCTTCCAGTACGGCGGCTCCCTCTACTATGAGGATGGTACATCGGCACTGAACTCCGACACCTCTGTTCAGGCATTTGAACGCCTGACCGAGCTGTTCACCATCTATGACATTCCGCAGGAGTGCACATCCTTCTACCAGCACTTCCGCAACGGTGATATCCCGATCGGTATTGCGGACTACTTCATGTACAACATGCTGATCAGCGCGGCACCGGAAATCGAAAATTCCTGGGAGATTGCCCTGGTTCCGGGTATCACGGATGAGTCCACAGGTGAGGTTCAGAGAAACATTGCCGGCGGTGCGCAGAGCGACATCATCTTCGCGTCCGATGAGGACACCGAGGAGAAGATCGTCCTGACAGACGGCACAGAGATGGGCCGCGAGGAAGCATCCTGGGAGTTCTTAAGCTGGTGGATGTCCACAGATGTACAGGTAGAGTTCGGCTCCACCCTGCAGATCACCTACGGTGACGCTTACATCTGGAACTCCGCAAACCTTGAAGCATTTGAGCAGCTTCCATGGGATAGCTCCAAGAAGAAAGTTATTCTCGAAGCAGCAGAGTGGATCACCGAGACCGCAAGGATCCCGGGCAGCTACATGCTTGAGAGAGAACTGAGTAACGCATACATTTCCGTAACAAGCTCCGGTGAAACGCTTCGTACCACTCTTGACTCGGCTGTGAAGACGATCAACCGTGAGACAGAGCGTAAGATGGAAGAGTTCGGATTCTTAGATGAGGACGGCAACAGCTTGTATGTAGTACCGACGGTAGATACGGTAGAGAAGATGCTGAAGGCCGCCGCGAGCGAGTAGGAGAGGAGAAAAAAGTATGAGAACAAGTAAATCAACACCATATTTGTTTCTGGCTCCATTCCTGATCCTGTTTATCGTCTTCATCGGACTTCCGGTTATCGTGGCTATCTTCCTTTCCCTGACGGACTTCGATACGGTAAACATGCCGAACATTGTTTGGTTCAGAAACTATGTAAACCTGATCACCAGCGATTCTGTCTTCATGCAGTATGTGCTGCCGAACACCATTGAGTTTTCGGTTATCGTAGGTCCGGGCGGATATGCCCTCTCCTTCCTGCTTGCATGGGCTATCGCTCAGCTGACCAGAGTTCCGAGAACGATCCTCGCGCTGATCTTCTATTCACCGTCTCTGACGATGGGTACCGCCATGGGCGTACTGTGGAAGATGATCTTCTCCGGCGACCGCCTTGGTCTGGTCAACGCTTACATGATAGAATGGGGCTTCTACACGGAGCCGATCACCTTCCTGTCAAGCTCGACCTGGCTGTTGCCGATCATGATCATCGTAGGCTTATGGTCTGCCTGCGGTGTAGGCTTCCTGTCTATCCTTGCAGGTATCATGAACTGCGATGAGGAACTTTACGAGGCAGGCTCCATCGACGGTATCAAGAACCGTTTCCAGGAGATGATCTATATCACCATTCCGACGATGCTTCCGCAGATGTTATTCGCAGCCGTTATGGCTATCGTTAACACCTTCAACAACGGTTCCATCGGTGTTACCCTGTCAGGCTCCAACCCGACCCCGGGCTATGCCGGACAGCTGATCGTAAACCATATTGACGACTATGGATATATCCGTTATGAGATGGGTTATGCCGCGGCCTGCTCCGTGGTACTGCTGCTGATCATCATGGTGTTCTCCAAGGTGTTCAACACGCTGTTTACGGAAAAAGATTGAGAGAAAGGAGAATAAGCCATGTATAAAGGACACAGAATTGGACCTGAGCACTTTAACAAGGATCAGATCAAGCTTTACATTGTGCTAATACCGCTTGCGTTGTTCATGTTTCTCCCTCTCGAGTTCATTTTCGTGCATGCGTTTAAGCCTATGGCAGAGCTGTTCGCTTTCCCGGCGAAGTTTTACGTGGTAAACCCCACGTGGGATAACTTCAGAGAGCTGATGCGTTCCGCAAGGACTGCGGGCATACCCTTAAGCCGTTACGTGTTAAACAGTCTGTTCGTTACCGTGATCGTGGTGGCAGGAAACATCCTCATCTCCACAATGGCCGGTTTCGCACTCTCCAAGATGAAGTTTGCTCTGCATGACACCATCTGGAGCCTGAACCAGACAGCCCTGATGTTCGTTGCGACGGCCGTAGCCATCCCGAGGTATCTGATTGTTTCTGGTCTTGGCATCACAAACACGTACTGGGCGCACATTCTGCCTCTTCTGGCGGCCCCGGTTACCCTGTTCCTGATCAAACAGTTCATTGACGGTGTTCCGGACGCGCTTCTGGAAGCGGCGTCCATCGACGGCGCGAACGCGTGGACCATCTACTGGAGGATCATCCTCCCGTTGGTAAGGCCCGCGATTTCGACTGGCATGATTCTCTCCTTCCAGCAGGTATGGAGTTATCTTGAAAGTTCGAACAACTACGTCAACACCGACAGCATGAAGACACTGGCATTCTACATGAATACACTGGCCAACTCGAATAACGTCGTAGCCGGCCAGGGTGTCGCGGCGGCAGCCTCCCTGATCATGTTCATACCGAACCTGATTCTGTTCATCGTCGTTCAGAAAGACGTTATGAACACCATGGCAAGTTCCGGTATCAAGTAATCGTGACGATTTAGGTTTAAATGAAAGAATATGAATCAAGGAGGACAATATGAAAAAAAGAATTAAAGTCATTGTGACTCTCTGTATTGCTCTCTGTATGCTGGTAACTCTGGTAAGTCCGATGCAGACAAACGCGGACGTACCGTATAAGACATATACACAGAACGGATACGGAGAACTGGTGGCAACCCAGACTGCGTACATTTCCGAAAAGACGCTCACCAAGCTCGGCGACTACGAACTCGGCTCTGCGCAGGATATGAAAATCTTAAACAACGTGGCCTATGTGGTGGACGCAGGTACTTCGGACGGTTCCATTACACCGAAGATCATTGTATACGACATCAACAAGGACACCGTGCTTCTGGAGTTTGAAGAAAACCTGCAGGCTCCGTCCGGCATCTACGTGATGGACGACGGCACCATGTATGTGGCTGACGCAAACTACTACAGCACCAATAACGGCGCTATTGTTGTATTCGACTCGGAAGGTAACAAGATTGCCGAGTACGGCAAGCCGGACAGCCCACTGTACGGCACAGGCGTATTCGCTCCTACCAAGGTAGCTGTTGCGGACGGCGGTACCATGTACATCGTCTGCTCCGGTAACACCAACGGTCTCGCACAGATTTCCGAGACGGACGGCGGTACCTTCCTCGGCTACTTCGGAACCAACAGCACAGACCTTTCTCTGTACTATAAGTTCCTGAAGATGGTCTTAAGTGATGAAGCAGCGGACCGCTGGATCACCGCTACGCCGCTGGCTATCAACAACACCGCCATCGATGACAAGGGCCTGATCTACACCATCACCGCAGCGGACGACGTTCCGGTGAAGAAGCTGAACATCGCAGGTACGAACCTGATCGATATGGACATTCCGGCAAGCGGTGCTGCGGCAGTAGCCGTAGGCGCATACGAGAACATTTATGTGGCAAGCCAGTACTTCATCTATGAGTATACAAAGGAAGGCACGCTGCTCTTCATGTTCGGCGGCGCTGACACCGGTATTTACCGTAAAGGTCTGTTTGGCAACATCGTAGCAATCGATGTGGACAGCAACGACAAGATCTACACCCTCGACGGTACCGCGAACGAGATTCAGGTATTCACCACCACCGAGTTCTCGGAGCTGGTTCACGAATCTCTGACCCTGTACCAGAAAGGTCAGTACACGGCTTCCAAAGAGCCGCTGACAAAGATCATCCCGATGAACGCTCTGTTTGACTACGCAAACCTTGCAATGGCAGAAGCGCTGTATCAGGAAGGCGACTATGAGAACGCCATGACATATTATCGTCTGGCGAAGGAAGTGGACGGCTATTCGGACTCCTTCTGGGAAGTTCGTAACGTCTGGATGACAAACTATATCGCGCCGGCGGTGATTGTCATCGTAGTGCTCTACATTCTCTACAGAGTCATCAAGAACTTTGACAAGAAGAAGGGCATCCTGAATCCGGTGCGCAGGGTAACCTCCGTGGTTACGAAGCGGAAGACCTGGCAGCTTTGCACTTATATGTTCACCTACATGAGACACCCGGTGGAGGGAGCTTACCAGGTGAAGAGAAAAGGCAAACAGTCCTATCTCTCCTGCGCGATCCTGATGGTTATTATGATCGTCTACAATGTGGTTTCCAAGTACTTCTGCGGCTTTATCGTGAAGTCCGTGAAAGATGGTTATTACGCGATTCCTCAGGACTGTCTGATTGTTATCTTCGGTTTCCTCGCTGCTGCTGCCGTGACCTACCTGGTTACCTGTATCAGCGACGGTGAAGGTAAGTTCAAGGATACGCTTCAGGGCTACATTTACTCCTTCGGACCTTATTTCGCAATTCAGCCGTTCATCTATCTGTTCGGCCTGGTTGTGACGAACAACGAGATTTTTATTATCGAATTTGCAAATATTATCATGATCGCATGGGTGGTCATTCTGGTGTTCATCTCGGTGATGGAGATCAACAACTACAGCTTCAAGGAAACCGTAAAGGTCATCCTGCTGACTGTGTTCGCGGCATTCATCTTCGTAGTAGCGGCATTCATTATGTACGTACTGGCCATGCAGGTGGTAGAGTTTGTATCTTCTGTATATGGAGAGGTGGTGTATCGAATTGGCTCGTAAAAAACAAATTAAACGATTGCTTGCTTTTCTCCTGATTTTTGTGATGGTAGTACCAATCGTTTCCTTCGCCACCTCCGACAGTGATGAAGATACGACGGAAACGACGGAGACGGAAGCCACGGAAGACGATACTTCGTCCGATACGGATGCTTCTGCGACCGATGCGCTCGTCTGGGAAGAAGTGAAAGCCGAGATCCAGTCGGAAGTTACGGTGGATTCCAAGCAGGATGAGATCAAGGGTCACGAGTTCGTGTGCGAGAATGACAAGTTCGAGCTTTACCTGAAGGAGGAGAACCTCTCCATCCTGATCCGCTGCAAGGAAAACGGAGCCATCATCGAGTCCACGGCGGACGAAAATGAGCTGGCTTACCAGAATCAGCTGACCTCCAACCTCGGCGACGCCTGGGCAGAGTTCTTTGATTCAGGCATCGTCATCCAGGTGGCTTATGAGCTGGAATCGACGACACGTTTCGCGTCCGCAGCCATGAGCAACGCAAAGACAGGTGCGAAGAACGCTACGCTGACATACATGATGCAGTCCAACGGCTTCATCTGCCATGTCAACTATGAACAGTACAACATTGAGTTTGATGTAAATATCTCCCTGACCGATGAGGGCGTGGAGTACTACATCCCGATCAGCAGCCTTGTGGAAGGCGAAGAGGCTACAAGCGATGGTTATACCTATTACCTCGGTTACCTCTACGCATTCCCGCTAATGGGCAAGACGCAGATCGATGCCCGTGAGGGTTACATGATCGTTCCGGACGGCAACGGCATGATCATCGAACTGCAGGACAACAACCGTAAGTATACATCCCCGTGGGTATCCCGTATTTACGGACGTCAGGACAGTGATATGGGTCTCGATAACTTCGAAGCCAGCACTTCCACCTACACGTTCAAGGGCAGAACCTACAACACGGCGAATGACCCGAATGACGTGATTCTGCCGATCTACGGCATGGTTTACACGGACACGCAGGCCGCTGTTCTCTGCTCCATCGATGAGGGCGATTCCAGCGCCATGCTGTACGCCAACATGAACGGTGCGCAGAACCATTTCTGGAACTACATCGCCGTGCAGTACATCTATCGCGACACTGTAAGTGAGAAATCGGATGCGGGCAGCAGCGGCACTTCTACCACCGTGCTTGAGGATGATGTGCAGCTGGAAGATGTAAGGGCCACCTTCATCATCACCACCGGCGAGGATGCGGACTATGCGGGTCTGGCGGTTGCTTACCGCGAACACCTCCTTTCGAACGGAACTCTGGTTTCCGCAGAGGATGGCGGTACGGATACTTCCTTTAACACGCGAATCCAGGTTCTCGCGGACGATGTTGAGGACTTTCTGGTCATGAAGCGTGACGTTACCATGACGACCATCGAGCAGCTGGAACAGATCATTGACGATCTCTCCGATGCAGGAGCCAGTGATCTTCTGGTGGTTTACGAAGGCTGGCAGAACGGCGGCGTTTACGATCTTCCGGTGACGAAGCTGAGCGTTGACTCCAGCATCGGCACCAAGAATGACCTTGCGGATCTCTACGATTCGCTGGCCGCAGACGGCAACACGCTGGTTCTTATGGAGGATGCCATTACCATCAACACGGATACGTCCAGCTCCATGAACGCCATGAAGAAGATGGATAAGACCACCTACGAGGAGACGACCTACGATAACGTGTTCACCAGCTTCAAGATCCTGTATCCGACGGTGACCCAGACGAATGTAAATTCCCTGGCATCCAGCATGCGGGACACCGGTCTCTATGCCATCGGCTTAAGCGGACTGTCCAATGAGGTGTTCGCTTATTCGAGAAAGAGTGTGGAGTACAGCCGTCTGGATACCATGACGACCTACGCGGAGACACTGGCACAGCTTGAGAAGGATGGCATGTACATCGCCCTTGAGCAGCCGTACTCCTACCTGTGGAAGTACACGGACGCGTTCCTGGATATGCCGCTGTCTACCTCCGGCTACATCTATGAGAGCGAGTCGATACCGTTCGTATCTATCGTACTGAAGGGTGTCATCCCGATGTATTCCGAATACATCAACTTTGAGGCGAACACCAGCGAATACTTCCTGCAGCTGGCAGAGACCGGCGTATATCCGTCGTTCTACCTGACCTACGAGAGCCCGAGCGCTCTGGAGAACACGAACTCTGACTGGGTTTACAGCTCCGAGGCGAACGCGTTCTACGATCAGATCGCGGAGTACGACGAAGTCTTCGGCTATCTGGCGGATGTGACGGACGGAGCGGTGATCACAGACCACGAAATCAGCGGCGATGTGAGCATCGTTACCTACAGCAATGGCATCAAGGTTTATGTAAACTATGGCAACGCCGTCACCGTCGACGACGAGATCGGTGCCATGAAGTCGGAATGCTTCAGCATCTATGATACCAGTACCGGGGAAGTCCTCGCTACCTACAGCCCGGATTAAGGAGGTGAAGCAAGATGGCAAAAAAAGAAAAGAAAACAGCCGAAGTCTCTGATGTAAAAGAGACCAAGGAAGCAAAGGCGAAAAGCCAGAAAGCCGCTGCTTCAACCGCCGACAGCGCGAAAAAGAAGAAGTATACGGTAGAGGATATCCTTGCCGGCCAGGGCCAGATGGTCGATGAGAACGGCAAGAAAAAGAAGATCAAGGTTAAGATGAAGAGCAAGCTGCGCTCCAGAGAGGCAAGATGGGGATATTTCTTCACCTTCCCGTGGATCATCGGTGCCGCCGTCTTCCTTGTATATCCCATCGTCATGGCAGTCTTCTGGGCTTTCTGTGAAAGACAGAATCTGGGTATCTACGGTGTCCGCTATAAGGCACTGGATACCCCGTTTGAAAACTTTACCAATGTATTTAACAAGAACCTGACCCTCTGGTCTGACCTGGGTACCTTCCTCATGAAGATGGTGATCGCGGTTCCTCTGATCACGGTGTTCGCTCTGCTGATGGCATTGATGCTGAACACGGAGATCAAGGGAAAAGGCATTTACCGTACCCTGTTCTTCCTGCCGGTGGTTATCGTTTCCGGTCCTACCATGTCCATGATGACCGGCGCATCCACGGACGTTATCAGTGCCGTAGATATGTCGACCTTCACGACACTGGCGACGACCTACCTGCCTGGTTTCCTGGCGACTGCAGTCAGCTATGTGTTTGAGAACATTATTCTGTTCTTGTGGTATTCCGGCGTTCAGATCCTGATTTTCATCTCTGCCCTGCAGAAGATGGATCCGGCTCTCTACGAAGCGGCGAAGATCGACGGCGGTTCCTCATGGGAGTGTTTCTGGAAGATCACGCTGCCGACCCTGATGCCCATGATCCTGCTGAACGCGATTTACACGTTGATCTCGCTGTCACAGGATGAGAACATCAGTACGCTGATTACATCCATCAAGAGCGCGATGCTTGACGCGACGCTGGGCGTGAACTACGCTTCCGCGTTCGCAATCATGTACACGATTGTTGTTCTTCTCCTTGCCGGCGTGGTGGCACTGCTGCTGATGCCGAAGAAGGATGTCTACGACAAGCAGATCAAGAAGAACAAGAAGATGGAGAAGCGCACACGCAAGCAGATGGCCAAGACCGAGAAGCGTGTAGCGAAGAACGCGAAGAAGTTTGAGGCTGCCGAGGCTAAGAAGGAAAAGCAGATCGCTGAACTGAAGGCCAAGGGCAAGTATAAAGAAGAGGAGAAAGGAGGCAGACTCGATGGCTAAGGACGAAAAGAAACCGAAAATGACCAGAGCCGAGAAGAAGGCCAAGAAGGCCGAGATCAAAGCCCTGAAAAAGCAGACGAAGCTGCCTATGAGCAAAGAACGTGTTCGCAAGATCCTGATGGGTTCGAAAGACCGCATGGGCCTGCTGGAACAGATTGCCCTGTATGTGATCCTTACGGCAATCAGCTTTGTCTTCGTATATCCTCTGTTAAAGATGTTTGCGACCTCCATGATGTCGCTGTCCGACCTGGTAGACTCGTCCATCAACTGGATCCCATCCAGCTTCTATCTGGACAACTACAAGACCGCGTTCCGAGTCATGGATTTCTGGAACACGCTGTGGAAAAGTATTGTGCTGGCCGGTGTGCCGACCCTGATTCAGGTGGCGATTTGCTCCTTTATCGGTTACGGCTTCGCCATGTTCAACTTCCGCGGCAAAACCTTCCTGATGGGCTTCATGATCCTGTCCTGGGTACTTCCGCAGTGCCTGACCATGTCGCCGACCTACCAGGTTTACAACAGCCTGGGAATTCTCGGCACCATCTGGGCGTTCGTGCTCCCGGCGATCGTAGGCCAGGGCTTAAAGGCACCGCTGTTCATCCTCATCTGCTGGCAGTTCTTCCGCCAGATCCCGTCGTCCCTGCATGAGGCGGCGAAGATCGACGGCGCAGGCTACTTCAAGCAGTACTGGAAAATCGGCATTCCGTCCGCATCGGGCGCTATGCTGGTGGTGTTCCTGTTCTCGTTCGTGTGGTACTGGAATGAGTCCTACATGACGTCAACCTACATCGTAAACTCTACATCATCGTCGAAGTCGCTTGTCGACTGGACGAACATGGTAGTAAAGCTTTCCAGCTTCGACGACAGCTTCACTTCCTACACATCCAGTTCTACGGGCAGCAGCTTCAGTGCTACGGTTAACACCAGCTACCGTATGGCCGGTACGATCCTGACGATCCTGCCGCTGCTCCTGATGTACCTGGTGCTGCAGAAACAGTTCGTGGAATCCGTGGATAACGCGGGTATCACCGGACAGTAAACCGTATGGAAACGGAATCAGAATTTACGAGGACAGATGATATATCATCCGGTCTTCGGAGGATGATTCCATAAGAACTAAAAAGACACGGCAGTCTGCGAATTGTAAAAGAGGAAACAGGCTGCCGTGGATTTATAAAATGAAGTCGACCGGGGAACTGAGCTTGAAGAGCATGGGATGAAATCCGGCGGAAACAAGGAAACATCCACTATGCTTTCAGCCGGTAAGCAGGAGGTAGTTTGCAGTTACTATGGAAATACTTCTATCCGGCATCAGTCATGAAAAAGGTCGATGTAACATGGAATTCTGTCAGAGAACAGCACAGTGAAAAGCAACTTCGAATCGTGAAGCGAACATGAAAATAGGGATAGATTCCCAAACCTGATCGGGGATCCGGACCGGATTTCTTTTGCAAAAACGGTAGTTCGTGAAAAGTGACAAAAATATGAAAACTTTTTGTCCGCTTTTTGCAAATTTCACTGGATTTTTTGAAAGAACTGTGTTATTCTCTGGGAGTATTAGAATGTTCTGTCCCGTGACAGTTCGGGACAGGCGAAAAAAAAGGGAAAATATCTAAAAAAGGAGGAAAAACATGACACAGAAGGCGAAAAAAATCATCTGCCTGGCACTTGTGGCCTGCATGGTTATGACTTGCTTCTCTGCCTGCGGTTCCAGCGACGACAGTGGCTCTTCGAGCAGCGGCTCCAGCAGCAGCTCCACCACTTCGATGCCTGAGCTGAACACCACGGATGACATCACCATCAGCATCATGTACTGGGATGACGACGTTCTGTTCCAGGGCATGAAGCAGGCTTTCGAAGCTGAGTACAGCAACATCACGGTTGAGCTTCTTCCGTCCACGACCGGCGACATCGCTCAGGCCTGCTCGGACTACAGCGCAGCGAACACCCTTCCGGACTGCTTATGGTATGTAAATGAGATCGACACACCTATCTACAGCGGTTACTGGCAGGATATGACCGTTTACTTCGAGAACGACTCTGAGAACGACAACCTGATCAAGGGTATCAAGGAGTACAAGATCGGTTACTTCGGAACTGATTACAAGTTCTGCACGCCGATGAAGTGGTTCCCGGACGTTGCATGGCTGAACAAGCAGTTCTTTGAGGACAACTCTCTGGATATGCCGAGCACAGACTGGACATGGGAAGAGTTTGAGACCGTCATCGAGGAAGCTACCATGGCGAGCGCGAACGGCCGTTATGGCTCCAAGCAGTCCTTCGGTCTTACCTGCGCAGGCGGCTGCTACCCGGTTACCTGGTACTGCCTTGCTGCAGATGACGAGTGCATCGCTGAGTTCGGCTGGAACGGCAGCGAGTACAACATGGACAACTGGGCGGTTGCTCTGAACAAGCAGCACACCTACCTGCAGAACGGCTGGCTGATCGATGACAACGAGACTTACAACCCGTATCAGTACATTAACACGACGACTGCTATGGCTTCCGTTTATGGCGAAGAAGTTTACGCTCAGGATGCCGGCTATGTAGCAGTTCGTTGCGATAAGTGGTGGTGCTGGCAGTACTACTGGAACAACGAGGATCAGGGCTTCATCGCCAACAACGTTATCTGGGTTCCGTACATTCAGCCGCATCTTTCCACCACCGAAGGCAAGACCAATATCTCCACCATGGACATGGGCGGTATCGGCCAGAGCTCCTCGAATCCGCGTGAAGCCTACGAAGTGCTGAAGTACTTCGACTGGGGCGTTGAAGGCTGGAAAGAGAAGATTGACCTTTACACCACCTGGTCCACCAATGAGATGACCAATGCAGAGCTTAGAAATAAGCAGATCGACTGCCCGACCACTCTTGATGATGAGGTTTGGAACAAGTTCATGGCCTGCGAGTGGTTCCCGCAGGAAGGCGATGAGTATGGCCGTTATGAGTACTTCGAGACCATCTGGACGAAGCTGAGAGAGAAATACTGGACCGCACTTGGCGCTACCATCATTCCTGGATTCAGCACCTGGCTTTCCAACATCTATCAGGCAAACGACAGTGAGATCGAGAGAAGCATCCTTTACGAGGGAGCTGACGCGACTCAGTATGTTGATGATCTTGAGAAATCCGGTAAGGAGTCTTATGAAGAGCGTCATGAGCAGATTCTTGATCTGCTGAGCCTCATCTACGGCTAATCTGTAGACATGTAACTAGTAACATATCGACAATAGTATAGATCCCTTTTCCTGCCCCCGGAGTGAAAGCTTCGGGGGCAGGTTTGTGTGAAACAAACTTAAAAGAAAGGTGTGAAACAAACTTAAAAGAAAGGTGTGAAACAAACTTAAAAGAAAGGTTGCTAATTTTTGAAGGGTATACTATAATTGCAGTAAGTTTATTTGAACGCGTGAGTGCGCGTCAGGAGAGAGGTTTCAGGCAACATATTTAAGAGATTAGTTTCTTTGGTGTGTTGATGCTTCCAATGTGGCGGGGGCAAGGAGGTTTTTATGAGTTTTTTGCGTCCTTATATTATGGACTGGGGGAATGAGGAGTCGGACAGTTTGCATCTGGAGTACAGTTATAACGGGGAACACTGGTATAAGCTGAACGGCGGCCACGGTGTTTTGCTTGCGGATCACGGGCATGGGCGGATGAAAGATCCGTTTTTTGTGAAGGGCGAGGATGGTTCTTTTACCCTGTATGCTGCCGATGCGGTGGATGCGGCGTTTGTGTATACGGCGACAACGGCTGATTTTATTTCTTACAGCGAGGTGAGCAGGGTTGCGGCTTCCGAGGTAGAGGTTTGCCGTCCGGAAGACGTTGTGGTTGATATCACGGATGCGCAGCTTTCCGCTTTGCAGGCGGTGTTTGGTAAGCCGGAACCGGTGGTGGTGAAGAGTGTGGAACAGCCTTCCGTGAAAGTGAGTGCGGGCGAGGCTGTGTCTCTTCCGGAGAGGGTTTCGGTGCTGTGGTCGAACGGTTCGACAGAGGAGTTGCCGGTTGCCTGGGAGAATGTGGATGCGGTTCCGAAGGAAGCTGGCTGCTACGAGGTGAACGGGTATGTGAGTGAGCATCTGTATCAGACGCCGCTCATTTATCACCGGGCGGATCCGTTTATTTACCGGCATACGGACGGGTACTATTATTTCACCGGCTCTCATACGGATGACGAACATAATCTGGACGGGGAGTATCAGTATCGCTACATTATTATCCGCCGTGCGAAGACGCTGGATGACCTGGCGGACGAGGGCGGAGATTATATCGAGCGCACGGTTTACACGCGTGCTCCGCTGCCGGGCGGCGAGTCGCCGCATATCTGGGCACCGGAGATCCACTATATCGACGGGAAGTTTTATATTTATTTTACCACGGTGATCAATGAGAATGATCTGTGGTCGATCCGCCCGCACTGCCTGATGTGCGAGGGCGACCCGATGACGGACGAGTGGGTGAATAAGGGGCCGATCGCGAAGACGACTCAGGATAATATTGCATTTACGGATTTCTCACTGGATCATACGGTGCTGCAGCATAACGGCGAGCTGTATTTGTTCTGGGCGGAGAAGCATCCGGTGATTTCCGATATCTACGCGGCGAAGATGGTGAATCCGTGGACCATCGATTCCAGCCGTATCGCGAAGATCGTGAGTCCGGATTACAACTGGGAACAGCATGGCTTTCAGGTGTGTGAGGGCCCGGGCTTCCTGCACCGCAACGGCCGACTGTTTATGACCTATTCGGCCAGCGGAACGGATGCGTTCTACTGCCTTGGTCTGCTGACCATCGATGAGAACGCGGATCTTCTGGAACCTTCGAACTGGAAGAAGAGCCCCTGCCCGGTGTTCATCAGCTGTCCGGAGAACGGCCAGTTTGGACCGGGACACAACAGCTTCACCACGGATGAGGAGGGCCATGATATTTTCGTGTTCCATTCCCGCCAGGAGGAGCGCTACCTGATCGACGAGAGCTATCAGCCGCTGTACGATGCGGGCCGCAACGCATGTCTCACCAGACTGCACTGGAACCCGGACGGAACGCCGAACTTCTCCGTTCCGGCACCGGTTGGCCCGAAGCAGGATGTGAAGATCCCGGTGAAGGCGGTCGTGACGGTGGAGTAGTCCGTCCTGGTTTTCGAAAAAACAGCAAAGGATCCAGGCAATTTCAAGTATATAGATGGAAACAGGATACAATTCACGTTTACTTCTACAATTGCCCTTTGGTGACATATTTTATGACTGACTTGAATCTACAGTAGACTATAGAGATGATATACATGAGCGTCAGGAAATTCTTGACGCTCATGTATTACGTGTTTGAAAATAATGGGATATTATGACACAAGGGACAAGAAGGTCATGAATGGAACTCTCGCTTTCCGATTCATGACCTTGGGGGTCGTTGGTGTCATCATATATTGAATTCCCATGGTAATTGAAACATGACCTGTTTCCAGTGATGCCCCCATGCGGGTATGAGGTTTATTATCCCTCAGGGAGAGTTGTATGTCTGAAAAGAAAGAGAATTGTATCACGAAAGAATCGCTCGGTATTGTCCCGATTTCCGAGATCGTCTGCGGGGACATGCTGCTAAAGTATGAGCTTGACACAAATTCCGGAATCGCCGGGTTTTATATAATTCCGCGTTCCATGCGTGAGGATGAGGTGGACGATAAGTTTTACCGTGTCAATAATATGGTGCAGTACAAGCTGGTGGGCGACGTGTATCCCGGTTCCTACGGAAACGGAGCAACGTTTCGGAACAGTGGTTCCGCGAAGCAGCTGAAATACGTGGATCAGAAGGTTGCGGAGGATGAGGACAAGATTACCGTCAGGACGTTCCTGCGGGATGAGCGGGGATACGAGGCAACGCATATCGTGCGCTGGTACCGTTCGGACTTAAGTGTGGAGATGAGTGTCTGCTTTTGGAATAAAAGCAGCGAATCCGTGCGGCTGGAGGCGATTTCCAGCTTCGAGCTTGGCAATCTCACCCCGTTTGTGCGGCGCGACGCGCCGGATTCCGTGCTGGTGCATCGGCTGCGGAGCAAGTGGAGCGAGGAGGGGCGGCTGGATACGCAGACCGTGGAGGATCTGCAGCTGGAGCCGTCCTGGTCTACCTGGGCAGTCTCGGTGGAGAAGTTCGGCCAGACCGGTTCCATGCCGGTGAAGAAGTTTTTCCCGTTCTTAAGCGTGGAGGATAAAAAGAGCGGCGCCATCTGGGGCGTGCAGCTGAAGCACGAGGCTTCCTGGCAGATGGAGCTGTACCGGCAGGACGATGCTTTGCATATTTCCGGTGGCCTCGCCGACCGGGAATTTGGGCACTGGATGAAGGATGTGGCACCAGACAAGAGTTTCACTACGCCGATTGCCGTGGTGAGCGTGTGCGAGGAAGGCGGCATCGATGCCATCGGCTACAGGCTCACGCAGGCGGGGCAGAAGTATCTGAACAGTAATTCCGGGGAAGCCAGAGTCACTGCGTGCGACATTTCTGACGACAGAAATGAGAAAGTTCAGGGAACGCATACCAGGGAAGCGGAGACGCGTAGAGCGGATGCGTGTGAGATAAAAAGAAATGAGATGGAGGACACCCTTCCGATCCTCTTCAACGAATACTGTACCACATGGGGCAACCCGTCCCACGAGAATATCGAGAAGATCGTGAACACGATCCGCGGGAAAGGCTTTTCTTATTTTGTCATCGACTGCGGCTGGTTTAAGGAGGACGGCATCCCCTGGGATATCAGCATGGGCGACTATAATGTCTCGCCGACACTTTTTCCGAAGGGGATCAAGGCAACGGCAGAGATGATCCGCGAGGCCGGCATGGTGCCGGGCATCTGGTTTGAGATCGACAACATCGGCAGGGCGGCCCACGCTTACGAAGAGCAGACCGCGCACATGCTGACAAAGGACGGCATCCCCATCACCACGGAAAACCGCCGTTTCTGGGATATGAACGATCCCTGGGTGCAGGATTATTTCTCGGAAAAAGTGATCGGCCTGCTAAAGAGCGCCGGCTTCGGCTATATGAAGATGGATTACAATGACACCATCGGCATCGGCTGCGACGGCTGCGAGTCTCTGGGCGAGGGACTCCGGAAAAATATGGAAGCAAGCGCCTCCTTCGTGGAGAAGGTGCGGCGCGAAGTGCCGGGTATCATTCTCGAAAATTGCTCATCAGGCGGACACAAGCTGGAGCCTCTCATGATGAGCCTGTGCGACATGGCGTCCTTCTCGGACGCCCACGAGTGCGAGGAGATCCCCATCATTGCCGCCAACCTGCACCGTGCCATCCTGCCGCGCCAGAGCCAGATCTGGGCGGTTATCCGGAAGCACGACTCCTTAAGGCGTATCGCCTATTCCATCGCGAACACCTTCCTTGGCCGCATGTGTCTCTCCGGTGACGTTACAGAGTTGACGGATGAGCAGTGGGACGTCATTGACCGGGGCATGGCATTTTACCGGGAGATCGCGCCGATCATCCGCGACGGGCGCTCGTACCGCTTCGGCACTCATATCACCAGTGAGCGCCATCCGAAGGGGTGGCAGGGGATCGTGCGGGTGAAGACGAGTGCGATGACGGAAAAAGATACGGGTTATGATGATTTGAGATCGAAAGCATTGAGGACGGAGGCATCGAGGTCGGAAACATCGATATCCGAATCATTGGATGAAAATTCGGAAACAGGAGATATTGAAAAAGAGCAGGCCTACGTGGTCATCCATACCTTCGCCGCACCGTGGCCGAAGGAGATCCGCATCGAGCTGCCGGAGGGCTGCCCGGAGGAGATTCAGTCGGTCTACTCGGATTCGGAAGCAGATATCCGGGTGGAGGACGGAATTCTGATTTACCGCACAGAGGAAGAAAAGAAGGCGGTGGCGGTGCGGCTGGGATAAAGTAAATGAAAGGTAATGAGCAGAAGAACCTGTTGCACATTAGAGTGCATGGAAGTATATGACAGCGGCTTTTTGGGCGGCTTTTTAAATTGAAAAGCAGTTGACAAAAGTTTGCGTGAGTGATAGATTAACAAAACAAACATGCGTTCTAAAAAACAGGGACGAGCAGCCCGCTTATAGCATTGCCGTACGGTAGTAAACTTCGTCCCTGTGAGAATATTTTAAATGATTAAATTTGTTTTGTCAACGATGTAAATGAAATGTCAGAAGAAATTTTAATTGAACAGATAATTGACTTGATGATAGGTTTTTAGATTGTTTTGTGGCATAATACTACATGATTTGGCTTATGTTTTTTTGATGGCAGGTATCATGAAAGGAAAAACGATATATGGCACTTGTTAATCTCGGCCCCGAAACTGAAGTAAAAGAATATAAAAAAAGTATAGGTGAAATAAAAGAAGGGATTATTTCGATTGCTTCTATTTTAAATAAGCACGGTAGCGGAGAGTTATATTTTGGTGTGACAAATGATGGAACTGTGCTGGGACAGGAAATCGGGGATGAGACACTTCGAAAAGTGAGCCAGGCGATCGGATATCATGTGAAGCCGCCGATTTACCCTGAAATCTGTGTAAAAGAATTTGATGGAAGAAAAACGGTCTATGTGAAGTTTAAAGGTGACCGTCAGCCGTATCTGGCTTACAATATACCCCGCATACGGGTGGCGGATGAAGATCTGGTTATGGATCAGGATATGTACGACAGCCTGCTCAGGCAGAGGGATGACAAAAGGAAGTCATGGGAGAGCCAGCTTTCCGGATATACGGCTGAGGATGTTGATATGGAAGCATTCCAAAGCTATCTGAAAAAAGCCAGGGAGGCCGGTAGGATAACCTTCGATACGGATGATAAAGAAATCGTTTTAAAGAAACTGAAACTTATGAGCGGAAGGTATTTGTTGAATGCGGGTGCCGCTCTTTTCTGTAAAACAGATATCAACGAACTGAAAATGGCAACTTTTGCTACAAACGAGAGACTGACATTTACGGATATTCGGATTTATTCCGGGTCGATTATAGAGCTGGCGGACAAGGCCGAGAAGTATGTTCTTGATGCAATGCACTGGCGGGCTGAGATTGTCGGGATGAAACGCGTGGAAATTCCGGAGATTCCCCCGGAAGCCGTCCGCGAGGCTATCATCAACTCTTTCGCGCACAGGGTGATAGAGTCAGGACAGAGTAACGAAGTAGCAATATTTAAGAACCGAATTGAGATATATAATTATGGCACTTTTCCAGCCCATATGACCCCGGAGCAGTATTTTGACGGGAATGAGCAGCCGGTACGCAGGAATCCTTTGATTGCGGGGACGCTGTATTATTCGAAAGATATGGAAAACTTTGCCACAGGGTTGAAACGGATTTACGATGCGTGTGAAAGTGCGGGCTGCAGAGTGGAGTTTCAGAAAAAAACGCATGGTTTTTGTGTGGTTTTTTACCGGAGAGGTTATGAGGAGAGTATAGAGGGGGAGGACAAAGAGCAGGAAAGAAATCAAGCTGAGCCGACAGGGAGTCAAGCTGAACCAATAGGGAGTCAAGCTGA
>JAJQBQ010000054.1:0-15012 GCA_021203205.1 Lachnospiraceae bacterium | reverse complement strand
AGGGAGTCAAGCTGAACCAATAGGGAGTCAAGCTGAGCCAACAGGGAGTCAAGCTGAGCCGACAGGGAGTCAAGTTGAGCCGACAGGGATCCAAGCTAGGCCAACAGGGAGTCAAGCATCTGGAAACAGAATGGAAAGCCTGGTAGAATTTTGCAGTGTACCAAGATCGAGAGATCAAATGCAACAATTTCTAGGCATAACAAGTAAAGGAACTTTTCGGAGACTGTATTTATCAGTACTGCTCCGTGAGGGAAGGCTGAAAATGATTTTTCCTGATAAACCGAACAGTCCGAAACAGAAGTATGTAAAAGTATGATTGAAAATAATTCTGCCCTATGTTAGCATACAGAGCTGGATGAAAATCAATCTGTCGTTCAATGTAGAAGGAGAACGATCGGAATATCGAGAAGGAGGGAATTTTGTATCGTATTGATAATCTATTGGTAGGAAGCAGTACGAAAGAGCCGTAAAATTTTGTCAGGAAATTAAGAGATTTATAAAGAATCTGAATGTTGATAAGGAGAAGAAAATGAAACGATCATTTAACATCCCGGCGGCATACCGCCTGGTAAAGCAGCAGACCCTCACGGAGGTGGATTCCGAGGGGTATCTGCTGGAGCATGTGAAGACCGGCGCGCGGGTGGCGCTGCTGGCGAATGAGGATGACAACAAGGTGTTCACCATCGGTTTCCGCACGCCGCCCATCGATGACTGCGGCACGCCGCATATCATGGAGCACTCGGTGCTGTGCGGCTCGAAGAATTTCCCGGTGAAGGATCCGTTCCTGGAGCTGATGAAGGGTTCTCTGAACACCTTCCTGAACGCCATGACCTACTCGGACAAGACCGTGTACCCGGTGGCCAGCTGCAATGACCAGGATTTTAAGAACCTGATGCATGTGTACATGGACGCGGTTTTGTACCCGAATGTGTACGAGCGGGAGGAGATTTTCCGCCAGGAGGGCTGGAGCTACGAGCTGGAGAGCGTAGACGCGCCGCTCATCTACAACGGCGTGGTGTACAATGAGATGAAGGGTGCTTTTTCCTCGCCGGATGATGTGCTGGCTAGGGAGATGCAGCATGTGCTGTTTCCGGATACACCCTACGGCTTTGAGTCGGGCGGCGACCCGGACCATATTCCGGAGCTGACTTACGAGAAGTTTCTGGCGCTGCACAGCCGTTTTTACCATCCGTCCAACAGCTATATTTATCTGTACGGCGACATGGATATGGAGGAGCGTCTGATCTGGCTGGACGAGGAGTACCTGTCGAAGTTTGACCGCATTCAGGTGGATTCCCAGATTCCGGAGCAGCCGGCATTTGCCGCCATGAAGACGGATACGGTGGAGTATCCCATCTCCGAGGGCGAGTCGGAGGAGGATAATACCTATCTGTGCTGGAGCGCCGTGGTGGGCGAGAGCACGGACGAGAAACTGTATCTGGCGTTTCAGGCGTTGTCTCAGGCGCTGTTTTCCGTGCCGGGCGCACCGGTGAAGACGGCGCTGGTGAAGGCCGGCATCGGCAAGGATGTCTACGGCGAGTACGACAACAGCATCCGTCAGACCGTGATGAGCGTGACGGCGAAGAACGCGAACGCGGAGGATGCGGACCGCTTCCTTGCGGTGATCCGCGAGTCGCTGGCGAAATGCGTGGAGGAGGGCATCGACAAGGATACGCTTCGCGGCGTGGTGAATTCCATGGAATTCCATTTCCGCGAGGCGGATTTCGGGCGCTTCCCGAAGGGGTTGATGTACGGCCTCACCATGTTTGACAGCTGGCTGTATGACGATGCTAAGCCTTTCGTTCATTTGACATGCGACGAGTCCTTTGCCTTCCTGAAGGAAATGATCGACACCGATTATTATGAGATGTTAGTGCAGAAATATCTGCTGGAAAATCCTCACTCGGCGCTGGTGAAGGCTGTGCCGAAGCAGGGCCTCCAGGCGCAGCGGGATGAGGCGCTGGCGGCGAAGCTTGCGGCTTACAAGGCGACGCTCTCCGAGGAAGAAGTGGAGGCGCTGGTGCAGCGCACGGCAAGCTTAAAGCAGTACAAGGCGGAGCCCTCCGCCCAGGAGGATCTGGAGAAGATCCCTCTTTTGAAGATTTCCGATATTAAGAAGGAGCCGGAGCCGATCCTTTTGGACGAGAAGGAGATCGCGGGTGTGAAGGCGCTGCACACGAATATTTTCACCAACCGCATCGGCTATTTCATGCTGTCCTTTGACGCGACGGGCGTGACGGAGGAGGAGCTTCCCTATGTGGGCTTCTTAAAGACCGTCATCGGCCTGATGGATACGGAGCATTATTCTTATGCGGATTTGACGAATCTGCTTGGCATTCACACCGGCGGCATCTTCACGGAGCTGGCGTTCTACGAGAAGGCCGGGCAGAGTGCGGCGGACACGCCGGAGTTCCGGTTTGATTTGCGGGGCAAGACGCTCTATGAGAAGACGGATTTCGCTTTTGCGTTGTCTGAAGAAATGCTGCTGCACACGGATTTCTCGGACGATGCGCGCATGCTGGAGGTTCTGCGGGAGGCGAAGTCCCATATGGAATCTTCCTTAAGCTTTAACGGGAATAGCTACGCTGTGGGGCGCGCCAGCGCCTACGCTTCGAAGACGGCGGACATGAAGGAGAAAACCGGCGGCATCGCCTTTTACGAGTGGCTTGCGGACACGGAAGAGCACTTCGAGGAACGCAAAGGTTCGCTGCGGGCGGAGCTGGAGGCTCTGGTGAAGAAGCTGGTGAGGAAAGAGAATCTGATTCTCGCCTACACCGGAAATGATGAGGGGTATGAGAAGTTTGAGGCGGCGGCAGGGAGCTTTGCGGAGAAGCTTACGGGGATGAAGACGGAGCAGAAGAGTAAATGCAGTGCATGCGCAGACGGAGACGAGATCGCCATGGAAGAAAATGTTCAGGCGAAGGAAGCTTCAGCGAAATGCTTAGAGTCGAATGATTCTGCCGTTATAATGAGAGATACCGAGGAGCAGGGAAAAGAGCCTGGCGAGAAGCCGTCGGATTCGGTGCCTGTCAGAGAAGCTGTCTTTACGCCGAACCGCCGCAACGAGGCCTTCAAGACTTCCGCGCAGATTCAGTACTGCACGCAGTCCGGTTACTTTAACGAGGCGGGCTTTGAATATGACGGCGGCCTGCAGGTGCTCTCCAGCGTGCTGAGCATCGAGTATCTGTGGAATGAGATCCGTGTTCTGGGCGGCGCCTACGGCTGTGGAGCATCCTTCTCCAGAAACGGCCGGGCTATTTTCCACACCTACCGCGACCCGAACCTGGAGCGCAGCTATGATGTTTTCGCGAAAATTCCGGAATTTATCCGTCATTTCGACGTGAGCGAGCGTGACATGACGAAGTATATCATCGGCACCATCAGCAACATGGACACGCCGCTGACCCCATCGGGCAAGGGTTCCCGCAGCACGGACTGCTATTTCTCCGGGCTTACCTGGGATATGCTGGCGAAGGCCAGGGAGGAAGTCCTCTCCGCAGATGTGGAGAAGATTCGCAGCTACGCGGACCTGCTGGAGGCGGTGTTAAAACAGAATTATGTGTGCGTCATCGGCAATGAGGGCCGGATCGAGGCCTCCGAAGGACTGTTCCTGGAGAAGAAGCCGTTGTTTCGGTAGGAGATCGGGATGCGCAGGCTTAGAATAGAAAAGAAGAAGGTTTATGAGTAAGAAAAAGAAAGATATCGGTATGGATGCGGAAGTGTCTGTGGATATGAAAAACATGGAAAACGTGGATGATATGGATGAAATGGACGACATGGATGATAAGGACGATATAGACGACGCAGATGACGGTGACGGAACAGGAACTGAAAACTCGGAGAAGAAATCCGGCTTCGTGGCCCTGGTGGGCCGCCCGAACGTGGGAAAATCCACGCTGATGAATTATCTCATCGGCCAGAAGATCGCCATCACATCCAACCGCCCGCAGACCACGAGAAACCGCATCCGCACCGTGTACACGGATGAGCGGGGGCAGATCGTGTTTGTGGACACGCCGGGCATCCACAAGGCGAAGAATAAGCTGGGCAATTATATGGTGGAGACGGCCAACAGTACTATGGGTGAGGTGGACGTGATCCTCTGGCTGGTGGAGCCAACCACGTATATCGGCGCGGGAGAGCGGCAGATCATGGAAAATCTGCGGCAGGTCACGCCGCCGGTGATCCTGGTGATGAACAAGGCGGACACCGTAAAGCGTGAGGAACTGCTTCCGGCCATCAAAGCATACAGCGACGCGTTTCATTTCACGGAGATTATTCCGGTGTCGGCGCTGACCGGCGAGAATACGGACACGCTGATGGAGGTCTTGTTCAGCTATCTTAAAACAGGCCCCATGTTTTACGATGAGGAGACGGTGACGGACGAGACCATGCGCGATATCGCGGCGGAGCTCATCCGCGAACAGACCCTGCGCTTCTTAAAGGACGAGATCCCCCACGGCATAGCGGTGATGATCGACGCCATGTCAGAGCGCCCGGAGGGCGGTCTCTGGGATATTGAGGCATCCATCGTCTGCGAGAAGGACACGCACAAGGGCATCATCATAGGGAAACAGGGCAGCATGCTGAAGAAAATCGGTTCTGCGGCCCGCATCGAGATCGAGAAGATGATGGAGGCGAAGGTGAACCTGAAGCTGTTTGTGAAGGTGCGCAAGGAGTGGCGGGACGATGAGCGGAAGCTGAAAGAGTTTGGCTATTACGAGACGAGAAAAAAGAGATGACAGACTTCAGACCGGATGTCAAAAGGGTTGAGTGCCGGCATGGGGCCGTAGATCAAAAAAGAATGAGTTCCTGCATGAGGCCGGATGTCAAAAGAACCGAGTTCCTGCATGAGACCGGATGTCAAAAGGACTGAGTTCCTGCATGAGACCGGATGTCAAAAGACCGAGTGCCTGCATGAGGCTGGATGCCAAAGAGACTGAGTCTTGCATGAGGCCGCAGGTCAAAAAGACCGAATGCCTGCATGAAACCGAAAGTGTGAAAGTGCGGATTTTGTGAGGCAGATCACGGGATGTCTTCGCGAACAGAAACAGAAAGGAAAACTGATTTTTAAGGATACAGGAGGAGAGAGCCAGCCATGTTTGCGCCGCTCAATTTAAAAGGAATGGTGTTAAGCCAGACCCCGGTGGGGGATTATGACCGACGTCTCGTCCTTCTGACGCGCGAGCGCGGGAAAATCACCGCATTTGCCCGCGGGGCCAGACGCGCGAACAGCCCATTGATGGGGGCGACACAGCCGTTTTGCATGGGTTCTTTTTCCGTGACAGAGGGGAGAGACTATTATCGGCTCAGCCAGGCGGAAATCACGGAACATTTTGAGGAAATCCGCCTGGACTTTGAAGCGACCTGTTACGGCTGTTATTTTCTGGAGTGGGCGGATTACTACGGAAGAGAATTTATCGAGGCGAAGGAGACGCTGAACCTTCTGTGGCAGTCCCTGCGGGCGCTGTTAAATACCGCCATTCCGAATTCGCTTGTGCGTATCGTATTTGAGGTTCGCATCATGGCGATCAACGGGGAAAATCCCGAGCCGGAAGGGGAGGGAAGAAATGTTTCCACCGTGTACACGCTGGACTATGCCGCTCACGCGCCGCTGGAAAAACTGTATCGTTTTGTGGTCACGCCCGAGGTGGAGGCGGAGCTGCGGGATATTCTTGACCGGCACATCGCCAGAGTGGTGGACCGCAGGTTCCGGTCGCTGGAGCTGCTGATATAAGTCGGCTGTCATTCAAAAGTAACGGTCGCTTAGCGGGTTAATAAAATCTATAGTAACTTTATGTTGCAAAAATAAGAATAAGAAGGTAAAATACCGCTTTAGTGTCGGCACAGGCCGGTCATAAGACAGAATCATGCGGGCAGGTATCATGAACACCGGTGTACCGTGGGAAATGAGGGAAGATAAGATTATGGCGAACAGAAAAAAGAAAAACAGGGCCGGAAATGTACTGCAGGAGGATCTCGGCATGCGGTCGCCGCTGGACAACAAAAAAATTATGTTTTTTGTGCTGGACGCGATCCTGATCGTGATTTTCGTGCTGATTATTGTCATGAATAACCAGAAGAATCAGGTCGGTACGCCCACCGATGCGGAGGAAGAGGTGACGTCAACTACGATAGCGGCAGCGGAGGAGAATGAAACGGAACCCGCAGATACCCTGACGGAAGCGGAGGGCAGCGAGAACCTTCTGATTATTTCCGCGGGGGAGGACAGCCGCTATGTGACCTGGACATTCCGCGAATCCTTTGATGAGGATTACTACGATTTTGACGAGTTGCAGGAGGCCGTGGAAAGCGAGGCGGAGGAGTTTAACAGCGCTCTGGAAGCCGAGGGGGCAGAAAGCGCGGGCGGCGCGTATCTCACCGTGGAATCCTGCGAGCTTAAGACCGTGACCACAGATGGACAGGAGGGGTATTGCGTGGAAATTTCCCTGCTCTTTGATTCGGTGGAGTCGTTTGTCCGTTACTATAATGAGTACACGAATCCGGATGAGACGGCGTACCTGTTCTGCGGAACCATCGCGGACGCGCAGACGGCCGGTTACGTGTTCGAGGAACTTTATGAAAATGGCGGAGGCGATGTGGCTTACCTTACGGAAGAACTGATGCTGGAGGAAAATGTGTACGCAGTGCTCACGAATCTGGAGATTGATCTGGAAATCGAGGACACCGTGCTCTGTTGGGATGAGAATGTCACCGAGGAGGACGAGGTATTCCACACGGTGGCGGGAAATCAGAACACGATCATCGCGGCAGCGGAGTAAAGGTATAACAACATATGAGACAGGGATCGCGGGAACCGGGGCGAGCGGCTTTTTCGAAGCAAAATGTCGTATTAGTTCCGTAAAGCGAAATTTATGTGTTTACGCGTCACTGAAGAAAATGCTTTGCATTTCCTTCGGCAGAAATCCTTGTGTCATGGCCTCTTGTCGCTTGAATTATAATTAACAGGAAAGGAAACTGTGGGAGATGGAAAAGACGATGGACAAGATTGTGGCGCTGGCGAAGGCAAGGGGGTTCGTATATCCGGGCTCTGAAATTTACGGCGGCCTGGCGAACACCTGGGACTACGGAAACCTCGGCGTGGAGCTGAAAAATAACGTGAAGAAGGCCTGGTGGGCGAAGTTTATTCAGGAGAACCCCTACAATGTCGGTGTGGACTGTGCGATTCTGATGAATCCGCAGACCTGGGTGGCTTCCGGTCACCTTGGCGGTTTCTCGGATCCGCTGATGGACTGCCGGGAGTGCCACGAGCGTTTTCGCGCGGACAATCTCATCGAAGATTATATGAAGGAAAACAACATGCCCGGCGCCGATACCATCGATGGCTGGTCGACGGAGCAGATGGAGACCTTTATCGAGGAGCATCAGATCGCATGCCCTACCTGCGGTAAGCATAATTTTACCGGCATCCGTCAGTTTAATCTGATGTTTAAGACATTTCAGGGAGTGACGGAAGACGCGAAGGGCACGGTTTACCTGCGTCCGGAGACCGCGCAGGGTATTTTCGTGAATTTTAAAAATGTGCAGCGCACTTCCAGAAAGAAGATTCCGTTCGGCATCGGCCAGATCGGCAAGTCGTTCCGCAACGAGATCACGCCGGGAAATTTCATTTTCCGCACACGTGAATTTGAACAGATGGAGCTGGAGTTTTTCTGCGAGCCGGGTTCCGATCTGGAATGGTTTGCGTACTGGAAAGATTTCTGCATCAACTGGCTGAAGAGTCTCGGAATCCGTGAGGACGAGATGCGCTGCCATGATCATTCGAAGGAGGAGCTCTGCTTCTATTCCAGAGCGACAACGGATATTCAGTTTTTGTTCCCGTTCGGCTGGGGCGAGCTCTGGGGTATCGCTGACCGCACGGATTATGATCTGTCAAGGCACCAGGAAGTGTCGGGGCAGGATCTTACCTATTTTGACGAGGAGAAGAAAGAACACTATATTCCGTATGTCATCGAGCCTTCGCTGGGTGCGGACCGCGTGACTCTGGCATTCCTGTGCAGCGCGTATGACGAGGAGACGCTGGAGGGCGGCGATGTGAGGACAGTGCTGCATTTCCATCCGGCCATCGCCCCGGTGAAGGTCGGTGTGCTGCCGCTTTCAAAGAAGCTGGCAGAACCGGCCACGAAGGTTTACAGCGAGCTGTCGAAATACTTCAACTGCGAATATGACGACCGCGGGGCAATCGGCCGCAGATACCGCCGCCAGGACGAGATCGGCACGCCGTTCTGCGTCACCTATGATTTTGATTCGGAGAATGACGGCGCGGTGACCGTGCGCGACCGTGACACCATGACGCAGGAGCGCGTGAAGATCGAAGATCTGAAGGCGTATTTTGAGGAGAAGATTCGGATTTGAGAACGGATGAAGGAGCAGTTCTTAAGCGGGTGTCGGGTGATTACTGCGGATGTCGGTGAAAGAAGGAGGGCACAACGGAGAGAAGAAAGGGTTCGACCACAGAAATGAGTGATTTAAAAAAGAATTGGGGAGCATCAGCCCGGGAATCCGAAAAATCGGAGAAGGATTCCAGGAAGACATCCTCAAAGATTGAAAAATCGAAGAGATCTGACCGTACAAAGCCGACAGCCGGATCCGGAAGTGTGAAATCCCGGAATGACGGCGGAAAAAGCGGCCGTGTCGGCGGCAACAGGGATGCGGATGCCGGAGGAAAAAAGGACCGCACAAGGATGCAGAAGCGTCTGAACCGTCTGTCGTTTATCATGGGCGGACTTGTAGTGGTGGTTCTTTTGGTCGGTCTGCTGATTTATTATCTGCAGAGCAGCACGAAAAAGGTGTCCGGCATCACGGCGGAGGAAGTTCTTGCACTGGCGGCTTCCAATATCTCGTCCATCGATGAATCGACGCAGGAATGGGAATTCTCCTATGATATGGAAGGCAGTTACGGCGGTTCGACCTACCTGAACACCCTGAGTCTCGGGGTTGACTTCATGGAGCAGCAGTCCGAAGGCGTTGCCTACATGGAGGTCACTCAGAAAATGGTGAACCAGACGGACGATGAGGACGCGGAGACTGCATCCTCTTCCGCCGTGAGCTATATCGAGGAGCAGTCGGACGGCTGGTATAATTATTCTTCCACGGACGACGGCGCATGGTACTATGCCGTGGTGGAGGAGGAAACGGCCGATATCCTGCTGCGGGAGAAGAATTTTCTGACGACGCTGCACGGGCTGGATGTCACATGGACGCTGGCGGAGAGGACAAAGCGGGTGGAAAAACAGCATGCTTATGTGCTGACGGCGGAAATTCCGGCCGAAGAGGCTATGGAACTTCTCAACTTTTTCGATATGGCCCTGGTTTCGGAGGATGCGACCGGGTATCTGACCGGGAAGACCGTGGAAATCACCTATGCGATCTACGAGGAAAGCGGGCTTCCGGCGGAGATATCTATTTCCTTTACGGAACTTTACCAGCAAATCTGGGACGAAATGCTGACGGAGGAGACGGCGACGGACACGGATGCCGATTCGGATTCCGGGACGGACGAGGACAGCGATGACAGTGAAGATGACACCGACACGGCAGAAGATGACAGCGAGCTGACAGTCAACAAATACGATGCCACCATCATTTTCACCGGGTACGAGGTGGAGGAAGACATTGTCGTGCCGGACGAAGCGAAAGACACCGCAACGCTGGAGGAGGCAGCCGGCTGGACCGAGCCGGAGGCGAAAGAATGGTACGATTATTTCATTGAAAACCGCGGTACGGACCTGGAGGGGCTGTACGGTATCACGGAAGATAACTACGAGTCCGTATCCGAGGAGGAATGGGAGTCGATCTACTATCATGAGATCGGTTATTGAGCTATCTGCATATGATCAGAAAAAAACTCATGTCACGGAGACGGACATGAGTTTTTTGCATGTGTGTCTATTCACGGCCTTTGTGTCATATTATGAAATCAATTGACTGAGGTAACTGTTATGATAGTGCTTATCATAGGTAACCTCTTCTCCGAACCACTCCGGCGGGGTAAAAAGATTTGCGGCCTCCACCGTGGGAAATTCCACCTCGGCCATGACAAGCCCTTCAAACCGCCCGCAAAACCGGTCAAGCTCAATCACCGCGTGCTGTGATGAGCCTGCCGCATCCACATATTCATACGGAATGCGGCTGCGGTGCTTTGTGATGATATTACCGTCGGCCTTTTTTAGCAGGTGAACATAGCTGTCTGCGGTCAGCGGGAGGTTATATTCCTCTCTGGCCATCATGCCGCCGCCCTTGTAGGTGAGATAATACGCATCGCCGTCCTGGCGTACGCGGACGACCGGGTTGGTGGAGAGATATCCCTGCTCGATGAGGGTGACGGGACATGCGTCCAGATTCTCAGGGGTTGCCTTGATCAGATATTTTCGCTCAATTTCCATAAAATTCTCCGTTCCGGAGCAGAAAGGTTCCGCTGCGAGGCCGCTACTTGCAGGCGACGTTGTGTGAACGCAGAACGTCTGCACCACGGATAGCGAGGGCATCGTTTGCTATTTACGGGCAACGCTGTGTGAACCCTCAGGGCTCCTGTATTGTTTAAAGTTTACCGTATCTGATATATTTACCCCAGGTTCCTGCGGTTGTCAAGGCCGGTTTTTAAAGAAACCCGTTGAACATGGCATGGTTTTGTGGTAAGCTGTACACATCTATTTGAATGGTTATACTTCTGACCACAGTATAATATGGCCGAAGGCAGGCAGAGGAAAGGCGGAGAATATGAAGGTTTATGCATTTTTGGCGGACGGTATGGAGGAAGTGGAGCTGCTCGCGGTGACGGACTGTCTGACCCGCGCGGGTGTGAGTGTAGAGATGGTCTCTGTGATGAAAAGGACGGAGGTTGTGAGTGCGCACGGGGTTACGATTCTTGCGGACAGCCTGATTGAAAATGTGGATGCGGCGGATGCGGATGTGCTGTTCCTGCCGGGCGGCATGCCGGGGACGACGAACCTTGGAAACTGTGAGCTCCTGACGGATATGCTGAAGGCGCAAGCCGCGGCGGGCAGGCGGATCGCGGCGATCTGTGCGGCTCCGAGTGTGCTGGGAGAGCTGGGACTTCTGAACGGAAAACGCGCCACCTGTTATCCGGGCTTTGAAGGTAAGCTTTACGGAGCCACGGCCACCGGCGAAAAGGTTGTGACGGACGGAAATATCACGACGGCGAAGGGCATGGGCGCGGCGATTGACCTGGGGCTGGAGTTGATCCGGCTGCTGGTGAGCGAAGAGGAAGCGGTGAAGGTAGGAAAGTCGATCCAGTATCTGGAATAAGGCAGTCGCTCGGGAAGAATGATCCGGTATCTGGGATAAGACAGTCGCTCGGGAAGAATGATCCGGTATCCGGAATAAGACGGACGCTCGGGGAAGAGCAATTCGTTGTCTGGCATAAGACAGTTGTTCATGAAAAGCAATCGATCCTGGTTTAAAAGAATTGTTTTTTACGAGAGTTATGATTACCGGAATGAGCGTGGGAGAAAAGCATGAATGTAAATGATATTAAAATATTATCTGAGAAAATACAGGCTCAGATTAACCGGGTCATCATCGGCCAGGAGACCACGGTGAAGTTCGTGACGGCGGCACTTTTTGCCGGCGGACATGTCCTGCTTGAGGACGTGCCGGGGAGCGGGAAGACTACGCTGGCGAAGACACTGGGCCGCACGATCGACGGCACATTTTCCAGAATTCAGATGACGCCGGATCTGTTGCCGGCGGACATGACAGGCGTGAACTATTTTAATATGAAGACACAGGAATTTCAGTTTCTGAAAGGGCCTGTGTTCGCAAATGTGCTGATCGCGGATGAGATCAACCGCGCCACACCGAAGACCCAGTCCGGCCTGCTGGAGTGCATGGAAGAAAAGCAGGTAACCGTGGATGGGACAACCTACCCCCTCGACGACGTATTTCTTGTGATTGCCACACAGAATCCGGTGGAGAGTCAGGGAGTTTTTCCGTTGCCGGAGGCGCAGATCGACCGGTTCCTGGTGCGTCTGAACATGAACTACCCACAGCACGATGAGATCGTGCAGGTTTTAAGGACACATGTGGCGGGCAGCGAGCGCAGACTTGCCGAGGTGGAAAAAACGGCGACTACCCGGGAGATCGCGGAAGCCCGCACATGCATCCGCAACATTTTCGTGCAGGATGACATCTTAAGCTATGTGGTGGATATCGTGGAAGAGACAAGGCACCACGCGGGCATTATTCTGGGAGTCAGCCAGCGCGGTGCCCTGAGTCTTGTGCGGATGAGCCAGGTGCTCGCGGCCTTCGACGGCAGAGACTACGTGCTGCCGGACGATGTCAAGGAGGCGGCGGTGCCGGTGCTGGCACACCGGCTCGCGCTGCGTTACAGCGAACAGGCCGTGCCGCACAGGGATCAGGAACTGGTGCGGGAAATCCTGGAGCGGGTAGCGATTCCGGTGGAGTGACATACCGTAAACCAACATTTAACACCTGAGCCGATTTTGAACTGCGACGTAAGGATCATGTTTTTTCGTGTAATTCCCGGCATTTCCCGGATCGCCAGAGACTGTCATCCGGGGAAAATATCCTCAAAATCAAAACAGTCGCTCCGGTTTTATAATATATGGTGTCGAGGGGGAGACTATTTGTTGTGTCAGAAGTGTTAGAAAGGCGAGTCTTCGGATAGTCTTAAGGGGAGGGAACATGTTTTTTCTGGGCGTGAAATTCCTTGTAAATTTTTGCCTGATTGTTTTCGCGGCGGTTCTGGCGGCTGTGGCACTCCTTCTGCTCTACGAAGCGCTGCGCGCGTTCGGTATTCGCAGACTGACTTACCGGCGCTACTTTTCCAGCACCGGAGTTTTTGAGGGCGAATCTCTCGAGATGATCGAGGAAGTCACAAACCACATGCTTCTGCCGATCATTCGTGTCGATATCGAATCCTATGTTTCGTCGAAGATAAAAATGGAAGGCTATGCGGACCGCAATGAGCTGATGCAGCATTTTATCAGCAGCTTTTCCGTGATCATGCCGCGCACAACGATCCGCAGACACCACCCCTGTACGGCCGAAAAGAGGGGCTATTACCGTCTGGAATCCGCCCAGATTATGCTGGCGGATTATGATATTTTCTTAAAAAGCGAGGCGGAGCTGTACGTCTACCCGGCGGAGCTGAAGATGCGCGAGGAGGAGGCGGTGCAGCGCTATTTGCAGCTGAACGCGCCCTCGAAGCTTCCGCTGATTGCCGATCGTTTTTCCTTTGCCGGGGTGCGTGAATATCGCACGACAGATTCCATGAATTCGGTTAATTTCAAGGCGACTGCCCGCCATGGGCGGCTGATGGTCAATGACACCGAGTTCCTGATGGGCCGTAAGATCAAAATCTATCTCAATTTTCAGCCGGATGACCACGCGACGGACCTGGATGAGTTCCGAAACCGCATGGAGGAGGCCCTGAAATATATTGCGTACCTCTGCGGCCGGGCCGAACGTGAGGGCAACCGCTTCGGCATCGGTTCCAACAGTCACATGGAAGGCGGCGCGTATTACATTAACATCCCGATCGGAAGCGGTGTCGTCCACTACCAGGAGGTCATGAAGGAGCTGGCAAAAATCCAGAATTATGAGGGGAATTCCTTTATTTCCGTGATTGACATGGATCTGTTCGCCACCATGACGGACGCGGAGGTCTATATCCTTACTTCCTATGTGGACGAGGGGATCGAAGACCGCATCGGAAAGCTGCGGTCATTGGGAAATACCGTGAAAGTGGTGCAGGTGTGATGAGAAAGCCCGAAGAGGTGAGGAGGGACAGTTCAGGTGAAAGAAAAACTGAAAAATTTTATGAAAAATTTCATACTGAGCAGACATCTTCTCTATGTCTTCCTGCGCTTCCTTATTTTTTGCGTACTGTTAATCGTCGGGCAGACACTGTTTCTGCTTTCCGGCGGAGCGAACGCCACCGCCGGCGGCGGACAGGAGTTCACAAATACAGTGGGCCGGTGGCTGCGGAACATCGGTCTTGTGCTGTGCGCCGTCGAATTCTTAAGGCAGATCAATTACCGGGCGCTGAAGGATTGGGCGGTTCAGTTCGTGGAGGGTGTCGGAAGGTTTTTTCTGGGTGTGCTTGAGCGCGGTGTCGAATTTATCTCAAAGCTCTTCTCTCTGACGAAGCGGGACGGTGACCGCATGCAGAAGATTTCGAAATACACGGACGTCACGGTGAAGGCATCAAAGGCAGCCAGAAAAAAGAGGACGGGCAGGCGCTGGAAGGCGTTTTCCCGGATGGATAATAACGAAAAGATTCGTTATTTCTACTGGAGGAAGAAGCGCACATGGAGAAGGGACGGCGTCGCCATGTTGGACACCACCACGCCGCGGGAGCTGCTTCACCGGGTCGATGAGGCGGTCGACGACGAGGGCCGGCGCCGCGAAGCGGAGCGGCTGATCGGAGAATATCAGAACGTGCGCTACCGGGGAGACTATCAGGCGGACAGTGAGACGGTGGAGGCCATGGGGAAGGTGTAGGGAAATAGCAGCATTTTGTAAAAAATTCTAATTGACAAAATGTTCCACCGTGTTATAATGCTTGTTTAAGTGGATCCCTGTCTTCGATTTGTATGTTACATTACTCCGAACGGGCAGTCAGGAGGAAGCAACATTACATAAGGAAAGGGGAAGGGCGGCCGTCTTACCATCAGACGGTGCGCCGGAGAAGTTTTTAAATTCGGGCAGGGAAGTCCGGTTTAAAAACTTTTTTTATGCTCACGGCCGGGGACTCACAAAAATCTCTCATATCAATAGTGAAAGGAGAAAAGTATGAAACGAATTCTGGCGATGGCGCTGTCTCTGATTTTGTGCCTGTCGCTGTCCGTTCCCACATTTGCCGCCGAAAGCGCGGACGCAGCCGGGGATGCGGTTTACCTTGCGGTAGACGCGACCGGCGAAGAGCTTGTGGTGGAACTGATTGCGGCGAGCGAAATCACGGACGGCCTTGTGACCATCACCTACGATCCGACAGTTGTTTCCCTG
>JAJQBQ010000018.1:174132-182689 GCA_021203205.1 Lachnospiraceae bacterium | reverse complement strand
CTCCCTCAGACACGACAGTTACTTCGCCTTCTTTTCCGGAATCTCCCGCAGACACGACAGTTACTTTGCCTTCTTTTCCGGAGTCTCCCTCAGACACGGTATCCGAATATCCCGTTTTAGATATTTCACTCCCGATATACGTCGATATAAGAATCATCAGTACAATCATCGCCCCGACAATCTGTTTTCTCAAGAAAAGAGCCCCCGTCATGATTTTTATTCTATAGTTACTTATTCACGGTGTCCTCCATGCCCGCTTCGCGGGCACCACCAGGGATGAAAGCCGACAGCTGTCAAATGTCCGACCTTTTGTTCTGTGCAATGAAGTTATCGCTTCGCGCGAACTTCTGGCTCATGGTCGGCCGCCTGACAGACTTTCATAGTATATTATAAGAATAAAAAACCTTCTTTATGACACATCCGGAAATAAGGACATGGCAGAGCAGGGACTTACTTCAGCAAAACGGAAGCCATACGTAATTCACGAACCGCTATTGACACCTGAGTCAGTTTTTACTTTTCTAATTTAAAAGGTCATAAAACAGAATGTTAAACATCCGTTTCATGACCTTTCTTATCGCGTTAATATTATTTTTATCTGCTGTTTGCCGGGTCACTGTTACATCACAGCTCTGTGATATACCTTCTTCCCCTTGCGGATCTTCACCCCGTTCGCCAGCTGCTCCTGCGAAATCTTCTCGTCGATACTCTCTACTTTCTTTTCTTCCAGAGTGATTCCGCCCTGGGCGATGAGTCTTCTGGCCTCGCCCTTCGACTTTGCCAGGGCGCAGGCTACCAGCAGATCCATGATGCCGATGACGCCATCGTTCAGAGCATCCGGAGCGATGGTGGTGGTCGGCATGTTACTGTCGTCACTGCCGCCGGCGAACAGCGCCTTCGCCGCCGTCTGCGCTTTTTCGGCTTCCTCCGTCCCGTGCACCAGCGCGGTCAGCTCGTATGCGAGGATCTCTTTCGCCTGATTGAGCTGGGCCCCCTCCCAGTGGCTCATCTCATCAATCTGCTCCAGCGGCAGGAAGGTCAGCATGCGGATGCAGTTTAACACGTCCGCATCGTCCACGTTGCGCCAGTACTGGTAGAAATCGAACGGCGAAGTCTTGTTCTCATCCAGCCACACCGCGCCGCTGGCGGTTTTGCCCATCTTCTTGCCCTCGGAATTTAAGAGCAGGGTGATGGTCATGGCATAGGCGTCCTTGCCAAGCTTCCGGCGGATCAACTCCGTGCCGCCCAGCATATTACTCCACTGGTCATCCCCGCCGAACTGCATGTTGCAGCCGTATTCCTTAAAGAGATGATAGAAATCGTAGGACTGCATGATCATGTAGTTGAACTCCAGGAAACTTAAGCCTTTCTCCATGCGCTGCTTATAACACTCCGCCCGCAGCATGTTGTTCACGGAAAAGCATGCGCCCACTTCCCGCAGAACCTCCACATACTTTAAGTCCAGCAGCCAGTCCGCATTGTTCACGACAAGGGCGGCATTTTCGCCCTCGAAATTGATGAAGCGGGACATCTGCTTTTTGAAGCATTCACAATTGTGCTCGATGGTCTCCGGCGACATCATGGAGCGCATGTCCGTGCGGCCCGATGGGTCGCCGATATAGCCCGTGCCGCCGCCAAGCAGCACCACCGGCTGGTTTCCGGCCATCTGCAGCCGCTTCATGAGACACAGCGCCATGAAATGCCCCACATGGAGCGAATCGGCCGTCGGGTCGAAGCCGATGTAAAATTTTGCCTTGCCTGCATTTACCAGTTCCCGGATTTCTTCCTCATCCGTCACCTGCGCGATCAGGCCGCGCGCTTTCAGTTCTTCGTAGATCTGCATTGGTTTTGTTTTTCCTCCTTAACCATACTTTGTGCGGATTTTTCCCCGCCGTTTTTTGTTCTGACAATGTTCCGGTGTATAAAGAAAGCCCTCTGCCGTTCTTACACGACAGAGGGCAAAATATGCGGTACCACCTCTGGTTTAAATACCCCTCGCGGGATATTCCTCATGAACTGTCAGACAACAGTTTCGCGCTTTATCGGGCGCACCCGTCTGTCCCTACTCTTTCCCGCAGGTAAGTCCGTCTTCCTGGCATGTCCTTACGAAATCTCTTAAAATTTCTCTTTTTTCGGGCATTCACAAGACCGTGACCTGCGCATCCATTTGGGGAAGCCGCTCCGGAGCGTATTCATACAGCCGCTTCTTGTGCCCTCACACCGACCGGACACTCTCTGGAAAGCCGCATTGCCGTACTACTTGTCTCTTTCTTCGCGTTTTCTTCTTCAATACGCGCGGAAGTATAGCAAAATATGGTGGGGATGTCAAGCGGGATTTTGATGTTACTCACAGCCGTGTTTTGTCATTTCACAACAAAAGAACGCGCAAAGAAGATTTCTCCTCTGCGCGTTTCGTTTTCTCAAATATGTATGACACACGGCTTTTTCCCGAGATAACGCCCCGCATTTTCTTCAGCAACGCGAATCACTCACTCCAACTCCGGAAACTCATCTCTTGTACTACGCCTCTTCCGCCTTAAGCTTCGCTTCCTGCTCCGCCTGCACATCCGGGAAATTGGAGAGCATCGGCTTCACGTCCTTTCCCTTCAGCACACGGTCGATATAGTTCTTCGTGATGGCGTACACCTGCGGTGAGAGCACCAGCACGCCGATCAGGTTGGGGATCATCATCATGCCGTTGAAGGTGTCCGCCAGATCCCAGGCCAGGTTATCGCTCATGACCGCGCCGCCGAAGATGGCCACCACGAAGATGACACGGTAAATGATAGTATATTTCTCACCGAACAGGAACTCGCAGGCCTTGGTGCCGTAGTGGCTCCATCCAAGGACGGTTGAGAAAGCAAACAGCATGATGGCGATGGCCACGAAGGCCGCGCCGGCCTGGCCGAAATGCATGGAGAACACGGTGGCGATGATGTTCGCCTTGGTGAGAGCCGTGCCCGCATACTCCGCCACCGTCTCGCCGGTAGTCAAATCTACAAGGCCAGAGGAAAGCAGCGCGAACGCGGTCAGGGTACAGACAATAATGGTGTCCGCGAACACCTCGAAGATGCCCCACATGCCCTGACGCACCGGCTCGCTGACGTTGGAGTTGGAATGTACCATAACGGAGGAACCGAGACCTGCCTCGTTGGAGAACACACCGCGCTTCATGCCCTGCTCGATGGCCAGCTTGATGCCGTAACCGATGACACCGCCGCCGGCAGCCTTCCAGGCAAACGCGCCCTTAAAGATGGCGGCAAACACCGCGCCAAACTGCGAAATATTCGTAAAGAAAATAATGATAGTTCCGATAATGTAGAACACTACCATGAACGGTACAATCTTCTCCGTCACGGAGGCGATCCTCTTTAAGCCGCCAACGATGACCAGCCCCGCCACCACCAGCACCACGATACCGGTCAGCCAGGTCGGCACGCCGAACACGGACTCCATGTTGCCGGAGATGGAGTTCACCTGTGTCATATTGCCGATTCCGAAGGATGCCAGGAAGCAGAAGACAGAAAACAGCACGGCCAGCACCATGCCGATGCCCTTGCAGCCCTTCTTCGCGCCCAGGCCGTCCCGCAGGTAGTACATGGCACCGCCGGACCACTCGCCTGCCTTATTTTTTCTGCGGTAGTAAATACCCAGCACGTTCTCCGAATAGTTCGTCATCATGCCGAAAAACGCAATGATCCACATCCAGAACACCGCGCCCGGACCGCCGACGATGATGGCGCCCGCCACACCGACGATGTTGCCGGTGCCCACCGTGGCCGCCAGCGCCGTACACAGCGACTGGAACTGGGAGATGGACTTATCCTTCGTGTGCCCCGTCACTCCCTTGTCGGAGAAGATCGCCCCGATGGTGTTTTTCATCCAGTGGCCGATGTGGCTGATCTGGAAAAACTTCGTCAGGCATGTCATCAGCACGCCCACGAATGCCAACAGGATCAGGGCAGGCCAGCCCCATACGATCCCGTTGACTACGTCATTTACCTTTGAAATAACATCTAACATTCTTACCTCTTTCCGGAATGGACAGCCACTTCCCTGTAATGGCTGTCATGGGAATAATGCGTATTTTTGTGTATTCCCTCTTCCTTTGCAAAAAAATACAGATGAAAAACCCGTAGGCTCTTCATCTGCGAAGTTGAACAATGGCACTTTACCATAGTCCCGAAGCTTTGTAAAGCGTTTTTTTACTTTTTATTCACAATTTTCTCAAAATATTCATGTTTTTTTCGTCGCCTCATACATCCCGATCCCCGCCGCCATGGACAGATTCAGGCTGTCGATCTCGTTTGAGTGCGGAATAATCACCGGCTGCAAACCGGGAAGTTCCGCGAAACTATCCGGGAGCCCGGTCGCTTCGTTCCCGAAAATCAGCGAGAACGGCTCTTCAAATGTCACATCGTGAATCGACCTGCTTGTTTTCTGCAGCATAAACGGGTAGCCGTGCCGCGCAGGGTATGCTGTCTGATAGTCCTCAAACGTATCAAAATACGCGAACCGAATACGGAAAATCGCTCCCATGGAAGCCCGCACCACCTTCGGGTCGAAAATATCGACTGCGGTGCGGCGATTTGCTTCGCCTGTCTTTCCTGCCGGTGCGTTCTGATCCGTCAGGCCAGTCTCGGTTCCCGAAACAGCCGACATGCGAATGATCGCCAGGTCTTTCAGTCCGAACCCTGTGGCCGTGCGGATGATAGTTCCGAGGTTTCCCGCATCCGAGGGTTCCACAAGCACAACATGATTCCCATCCGAGAGCCGCTCCTCGAACTTCTCAAAAACGCCGATGACAAAGCAGTTCCCCTTCGGCGAAAGAATATTGAAAGCCTTCTCACTCGTCACAATTGGGATATGTTTGTCCCTGCAGAGCGCATCCATCGCGTCATAATTACGATTTTTCTCAATTTCCGGACTGATATAGACCGTCCGGGCCGCTTCCGGCTTTTTCAGCAACAGCTCCATCGTCAGTGTCATGCCCAGTGCGTAGGAACATAAGCTGTCGTGTTTGTAGCGTTGGATTTTCATTTTCTTCCTCTTTCACATAATTCGTGGCATATATTTCCGGCAAAAGTGATCGCTTTATTTTATTCTTACGCACATTTTAACGCACGCGCGCGTTAAAATCAGATATTCTTGCGCACGCGTGTGTTAAAATGTGCGTAAATTGTGCGTTAAAATGCGCATTAAAATGTTCATGGACAACCATCTATTCCAACAGCCCGCTGTCGCGAAAATCCGGGATAAAGCTTTCTTTTGCCGCCTCGCCTTCCTGCATATACGCATTATGAATGCCCAGGCGAAGAGCGTAATCGAGCAGCGAATCGTATTCTCTCCCCATGACCTTTCGGTTCAGCTCCGGAAAATCCCGAAGCTGCTTCGGCTGCGGTGTGTACTGATTCATGATGGATATCCAGATGTCGTCGTGCCAGGTCTCATAGAGATATTTCAGTATCCTCTTGCCGTCGATCACGCAGCCCGGAAGCAGGAGATAGCGCACCAGCATGCCGCGCTTCAGCATCATCCGGGAAGGATTTACCGGAGGCTCTGTCTGGCTGTTCCCCGGCATCTGCTGATTGACCGCTGGCATCCTCTTTGCGTTTTCCGACGCTCCATTGAAATCGGAAAACTCCTTTTTAACTTCGCACTGTGTTTCTTTCACAAATACGGGAGCCCCGACCTGACGGAACATCTCCTTTAACGCCGCCTTCGCCACCTCCGGGTAATCCGGCGCATGGGAATACCGTGCCGCCAGCTTCGGCGACATATATTTAAAATCCGGCATGTAGATATCGATAAGGCCGTCCAGCATTCGCAAAGTTTCCGGCAGCTCATAACCGCTGCTGTTGTACACGACCGGAACGCTTAGGCCTTCCTCCTTCGCCCGCACCAGCGCGCCCCGGACTCCCGGCACGAAATGGGCGGCTGTCACAAGGTTGATATTGTGGGCACCGGCATCCTCCAGGCGCAGGAAAAGCTCCGCGAGTTCTCCCGGAGCGAGGGATTGCCCGGCAATCACCGTACTTCCGGTTTCCATGATTTTCGAACCATCCGTCACGACAACTCCCGTTTTATCCGGATTTTCTGTCTGTTTAATTCCGGTTTCTCCGGAATTCTCTCTCTGTCCAATTCCAATTTCTCCGGAATTCTCTCTCTGTTCAATTCCGGCTTCTCTGAAATTCTCTCCCTGTCCGGTTCCGGTCTTCTCCGGCTCCTCCGAGTGTCCGGCCTCCGACGCTCCCTGCGCAATCGGAAAATTTTGACAGTACACGCACTTCAAATTACACCCCACAAAAAACACGGTACCGGAGCCGCGCCACCCGCTGATGCACGGCTCCTCCCACATATGGAGCGAAGCCCTGTCCACGCGGATATCCGCCGGGGCACCGCAAAAGCCGCCGTTTCCGGCGGCTCTGTCTGCTTTGCAGTTTCTTGGGCATAAAGTACAAATATTTTTCATAATCTACTGATGATACGTCTCCAGGAAGTCTCCCAACTTCTCGCAGGCCTCCTTTAAAACATCCGTCCGCGGCAGGTAAACGATGCGGAAGTGATCCGGATTCTTCCAGTTAAAGCCGCTGCCCGGCACAAAGAGGACATGCTTCGCCTTTAAGAAATCCAGCGCGAACTGCGTGTCGTCCGTGATGTTAAACTTCTGCACATCGATTTTCGGGAAAATATAGAATGCCGCTTTCGGCTTCACCGCCGTGATGCCCGGGATCTGCGTCAGCGCATTGTAGATCACATCGCGCTGCTCGTAGATGCGCCCGCCCGGCACGATGTATTCGTTCACGCTCTGGTAGCCGCCCAGCGCGGTCTGGATGACCGACTGCCCCGGCACGTTCGAGCACAGGCGCATGTTGGAAAGCATGTTCACGCCGTCGATATAATCCTTCGCGATGGCCTTGTTTCCGGAGAAAATCATCCAGCCCACGCGGAAGCCGCAGATCATGTGGGACTTCGACAGGCCGCTGAAGGTCACGCAGAACAGATCCGGTGCCAGCGACGCGATGGATGTGTGCTGCCCGCCGTCCATGATCAGGCGATCGTAAATCTCATCCGAAAAGATGATGAGCTCATGCTCACGCGCGATCTGCACGATCTGCTCCAGAAGATCCTTCGAGTAAACCGCGCCGGTCGGATTGTTCGGGTTGATGATGACGATGGCCTTCGTGCGCTCGTTGACCTTGGATTTGATATCCTCGATGTCCGGGTACCAGTCCGCCTGTTCGTCGCAGATGTAGTGCACGGCCTTGCCGCCGGCCAGGTTCGCGCAGGCGGTCCACAGCGGGTAGTCCGGCGCCGGGATCAGGATCTCATCACCGTTGTTTAAGAGCGCGTGCATGGAAAGCTGGATCAGCTCGCTGGCGCCGTTGCCGGTGTATATGTCCTTCATGGTGACATTCGGTATCCCCCGCAGCTGCGCATACTGCATGATGGCCTTGCGGGCCGGGAAAATCCCCCGGGCATCCGAGTAGCCCTGAGAACCCGCGATGGAGTTGCGCATGTCGGTGATCACCTCGTCCGGGGCCGTAAACCCGAAGGGTGCCGGATTGCCGATATTCAGCTTTAAAATCTTTAAGCCCTGCTCCTCCATGCGCGCCGCCTCGTCCACCACCGGACCGCGCACGTCGTACAGGACATTATCTAATTTCGATGATTTTTCAAATGTTCTCATAGTTCACCTCTTGTTCCACAACCACCTTACACTGCCTCTTATAGCACGCGATCCCGTACTTCAACAGGATCCGCATGCCGTCTTCCCTTAATTCCGCAGTATAATCGCTGTCGTTGATCTGCTTTCGCGCTGTTTCACACTCCTGCTCAAACCGGGCGTTTTCTGCTTACTTCACTTCGATAATGATGCCAATCTGCTCATCACACCTCGCGTCAGGAAGTGTATACATCTTCAGATTGTTGAGTCCTGTGAATATGCTCTCTTTGATCTCCTCCGGGCAGTCCGCACAGTGCAATAACCCGCAGGCACTAATAGTACCACAAACCTGTTTTGTTAACAAGGTTCGTTTTGAAGAATTATGTAAATAATCCCAGCCTGGTCTGTTTCTCTTACTGTGCCCTTATTTTGCAGAATCACCCGGAAAATGTCAAGCGAAACATTTCCGCCGGCTTCGGAATGCCCATTGCAGGCTTTCCAAAACCGGCGGAAACAGAACAGTTAGATTTTAGCCTTTTGCAGTAACATTCTTTTACTCTTTGAGAGTAAGGTAACCATCTGTGTAATTTGCATAGGTGTAATCCGTCTTTGATGAATCAAAGTAGATAACTCCTACAAGACTGCTGCAGCCATTAAACATCATTGTTCCATTTGTTACATTCTCTGTTGTCCACAGCGTACTTACCCAAATAGTTGTCAGATATGTGCAGTTCCAGAACATACCGCGCATACCTGTAACACTGGAGGTATCAAAACTGCTCAGGTCAAGTTCGGTCAATCCATCGCAATTATAGAACATAGTTGCCATATTCGTGACTGCGGCGGTATTAAATCCGGTTAAGTTCAGTTCGGTCAGACCATAACAGTTAT